>JAGBSP010000059.1 GCA_017631855.1 Clostridia bacterium | reverse complement strand
GTGCGGATTTGATAAACGCTGAAGGCATCTAAGCGTGAAACAAACCTCAAGATTAGATATCCCTCCTAGCTTGACTAGGTAAGGTCACTTGCAGACTACAAGTTTGATAGGTCGGAGGTGTACGCACAGTAATGTGTTTAGCTGACCGATACTAATAGACCGAGGGCTTGAACTTTTATTAGTTCAGCATACGTACAAATTTCTTGAGTTTCGTGTTCGAACTCTTTTAAGCTTTGTTCGGTTTTTTGTGAACATATATTCACACGAAAGAACAGCATTTCGCTGTTCTTTTTTTGTTTTTAAAATCGTGTCGTGTTTTTTGTTTTTTTGCGACTTATAGATTGAGGGACCATACGGTTTTTCAAAAAAATCATATCCCCAAGGAGGAGACTATGAATTCCGAAAACTCTGTGACCGAGAATTGTTTGTCTGACGAAGAGATTATTGATCTTTATTGGAAAAGGGAAGAACGCGCCATTGCTCAAACCGATGCTAAGTACGGTCGATATCTCTTTAAAATCGCGTATAATATTTTGCACGATCGTCCCGATTGTGAGGAATGCTTGAACGATACGTATCTTGGAACATGGAATCGAATTCCACCCGCACGTCCGAATGCTTTTCAAATTTTTCTTTCGAAGATTATGAGAAATATTGCGGTAGACCGTTTCCGTCGAAAGTCTGCCAAGAGAAAGATTCCATCTTCGCTGATGACCTCTCTTGAGGAGCTGGACGAATGTGTGAGCTATGAGCCATCGGTGGAAGAATCTTATGCGATCGAGGAACTGAAGCGGCTGCTGAACGCGTATTTGCGTTCTTTGTCGGATCGTGACGCGACGGTATTTATTTGCCGTTATTATTATGCTGATTCATTGGCGGAGATTGCCGAAATGCTTGGAGTAAGTGAGCGTACGGTCAATCGAATTCTGCTTTCCTTGCGTGTCAAGCTGAAAGAACTTTTGGACAAGGAGGGCTACGCTCATGTATGAGAAGGACAAAATCAAGCTCGACGCAATCTCCGGTATTGACGAAGAGATCATTGATAAAACCACGGAAATTCGTTGGTCATGGCTCCAAAATCTTGGCAAGAGAGTAAAAAAATCCTATTTGTGGGTTCGTATTGTTGCGGTTGCTGCTTGCTTTTGTTTGGCTTTTGGCGGCGGAATGTTTGCGTTTTTGAAATTTTTCAGAAACGATCCCAATGCGCCAATTTCCGAGAAGCAGGTACCGATCTATACCGGCATGAGTGTACATAACTCGTTGCCGACCGTGGAGACCTCTGCCTCGGTGATGTCATTGACCCGATTGTCGGGCGATGCGATGGACTTCAGTAGATCTTCGCTTACCTTCCTCCATGGTGCTCCCGATCAATCGGATCCGTATGAGCGTGGCGAACACGGTCCCAAGATGGAAGATGCGGTGGAGGAAGAATTCAAATTGAAGTTGGAAAGCGCCCGAGACGATTATTTCGCAAAGAAAAACGAGGACGTTTATTTTGTGATCCACATTGACAACCCCGACAACTTCGAGATCCTCTCTTTTACCATCAACGGAACGAAATATTCCTCGTATATGTTTGAGGAAGGCTCCGATATGGAAACGCTGATCCTAAAATACAACGTCGGTGACGTGGATGGCACGCAGGAATACACGATCGATGCGATCAAGTACATCGACGGCGAGCAAATCAAGGACGTTAGCATGGACGGCGAGCAGACGGTGCGCGTTCATATCTATCCCGAGGATCAGCCGACGGTGGCTGTGACCTCGGAAAGCATTGGCTTTTTTGATATCTCCTTTGTTACCGAGCTTTCCGACCCGAACGCTTTGATCTCTGCCAGCGAGGGCGAGCTTTACGCCGTGCTTTATGACGGAGAAGACATCGTTGCGAAGAAAGAGATCCAACACGGAGATACGGTTCTTTTTGACGGACTTGTTCCCGAAACGCTCTATCAATACGCGATTGTTGCCGTGTACGACGCGGTTGACGGCGAGGGAGCCAAGGCGCATATTCTGACGAAAAAAGCGGTGTACACCGAAAACGTCTTCTCGCTCACCGCATCCCGTCTATCGGGCGTGGACGTTTCCTTTAAGACAGTCTGGCATAAGGACTATACGGGAGAGAAGACGCTGAGCAGCCTTGGACTTTACGAGGGCGATACGCTTTTGCGGGAGATTTCAACGACGGATCGCAAGGTCGAGGATCTGCCTTTTGATAAAGAGCTGACGCTTCGCGCGACCTATATGGCAGGAGAGCACCTGATGACGGTAAGCATTCCGATCGAGTCACCGCAAAGCTCGCAAGGGCTAGCGATGACAGGAGGAGTCGTGACAGGAATTGGTTCGTGTCAGGATGCTGTACTATATATCAACGCACCCGTGGGAAAGGGCGTGTTTGAAAATAATGAATATTTGACAACAGTATATTTTGGCGAAAAAGCAACGAGTATTGGTGAGAGAGCGTTTGCCGGTTGTACGAGCTTGAATAAGATCGATTTTGGAAATGGCGTACGTCAAATTGGCAAGGAGGCATTTTCGGGTGCAGAGAGCCTGACCGAGATTACCGTTCCCGATTCAGTAACCTCTATCGGCGAAAGTGCGTTTGAATTTTGTTTGAAATTGCATACCGTAACGATTCAACGTGGTGTGAGTAGTTTGGGTGCCAGTGCATTTTCTTTCTGTCTCAAATTGGGAAACGTTAGCCTTCCCGATACGTTGAGAACAGTCGGAGACTTCGCTTTTTATCAATGCGAAGCATTGAAAAAAATAGAAATTCCCGAGGGAGTTTCTCACATAGGAGAGTATTGCTTCAAGAATAGCGATCTTAGTGAGGTAACCGTACCAAGCTCTGTTACCGAAGCCAAATATGCTTTTGCTGACTGTAAGCGTTTAACAAAAGTGACAATTTCCGAGGGAGTTACGATGTTGTCCGCGGGAATGTTTTATAACTGTCCGAGATTGAATGAGGTTCACTTCCCGTCAACCCTGATCGAGATCGGCAACCTGTGCTTTGCGCATCGCGGTCATCAAGTAAAGACGGTAAGTTGCTTGATTTTGCCACGAGGATTGCAAAAAATCGGAGCTCAGGCTTTTTACGATGCCAAAGGCTCTGTTGTAATTCCAAGTACTGTCTCTACAGTCGGACAGGAGGCGTTTTGGAACTCGGTTGCTTTGTGCGAAGCATCCGAAAAGCCTTTCGGTTGGCATGAGGATTGGTGTAATGGCGGTTCTGTTACTTGGGGCTATACTGCTACATAAATCATTCCCCGCGCATTTTTAAAATGCGCGGGGCTTTTTTTGTCTGAAATCTCTTGCAACTCCTCTTGAATTGTGCTATAATATTTTTAATATGAGAAAATTTGTCCAAAAGGAGATTTTTTATGTCGAATTATAAAATTGAAACCAAATGTGTTCAGGGTGGATACACGCCCGGTAACGGTGAACCCAGACAGATTCCGATCATTCAGAGCACGACCTTTAAATACGAGTCGAGCGCCGAGATGGGCAAGCTCTTTGACCTCGAAGCTTCGGGCTATTTCTATACTCGTCTGCAGAATCCGACCAACGACAGCGTTGCCGCAAAGATCTGCGACATGGAGGGCGGTACTGCCGCGATGCTGACCTCTTCGGGTCAGGCTGCCAACTTCTTTGCGATTTTCAATATCGCGTCCTGTGGTGACCACGTGGTTGCGTGCTCGACGATCTACGGCGGCACCTTTAACCTCTTCTCGGTTACGATGAAGAAGATGGGAATCGACTTTACCTTCGTTTCTCCCGACTCGACCGAGGAAGAGCTCAACGCGGCGTTCCGCGAGAACACCAAGGCGGTCTTTGGCGAAACGATTGCAAACCCCGCGCTGACCGTGCTTGACATCGAGCGCTTTGCCAAGGTTGCTCACGCGCACGGCGTTCCGCTGATCATCGACAACACCTTTGCTACTCCCGTCAACTGCCGTCCCTTTGAATGGGGCGCGGACATCGTTACGCACTCGACCACTAAGTATATGGACGGTCACGGCGCGGCGGTCGGCGGTTGTATCGTCGATTCCGGAAAATTTGACTGGACCAAGTACCCCGAGAAATTCGCGGGACTTTGCACGCCCGACGATAGCTATCACGGCGTGACCTACACCGAGCGCTTCGGTCTTGAGGGCGCGTTTATTACCAAGGCAACGGCACAGCTGATGCGTGACTTCGGTGCGATTCAGGCACCTCAGAACGCATTCCTTTTGAACCTTGGACTCGAGAGCCTGCACGTCAGAATGGCTCGCCATTGCGAGAACGGTCTTGCGGTTGCAAAATTCCTCAAGTCCGACGACCGCATTGCTTGGGTTACCTATCCGAGCCTTGAGGGCGATAAGTATTACGATCTTGCTCAGAAATATATGCCGAACGGCACCTGCGGTGTCGTCAGCTTTGGCGTCAAGGGCGGCAGAGCGATGGCAGAAAAGTTTATGGGCAATCTCAAGATTGCGGCAATCGAAACTCACGTTGCCGACGCGAGAACCTGCTGCCTGCACCCCGCAAGCGCAACCCACCGTCAGATGAACGAGGAAGAGCTCGTTGCGGCGGGCATCTCGGGCGATCTCGTACGTCTTTCTTGCGGTATTGAGAACGCAGAGGATCTTATCGCTGACATCAAGCAGGCGCTTGATGCATTGAATTAAGCTTTAGGAGGTTGACGGAATGCCGATCAAAATTCCGAACTTATTGCCTGCGACGCAGGTATTACTGAATGAAAATATTTTCGTGATGACCGAAACGCGCGCAATGACGCAGGATATTCGTCCTCTGAAGATCCTGATGCTCAATCTGATGCCGCAGAAGATCGTCACCGAAACGCAGATCGCGCGCCTGATCGGAAACACGCCGCTTCAGGTCGAGCTTGAGCTCTTGCAGACGGCGTCGCACAAATCGAAGCACACCTCTGCCGAGCATATGCTGGCGTTTTACAAGACCTTTGACGAGGTTCGCAACAAGAAATACGACGGAATGATCATCACGGGTGCGCCCGTCGAGCTGATGGAATTTGAAGAGGTCGATTATTGGGAAGAGCTTTGCGAGATTATGGAGTGGTCGAAAACCCACGTAACAAGCACCTTCCACATTTGCTGGGGCGCTCAGGCGGGACTTTACTACCACTACGGCGTCAAAAAGCAGTCGCTTCCCAAAAAGATGTTCGGCGTCTTTGAACACACGCTCGATCACAAGCAGTCGATGCTCTTCCGAGGCTTTGACGACACCTTCGTTGTTCCTCACTCCAGACACACAACCTGTGCGCGCGAGGACATCGAAGCCGTCCCCGAGTTGAAGATTCTCTCCAGCTCCGAGGAAGCGGGCGTGTTCGTTTGCGCGACCGAAAAGGGACGACAGATCTTCGTAACGGGACACTCGGAATACGACGCAGATACGCTCAAAAACGAGTATTTCCGCGACAAGAACGCAGGACTTCCCATCGACGTTCCGAAGAATTATTTTCCGAACGACGACGACACGCAAGATCCGATCGTCAAGTGGAGAAGCTGTGCAAACCTGCTCTACTCCAACTGGCTCAACTATTTCGTATATCAGTCGACACCCTATAACATTGAAGAAATTAAATAATCAAAGGAGACTATTATGGCAATTCAATTTGATCCTAATGTGGTTTGTTCTTGTGGTAAGGTTCACAAGACGATGGTCGAGCACCGTCTCGTAAAGAGCGGCGCGATCGCAGACATTCCCGAATACGTAAAGATGTACGGTGCAAAAAAGGCGTTCATCGTAGCAGATATGAACACCTATCCGATCGCGGGTGAGAAGGTGAAGAATGCCCTCGAAGCGGCAGGACTTGCTTGCGTGACCTATATTTTCCCCGACAAGAGAGTCATTCCGAACGAAAAGACGGTCGGCGGTGCCGTGATGGCATACGATAAGTCGTGCGACCTCGTGATCGGTGTCGGTTCGGGCGTTATCAACGATGCTTGTAAGATCCTTGCAAACGTCGCAGGCGTTCCTTACTTTATCGTAGCGACCGCCGCGTATATGGACGGTTACGCTTCGGGAAGCTCCTCGATGGAGGTGAACGGTGTCAAGAAGACCATTCCCGCAAAGTCGCCTGAGGTGATTGTTGGTGATATCGACGTGCTCAACGGCGCACCGACCTTTATGGCGAAGGCAGGTCTTGGCGATATGCTTGCAAAGTACGTCAGTATTTGCGAGTGGCGTCTTTCCAACCTCATCAACGGGGAATATTACTGCGAGGACGTTGCTCAGTTTACGAGAGATACGCTGAAGAACTGCGTTAACAACGCGGCAGGACTTCTGAAGCGTGACGAGGCGGCAATGGACGCGCTCTTTAACGCACTGATTGACTGCGGCGCGGCAATGGATTATGCGGGTTGTTCGCGTCCGGGCGGCGGACTTGAGCATTATTTCTGCTTCGTGCTCGATATGAGAGGACTCGAGTTCGGTACGCCGACCTCGTCGCACGGTATGCAGGTATTGCTTGGCACGCTCTATGCGGTCAAGGCATTCAATGAGGTCAAGAATATCGCGCCCAACAGAGAAAAGGCGCTCGAATTCGTGAAGAATTTCGATTTCGAGGATTGGAGCCGTCAGCTCAGAGAGTTTATCGGTCAGTCGGCAGAGCCGATGATCGCGCTCGAGGCAAAGGAGAAGAAATACGATCCCGAAAAGCACGCAAAGCGTCTTGAGGTCATTCTCGACAAGTGGGATGATATTCTCCGTATTATCGACGAGGAAATTCCTTCGGTCGAGGAATTCGAGGCAATTCTCGATGCGATCGAGGCACCGAAGAGCATTGACGCGATCGGCGTTGAGCCCGAGCTCGTACCGATGATCTTCAAGTGCACCAAGGACTTCCGCGACAAGTACGTTCTTCCCAGACTCCTCTGGGATCTCGGCGTTCTCGACGAGGTTTGCGACAAGGTGTTCTAAGGGATGCGGTTTGTGTTACTTTTCTTTTGAAAAAGAAAAGTAACCAAAAGAAAACTTCATAGAAAAAAGGGACTAGCGATAGTCCCTTTCTTTTATACGGATTTTTTTAAGGAAAAGTTTATAGCTCAATGAGCTCCTTTGTACTTTTCGTAAAATTCCGAATACCGTTCTCGGTGATGGCGACCATATCCTCAATGCGGCAACCGCATCTTCCTTCGAGGTAGATGCCCGGCTCGACGGTGACGACGTTGCCGACCTTGAGCAGACTGTCTTCCTTGGCTTTCGGGGAAAGGGAAGGTGCTTCGTGCACGTCAAGTCCCACACCGTGACCGAGGCTGTGTCCAAAGGCGTCGCCGTAGCCCGCTTCTCGAATGACCGAGCGCGCAAGCTCGTCGGCATCGCGGCAGAGCATTCCTTCGTGAATCTGTTCAAGCGCATTTCTCTGCGCCGCAAGAACGGTGGAGTAGATTGTTTTGAGCTCCTCGTCTGCCTTGCCGATCACCACGGTGCGCGTCATATCGGCGCAGTAGCCGTCGACTCTTGCACCGAAATCCATCGTGAGAAATCCGCGGCGGAGCTTTGCATCCGAGGGAACACCGTGCGGACGCGACGAAGCGGGCCCCGAAACGGCGATGGTGTCAAACGCTACCCCATCCGAGCCCTGTTTTCGCATAAAAAATTCGAGCTCCAGCGCCACCTCTTGTTCGGTGACGTTTGCATTGGTGGAAATAAAATTCAGAATATGCGTAAAGGCACGGTCGGTAATTTCCTGCGCTTTGGCGATCCGCTCGATCTCGTCGGGCGTTTTTACGGCACGGAGCTCACGAAGAATTTTGGACGCCCCTGAGAGAAGCCCTGCGGGGGCAAGCGCTTTGCAAAAATCTTGATAGTCGGAATAAGAAACAGAATCTTCTTCCAAAGCAAGCTTGGCAATGCGGTGTTCCGAAATCAGTTCTGCCAGCGTATCGGTCATTTTTTTCTTGGGAAGCAGAATTTTAAAGTCACGTACCTGCTCCCGTGCCGCCTCGGCGTAGCGCGAATCGGTCAGAAGATAGGCATGCTCGGGCGTGACGAGCAGATAGCCGTCCGAAAAGGGGAAGTCCGAGAGATATCTCTGATTGACCTCGGACGAGATCAGCGCACCGTCGATCCCAAGGGAAGCGAGTGCGGTTTGAAAGGTTTGAAGATGTGACATCTTATTCTCCTTTGGCAGAAAGCCAACTGCGCTTCATAAAGAGCGCGTCCTCCGCCATCGTGCCCGCCGATTCGCAGATGATGCGGGGGCAAACACCCTCGCGAACGATCGCCTCGGCAAGCGGCTCAAAGTCGGGACCGAAGATGCTGTCCTCAAAGGTCAGGTGCTTCTTCTCGCCCGCCTTCGTGTATTCAATTTTGGAAAAATGGCAGTGCAGATTGTAGGCGTATTCGTCGCCAAGCGTCGTGGCAATTTTATCAAAGATGGCGCGGTAGCTGTCCACGTCCGAAAAATATCCGCCGAGATAGCGCGCATTCATATGACCGAAATCGACCACGGGGTGATAGATCGGAGCAATCTTGCAGAGCGTCAGTACCTCTTCGAGCGTACCGAGCTGATTGATTTTGCCCATCGTTTCAAGTCCCATACGGATCTCGGTATCGCCGTTGACCTCAAGGTTTTTCGTCAGCGTGTCGGCGGCAAGTGCCATTGCTTCCTCGCGAGAGATCTTTGCGGCACTGCCCGTATGAATGACAATGGTGTCGGCACCCAGAAGCTCTGCGGCGTGCAGGGAACGCGAAATATAATTGATACTGTTCAGTCGCTTTTCCTCTTCCACGCCCGACAAAGAGATAAAATACGGGGTGTGGAAGGACATCAAAATGCTGTGCTTTTTCGCTTCCTCACCGATTTTTTTGAGCGAAGCATCGCCGGCAGTCAAGCCGTTGCCCGCTTCGTATTCGTATGCGTCAAGACCCTTCGAAGCCAGCCACGCGGGCGCTTGTAGCGTCGATTTGAAGCCTTCGTCATAAAAGGACTCGCTGTTACCTCCCGGACCGAAGGTAGGATGATCGATCTTTCTCATAGTTTTTCCTCGTGTTGCTTTTTGTATTTACGGATGTACGGCTTTTCCAACCATCGTTTGAAACGGAAAAACGGCGTCGTTTTGTCCTTGATGGGCGGAACGATGATCGAGATCATATCGAGGCGGTGGACGGCAAGCGCATCGGTCAGAAGCTGATCGCCAAGACCTGCCGTAGTTTCACGCGTCGAGCCCATTTCTTCCATTGCGGCAAGAAGCGAGCGGCTCTTTGGCTTGCCACTGTCGGGATAGGCGGGAAGTCCGAGCGATTGATTGAAAAGCTCGACACGCGGGGGATGATTGTTGGAAATCAGCGACGCCTTGATGCCGTGTGCGCGAAGCGAGTCAAACCACGCGACGATTCGCTCGTCGGGGGTGTCCTGCTCATAGGGCGCGAGCGTGTTGTCAATGTCGATCAGAAGTGCCGAAATTCCGATGTTTTCCAGAAATTCGGGCGTAACCTCGTCAAAGGTAGAGAACATATAGTCGGGGGTGAGAAGATAAGATAAGGTATGTTTATTCTTTTTCATAAGAAAGTCCTTTATGTTTTATTGATTTTATTTTATCATAAAAAGCAAAAATAGGCAAGAGAAAAAATAAATTAAAAAAATTTTGCAGAAACTATTGACAAGAAGAAAAGTTTATGGTATTATATTATAGCAGTTTTCAAGAACACGCATATGCGAGTGTAGTTCAATGGTAGAATCCCAGCCTTCCAAGCTGGTCGCGTGGGTTCGATTCCCATCACTCGCTCCAACGTAAATGGCGCACTCGTTGCGCCATTTATGCAGTATGTGCCTTTAGCTCAGCAGGATAGAGCAACTGCCTTCTAAGCAGTAGGTCAGGGGTTCGAATCCCTTAAGGCACGCCATATGGTGGGTGTAGCTAAGTTGGTTATAGCGCCAGGTTGTGGCCCTGGAGGCCGTGGGTTCGAATCCCATCACTCACCCCAGAAAAAGCACTTGCAAAAGCAGGTGCTTTTTTTACAACCAAGAAAAGGAGAAACGATGGTGGGGTGCCTTTTTGAAATATTTTTTGAGATTTTGATCGAAGGCGTTATGGAGCTGGTGATGTGGATCTATCTTAAGCTGATGTTTCTTATTGTCCCCGAAAACGAGCTTTCGAAACGAACCGAAGAAAAAATTCGCAATGCCGTGACAACGGTATCGATTGTGTTATTGATCGTGCTGTTTATCGGAGTAGTCCTTTGGCTTGGCAAGATGCCGCCATGGGAAACGATTGGAAAATATATGACGTTGATTCCATTATCTATCATCGGCGTACAGGTTTTATTGGGAATTGCTCTTATGGTGGTAAAAATCGTAAAGAAGCAGCGGAAGTGATGTCAATTCGCGAGGCGTGAAGCCGTATGGAATGCTTACCTTTGTTTTGACCATTCGAAGAAGTGACGGGGAAATGATCACCAAAGAAATCAATGCAGGTACGTATACCGTAGTGAGAACGATGACGGTACAAAATACCAGCGCCGATCATTTCTCCGATCGGTATTCGGTGGGGGATCAAGTGCTTCAGCTCTACGGCTCAAAGCATATCGTTGTTTTGCCAAAGAGAAATGACACGCACTGCCAATGCGCCGTTTGCGGTAGAGAAAATGCGATTGAAAACGCGCTTTGCGAGGAGTGCGGTCATACGTTGATCAAAAAATATAGAGAAAAAGCACCGACGGTGCTTTTTCTCTTGCAACTTTCCCCAAACTATGTTATAATAAAGCTATCAAGAATAAAAACAAAACAAAACAAAAAGAAAGAGGTCCTTTATGTTGGAAAACATCGTAAATGCCGTCAATGACGCGTTGTACGGCTACATTCTGATTATTTTGTTGGTGCTCGGCGGACTTTATTTTACCGTCCGCAGCCGCTTTGCGCAGTTCCGTCTGCTCGGCGCACAGTTCAAATCTGTGACAGAGAAGCCGAAGGACGGCAAGGGAGTTTCGTCCTTTCAGGCACTGATGGTGTCGACCGCATCGCGCGTTGGAACGGGAAATATCATCGGCGTTTCGACCGCGATCTGCCTTGGTGGATTCGGTTCGGTCTTCTGGATGTGGGTGATCGCGCTCGTCGGCGCGGCATCGGCGTTCGTGGAGAGCACGCTCGCGCAGATCTATAAAAAGAAAGGTCCCGAGGGAAGCTACGGCGGACCTGCCTATTACATCGAGGCGGCACTGAAGTGTAAGCCTCTGGCAATGATCTTTGTCGTTTGTCTGATTCTGACCTATGGCGTTGGCTTCAATATGCTCGCGTCCTATAACCTGCAATCCACCTTTGCGGGATATTCCTTCTACAATGCATCGGTCACGCCCTGGATCATCGGAGGAGTGATCGCAATTCTCGTTGGCTTCTGCCTGATGGGCGGCGGAAAGGGAATTATTAGGGTGACAACCCTGCTCGTTCCCGTGATGGGCGTTGCATACGTTCTCGTGGCACTCGTCATTACGTTGCTCAACGTCACCGCGCTCCCCTCGATCTTTGCGCAGATTTTCACCGAAGCCTTTGATTTTCCCGCAATCTTCGGCGGATTTAGTGGATCTTGCATTATTTATGGCGTTAAGCGCGGACTCTTCAGTAACGAGGCAGGCGTCGGTTCTGCACCGAACGCTTCGGCATCAGCAGAGGTCAAGCACCCTGTACAGCAGGGACTCGTACAGGTGCTGTCGGTCTTTATCGATACCATTCTGATCTGCTCGGCAACTGCGTTTATGTGTATGGCATCGGGCGTTGCTCCCTCGGCAGAGCTGTCGGGCGCACCCTATATTCAGGCGGCACTTTCCAGCACACTTGGTGTGTTCGGACCGATCTTTATCACCGTCGCAATGATTTTGTTTGCATTTACGACGTTGCTCGGCAACCTCTATTACGTTGAGCAGGGCTTTTCGTATCTCCTCGGACGCGTTCCGAGCAAGACCTTCCTGCGCATCAGCTACGTCATCGCATCGCTCCTGATCTTTGTGGGAGCAGGACTGAGCGCCGACCTTCTTTGGGGCGTGTCCGACGTGATGATGGGCGCAATGACGCTGATCAATATTCCCGTCATCGTCATTTTGGGCAAGTACGCAATGCGCGCACTGAAAGATTATGACCGTCAGCGCAAGGCAGGAAAGGATCCGGTATTCCACGCAAAGGATATTGGATTGCCTCACGAAACCGATTATTGGAATGACTAATCAAAAACACCGTGGTGAAAACCACGGTGTTCTTTTTATTGCGGATATTCAAAGGTTTGCTCTTTGGAATTGAGTGCTTCAAGATAACGCTTAGCTTCGTTTTTTGCAGCATCGAGCGAGAGTTCGCGGTAGTTGCCGCATTCTTTTTGCGACGCTCCAAACATTTCGCCATCGTGCGCGATAATCTTTCCGAGCACGTCCTTGACGATCGCAAGCACACGCTCGTGCGGCATCTCGCGGACGAGCAGATAAAAGCCCGTGCGACAGCCCATCGGACCGAAATAGATCACGCTCTCTCCGATCTCGGAGTTTCGGACGTAGGTCGCAAACATGTGCTCGAGCGAGTGCATCGTGAGATTGTCCATATAGTCGCCCGCGTTGGGAATTCTCGTGCGAAGATCGTAGGTAATCACGTCGCCGTCGACACGCGAAAGATAGATGCCCTCGGTGATCTTGTCGTGATCAACCGTAAAGCTGGTAATTCGTTTAATTTCGTTCATTTTGATCTCCTTTCGTTGCCTTGATGAGGCGGAAAAGTCTGTCTGCCGCGTTCTCGTAAAGCTCCTCGGCGCGCTCGATCGCGTTCGCGAGAGGCATCGGAGCATTGACGGTGGGCAAAATCGACGAGATGCCGCAGTCGTAGATGGCTTCAGCACCTTGACCCATTCCGCCGACAATGGCAAAGGCGGGAACGCCCGCATCTTTCGAACGAAGTCCCACGCCGCACGCAACCTTGCCGCACGCCGACTGAGAATCCATTCGCCCCTCGCCCGTGATGACGAAATCGGCATCTCGAAGCAGGGAATCAAATTCGATCAGATCGAGCAGAGTATCGATGCCCGACTTCATCGTGGCACCCAAAAAGACGAGCAGAGCCGCGCCAAGTCCGCCTGCCGCTCCCGCACCTGCGGTAGTTGCGACCGAGATGCCGAGCGTGCGCTCGATGACCTCGGCATAATGCTTCATGCCCGCTTCCAAGCGTTCGGCGATCTCGGGCGTCGCGCCCTTCTGCGGACCGAACACAAAGGTCGCTCCGCGCTCGCCGACGAGCGGGTTGTTGACGTCGCACATCACGGTGAAGCGGGTGTCCTTAACTCTCGGATGGAGCCCCGAAAGATCAATGTCAGCCATTTTTTCAAGATCGGCACCGATGCCCGAAAGGGGATTTCCGTCGGCATCGAAAAATGTCACACCGAGCGCGCACATCGCGCCCATTCCGCCGTCGTTGGTTGCGCTTCCGCCGATGGCAATCGTAATCTCGGTCGCGCCGTGATCCAGCGCGTGTGCGATCAGCTCACCCGTGCCAAAGGTCGAGGTGAAGAGCGGATTTCTCTCTCTGTCCGAGAGCAGAGGAAGTCCCGAAGCCGCCGCCATTTCGACGATGGCGCATCGCTCGGAGATTCTTCCGTAGGACGCTTCGATCGGTCGACCCAAGGGATCGTGCACCGAAACGCATACGCGCTCGCCGCCCGTGCCCGCAAGCACGGCATCCACCGTCCCCTCGCCGCCGTCGGCGGTCAGAATTGCCGCTGTTTCGGCATCGGGAAAGTGTCGGTGAGCTACGGAAGTCAGAATATCATTGATCTTTTCCGAGGAAAGACTCCCCTTAAAAGAATCCGAAGCAAAAACGAATTTCATGAATGGAATGCTCCTTGTTTGTTGTCGTTTTTATTATACTATATCCGAGAGGGTTTGTCAAGGAAAAGGAAAAGACACCGCTTAGGCGGTGTCTTTCGGTGGACTTTTTTGAAAAAAGTCGTCAATCTGACAGCTCATAAGCTCTGCCAGCGCGGGTAAAAGAATAATGTCGGGGTAGCAGAGCTCATTTTCCCATTTGCAGACGGCTTGCGCTGTCACACCCAAGAGCTTGCCGAACTCGGATTGAGAGAGTCCCTGTGTTGCCCGATATTCTTTGATCTTTTTTGAAATAAAGATCGGGGAAATGGTCATACTCACCTCTTTTGCATCTGATCCCTCTTGTCAGGGAATGGTTGGACGGGGGCTTTTTGAGTGGCAAAAAGCCCCCGTGTTCAGACGTGAATCAAGACCTTTGTGCTTGAGATTTTTTTGGCTCAAGCGACCGCAGGCGAGATATTCGACCTCTGAACAAACGTACTTCTTTTCAACATAACTCGCCTCCTTTCTGTGAATTTTGCAATGGAATGCATTGCATTGTAGTTATAGTATAGCACAAGGAAAAAGCAGTGTCAATTCCAAATGGAAAAGTTTTCATCAACCATTGGTTAATGGCTCGCGCGTTCGAATCCCCTAGTTTAAGTTTAAAACAAAAGAAACAAGAGGTGCACATACGTACACCTCTTGTTTCTTTTGGTGGAGCATACTGCCGAGAGTTCATATGTTGCTCTCGGCGGTATCTTTAACAAATATAAAGTTCCCAAATCGCAGTTGTGAAACGTAACATTGCCTCTATTGTATCAAACCTTGATTTGTGATATAATAAGTTCACACCGGTGATGATGAAGATATGGAGGTCTTTATGGAACTAAAAATCGGAGAAAAGATTGCAAAATATAGAAAGCTTAAAGGCTATACGCAAGAACGGCTTGGAGAATTAGTAGGCGTTTCGGGACAAGCTGTGTCGAAATGGGAAAACGGAGGCGTTCCAGATACTTATTTGTTGCCGGCTATTTCCAAGATTTTAGGGGTGTCTATTGATGCCTTATTTGGAGTAGAAAAAAAGATATCCGATTACTCTCAAGATGATATCCTTGATGATTTGTTTAAGTTTTGTCTTCAAAAGACCTATTGCAAAGAAGATAAAATGGATTTTTTCAAATTTATGTTTGAAACCATATGGACTTTGCAAAGCGCATATTTCGGCAATGAAAGTCGACCTCTTTTAAAGGATGTCATTGAAAAGAATTGTGGCAATCAGCAAATAACATCTCAAATCATCAACAATGAGGGAACGACGTATTTATCTCTTGTAGAAAACTTTCCGTTCTTTTGTGCGGTCAGTGATACGCCCGAAATATCAAAAAAGCTATTGTCCGAAAAGAACTTTGGAGAGTTCTTTTCGTTGCTTGCTTCGGAAGATGGAATGAAGGCGATTATTTTTACACAAAGCACAACGGAAACGAGTCAATATACCGCGGATATGATGGCTAAAAATATTGGCATCACACTTAAAAGATTCCTTGAAATTGAACCGTTACTTGTTAAATACGGTCTTTTGAATGAAGATAGCTTAACTTTAGATGATAATATAATCAAGGTATATCATAAGTGGAGTAATCCCGAAATCCGCCCGTTATTGATGATGGCATATCAATTTATCAATGCAAGACAATGTTATTACGATTTCACTTGTAACAGAACAAAGCCTTATTTTGAAAACGAATAAATGCACCGCCGAGGGGTCATATGTCACTCTCTGCGGTGTGTTTCAATCTGGAGAATTAAAGTAATAAACAAATCCAAACAGTTCCGTCGTAACGAACCAGTTCGGATTTGCTTGTTCTGGTGTAGGATAGGGGATTCGTTCTTGATTTTTGCTCGTCAATGAGAGCGGGTTTGT
>JAGBSP010000058.1 GCA_017631855.1 Clostridia bacterium | reverse complement strand
GCCGGCACTGATAGCAGAGACAGCCAATTCAACCGATACCTCATGCGCCAAGGGGGGGAGGCATTCGGCATCTAACAGCTCTGCGGTATTGGGTTTGGTAAAAACAATCTGCTTTGTGTTCATGATCAATCATCCTTTCGTCCCGAATATTCAGAAGATGCGGCGCATGCGCACAAACTTCTGCTTCGTCATAGCATCATCATATCACATTGCGTAAAATCGTTCAAGATACGATTCTGTAAAATAAAGCAAAAATTCTGCAATTTCAATGCGCGCCGATAATTTTGCCGTTTTGAATGATGGACGAGCCCGACAGTAGTGTGGTCAATAAAGGACAACAACTTTTAACAGATACTTTACAATATGACCGAAACCGAACAATGGGTAGTTAGCATTTGCGTCCAATCAAAAACCGAATCGTTCCGTCAATATGCTCACCCTTCAGATAGGTGCCGTATTTTTCATCATGGACGGCAGTGAATCGAGAATCAAATTCGGGTGTTCGGTCGTTGGACTTTGCTATCGACACAGCCGATTCGCAGCCTTTTTCGGGGAAAAGGCATACGGTCGCATCACGAAGCCCCATTATTTTGATGGCACGTCTGAACCTTGCATTAACAGGGGGCGCTTCGTGACAGGAGATCACACCGTTATTTTGCTCAACGAATACTCTGCATTCCCGATGTTCACCTCGACTGAAACGGTAGGACGATCTTCCGTCTGTCATTTCGGCTTCTGCACCGCATAAAATCGGTGCGCCAAATGGGAATTTCAAGTGCGTGTCGGTAGTGGTGTTTGCATTGTAGACCGAGAAAAACAGACCGTTATCATGTCGCACGATACCGATGGTGGGGGGCTTGATGCCCGCCTCTTTTTTGGCAAAGGAGATCTCATATCCCCACGCTGACAGCGCCTCGCGCAAATGACCTGCGCTCTCTTCAACGTCAAGCTTCACCAAGTTGTCAAAGTTTGGGACTGTTTGAAGCTTTTCCTTCGTTCCGTATACAAGTACGCCAATGCCTTGCTTTGCAAAGGTTAGCAATCGATCAAGTACGCCGGGATTTTCGGGAACAGGCGAGATCAATATGCTCTTCTTATAAATATCTACACTGTGCTTTAAGAAATTGTCGGTTGACACCACGCAGCAAAGCGGAAGTCCATCGTTGATCGCGTCACAGATATAGTTATCTCCAAGATTCATTTCTCGGAGCAACTCGACATTCTCCGACGTAGTGTACTCACGCATGGGATAGACCCAAACCAAGGGCGCAGGCTCGTCCGCCGCGTCCTTTTCTGCTTTCAGGATATGCGGCAGAGGCTCGTTGACACACGCATCGGGCATATCTCCATAGGAATTATCAATGGAAAGGATACTCAGCGAATTTGCCGTTTCTATCTTTCCGTCGGCATTGATGCGAGAGATCGCCATAGGAAGATAAATGTCGCAAGGAGAGCCGTCGTAGCGGTCGTACCACGGCGAGTTGATCCACCAAGGATCGTGGATATAGTAGCGGAACGGAAATCTTTCATTTGGCAACTCGCAGACACGCGTCATGTGCCCCATAATCTCAAGACCGTAGTTGTCGTTGAGTGCCGCCCATGGAGAGTTCGGAGGTGCGGTGATGTCAAGCTCGGCATTGTAGATGTCGTAAAGCGGTACGCCGTCGCTGGCGTAGTCGATACCGACGGAGTTGTTCGTGCCTCTTGTTTCGAGAGGAAAGGAACACTCTTTTCTAAAGAGCTTCCAAAAGGCAAACACATTTTCCTTCGTCATTTCCAGCTTTTCGGGATAATAACGCTCACCGTCAAAGATCTTACCCGTCTTATCCCAAGGATTGGCACTGAATCCGAGTCCGTTGGAAAGCCACAGATAATCAAAGCCCATATCTTTTAGAAATATTTCGGATTGCTTCCCCAAAAAAGTACCAAAGGGTGTGCCCTCGGGGATACCCTGAGGGTATGCGGCGTAGTATCGATCGTCTGCATGTAATCGCGCAGTTGCATCAACAAAGCCGTGCTTGTCGAGTCTTGAGCCCGAGCAGATCTCGGTGTGGCGGTTGTATTTGAAATCGGAAATGGCAAATTCCGGTCCAATGTCAAAGGTCTCGCCCACGCGCACCGAGGCTTCGGGGAAGGCTTTTTTACCTTCTTCTTTTAAACAGGAAATAATCGTTTTGAGAATACCGTAGGTCATCACGGGCGCGTTTTTGATATAGTCTTGCTTTCGTTTGTGCAGTGAGGTTTCAAGCGGCTCGCCGTCCTCAAGATACGGCAGATTTGCCGTTCCCACAAAGCGTGCCCACTCAAACGTGTCATCCAAATTGCCCGCGTAATCAAGGATCTCGCTTCCGTCACCTACCCAAAGCAGGAGCGAAATGACCCTTCGATTTTTCAAAAGCGGTCTCCATTGTTAAAATATTTGCGAGCATACCTTTCGGATATAGGATTTATCCGTTTGTTTAAAAGGCTTTAGGCTTAATTCCAATGTGATATTTTCAAACATTTTTTCTCCTTGCTGCATCTGTTTATCAGGAATCAAACAGTATTCTGATCGCTTCGTCAGTTATGAGTGATTCGTCCTTAAATACGGTTCTTCCAACAGGCTCAAAACACCGTCCGTCCTCAGCTTCGTATATTCCGTTACCCACGTAGCGAAGCGAGGGGAGGTTTTTGGTTTCATTGGAGCAACCGAGGAGCAAAAGCCCGTGGTAGAGCTTTGAGAGTCCGTCTGCGGTTTTCT
>JAGBSP010000057.1 GCA_017631855.1 Clostridia bacterium | reverse complement strand
TTGTAGATTGTAGGGATAGGTTTGTAATATATTCACTCTCATGCGAGAAAACACCTCACCGTCAAACCGGACGGTGAGGTGTTTGTTATTCTATTACAACTTCATCAAAATCTCGAAGCTATCCTTCATAAAGCTCTGCATTTCGTCGGCAGAGAATTTCTTTTGGGAGAGCAGGGAAATTTTATAGAGGTAAGACGCGATCTGCTTTGCTTTCTCGCTGTCTTGCTCGGTTTCGAGCTTTTGTACAAGGGGAGAGGCGGTATTGAGAATGAGCGTGCTTTCGGTGGGGAAGGTTGTGTCACCGCCCATTCCGTACAGGCGCATCATCTCTTCCATTCTTCGCGAGTCCTCGGTGACGTTGAGAATTGCGGGAATACTTTCGTCCTTGAGTGCGTCAAATTTAACTTCGGTTTTCTCGGGGAGCACGTCCGCGAAGATCGCCTTGAGCGTTTCGCTTTCGCTCGTTACGCCGTCGCCCTTGAGCGCGTCTGCCAGATCGGCATCGACACGAAGGAACTTGACGTTTTCCATATACTGCTCGACAAAGGTTGCAAACTGCGTATCGATTGCTTTATCGAAGAGCACGACCTTGATGCCTTGCGCCTCGAACATCGAGATATACTGTGCTTGGAGTGCTTTGTCGGTGGCGTAGTAGATCTTGCCCTCGTGAGCCTCTTTTCCTTCCTCGAGGTATTCGTCAACCGTCTTGGCGGAGCCGTCGGTGAGGGGAAGCAGGAGGGCTTTTTTGGTTCTGTCGTAGAACTTTCTGTCCTTCATACAAGCGTATTCGATAAACGGTCCGACGTCCTTCCAAATGCTCTCGTATTTCTCACGGTCGGTATTGCAGAGGCTGCAGAGCTTGTCCGCTACCTTTTTGACGATATGCGCCGAAACCTTTGACACGTAGGTGTTGGTCTGCAGGTAGCTACGCGAGACGTTGAGGGGGAGCTCGGGGCAATCGAGCACGCCCTTGAGCATCAGCAGATACTCGGGAATGACTTCCTTGATATTATCGGCAACGTAGACCTGATTGTAATAGAGCTTGATTTGTCCCTCGATGGTTTCATACTCGTTAGCGAGCTTGGGAAAGTAGAGAATTCCCTTGAAATTAAGGGGGTAATCGGCATTGATGTGAATTTGGAAAAGCGGCTCGCGGTAGTCAAGAAAGACCTTGCGATAGAACTCCTTGTATTCTTCCTCGGTGCACTCCGAGGGCTGTTTTTGCCAAAGTGGAGTGACGTCGTTGATGGGAGCAGGCTCCTTTTCGTTGTCCTCGTCCTTATCTGCGTCGATAAAATAGATTTCTACGGGCATAAAGGAGCAGTATTTATCGAGCATTGCGCGGAGCTTGGAGGTGGAGAGATATTCCTTCTCGTCCTCTGCGATATGCATTACGACCGCCGTACCGTGCTCGGCTTTGTCCGACGCCGTTGTTTCATACGAGCCAGCTTCGTCGCAGATCCAGCGGACGGCGGGGGCATCGGTATAGGATTTCGTAATGACCTCGACGCGGTCGCTGACCATAAAGGCGGAGTAGAAGCCAAGACCAAAGTGACCGATGATGCCGTTCTTTGCGCCTTCCGCTTCATTTTCGTATTTGCTGATAAAGTCCACAGCACCCGAAAGTGCGATGTTGCAGATATATTTGGAGAGCTCCTCCTCGGTCATACCGATGCCGTTGTCCTCGACTGTGATCGTGCCCTCGGCGGTATTCAGCGTGACGGTGATTTTATACTGCTCGTCGGTGCTTTCTCTGTGTCCGAGCGACTCAAGACGGCGGAGCTTGGTGATTGCGTCCGATGCGTTGGAAACGATCTCGCGTAGGAAAATATCCTTTTCGGAATAGAGCCATTTTTTGATGATGGGGAAGATGTGCTCGGTATCAACCGAGATTCCCCCTTTTTTTGCATTTTCGTTCATTGTTCGTTATTTTCTTCCTTTTGAGTTTCTTCGCTTGCTTCTTTAGCTGCTTTTGCAGCTTCTTCGGCAGCTTTCGCAGCTTCTTCGGCAGCCTTCGCAGCTTCTTCAGCTACCTTCACAGCTTCTTCGGCAGCCTTCGCAGCTTCTTCGGCAGCCTTTGCTTGCTTCAGTGCGAGTTTTTCTGCCTTTTTCTTTACGGCATAGGCATGAGTTTTTGGGCTGAGATTTTTCCACATCCGCATAAAGAGGGATTCGTGAGATTCGTGAGGATTGATCAGCGAGTTCCGTTCGTAATAATCCGCGGTGTCGGAGGAGCGTCCCTTTTCCTCCAGCTTATGGTCAATAAACTCCTTGATTACGGCGACGAGAACTGCGAAAATCGGAACACCGACGATCATACCGATGATGCCGAAATACGCGCTCATAATGACGATCGAAATGATAACGCCAAGCGAGCTCAGACCCGTGGTGTTTCCAAGGATCTTCGGACCGATGACGTTTCCGTCAAGCTGTTGAATGATCAGAATCAATATCAGAAAAATAAAAGCCTTGATTGGATTGGCAATGAAAATAATCAGGAAGGAGGGAATTGCTCCGATGAAAGGACCGAAGACCGGGATGATATTGGTAACTCCAACAATGGTTGCGATCAAGGGTGCGTAAGGAATTCGGAAAATCAAAAGGAGAATTAGCGTCAGTACGCCGATGATCAGTGAATCAACAAGCTTTCCAACGAAAAATCCCGTAAAGTTTTCGTGGCAGAGCGTCAGATATTTATAGAAGCGACCTTCTCCCTTTTTTGAAAACATTGCTGTTGCAAGTTTGTGGGTTTGCGCCTTCAGGCGTTCCTTGGAAAGAAGAATGTAAATCGCAATAAAGATGGTAAGAAGCGTGTTTGTAAATACATTGATGATTCCCATTCCGATTTTGGAAATGGTGTTTGTCATTTCATCGGAATTGCCAAGAAAACTCTTCAGAAAATCAAGGATTTTCTGACTGTCAAGCATATTGGCATATTTGGGATCGGACGTGAGATTGACCATAAATTCGTTGATCCAAGAAGCCGTTGTTTCGATATACATATCGAATTTTGAGGCGAAATCTTGAATCGAATTGATCAGTTGCGGAATCAGAAGCAAAATCAACGCCGCTACGATCAAAATTGCTATGAGAAATGTAAGCAAGAGCGAAAGACCGCGCAGAACTTTTTTGCTTTTTATCTTTTTGAGAATTTTCGTTTCAAACAGCTTGAGCAGGGGATTGAGCATATATGCAAGCGAGGCACCCAAAATAATGGGAGTGAATACTGTGAGAATTGAGGAGAACAATCCTGAAAACGTCTGAATGTTAACGATTATGTAAAGAATGACGAAAACGATAAAGGTAGCGAGCATTGCTGCCGGAGAGTTTTGCTTGACGCGATTCCAGGTAGAGTCTTTTTTCTTTTTTGTGGTTTCTTTTTGAAATTGCGGTGTTTTTTGCTCTTCCTGCATTTTTGTTTCGTTATTTTCTTGATTCATATTGTAAAAGTCCTTTCCGAAAATTTCGAATATCAAAGGAATAATTCGTCGAATATTATTGTATAATTTTTGTATCTGAAAGTCAATAGAAATTATAAAATTTACATATTTATCATAAATATTTCTTCTTTTTTTGTTGTTTTTTCTTGCAAAGTAAAAAGATTTATGGTATAGTAAACAAAAGAAAAACGAAAAGAGAAGGTAATATGAGTATAAAATCTATTTCTGTGTGCGGATATGCGAAGATCAATTTACATTTGGATATGACGGGACGGAGAGACGACGGCTATCATACGGTCAATACCGTGATGCAGACCGTTTCTCTTTGTGATGATGTTACGGTGACTCTGCGGGAGGATGAACGGATTTTTGCTACCTGCAATATTCAAGGCGTTCCTACCGATGAAAAAAATCTTGCTGTGCGCGCAGCTCTCATGCTTCGTGAAGCGGTTGGCTTTTCGTTTGGCGTGCAGATTGATATTTTCAAGAGAATTCCGATGGCGGCAGGGCTTGCTGGTGGTAGTGCGGATGCGGCGGCAACGCTTGTGGCACTCAATGTTCTTATGGGGAACCCTTGCTCGATCGATCAGCTTTGTGAACTTGGATCGCGCCTTGGAGCGGACGTTCCTTTTTGTATCGTTGGCGGTACACGCTTTGCGGATGGCAAGGGAGATATTTTGCACGATTTTCCGAACATGCCTGATTGCGCGATCGTGATTGCTTGTGAGGGTGAAGGGGTTTCGACTCCGTGGGCATATCGCCGTTTGGATGAGGCTTACGGAAATTTCGAGGCAAGCTTCGGATACGTTCCCAAAGAGATGGCGGCGTTGAAAGAAGCTTTGCAAAAACAAGACGTTTTAAAAATTGCCAATACGATGTATAATATTTTTGAAATCCCTGTGCTCTCGGAGCGTCCCGTGGCGGCGGAGATTCGTTCGCTCTTTTTGTCCTGCGGTGCGCTTGGCGCAATGATGAGCGGAAGTGGACCGTCGGTGTTTGCGATTTTTGCTACCGAGGCGGATGCCGAAACCGCTGTTGAAAGGTTGAAAAATAGGGGATATTGTCCGTATCTTTGCCATCCTGTGGAGTGTTAAATGGAATTCAAATGTGTCCTCTTTGCTTTGTGCGAGGGGACACATTTTTTGTATTTCGAACAGAGAAAAAATGTCAAGAAAAAATGCGGGAAAACAAGGAATTTTCATTGACAAAACCGAGCTTTTCGTGTATAATAATTTTGTATATATTTTTTTGTTTACATTGATTTTTGGATACGGAGGATGCGATTTTGTCATATCAATCCCAGATGGAAGAATATAGAAAAGAATATCGGTGTCGCAGAAATAAAATGCTGTTGGTTTTGAAGATTACGGTCATCGTTTTGGCGGCAACCATTCTCATCACGGCCGGTGTTCTCGGCGTGATGCTGGCAACCGATTCTTTCTCGTCGACAGACTACGAGGATGACGGCGGCGACGGCGGAGGAGATCGTGGTGTGGCGTCGATCACGGGGCCCGAAGGGGATTTTGTGATACTGTATATGGGCGATGCGGGAGTTTCTTATAAAAGCTTTGTAAAGACGACAGGCGCGGGAGAATTACAGATCGACGCGTCTGCGGTCAATCTCAAAGCGGTGGGGACGTATAAGGTGCAGTATTCCAAGGGAAGTATCACCTATACGTTGACAGTCTACGTTCGTCAAAAGCCATTCTCCGAAGCGGATCGTACAAAGCTCTACGGAGATATTGCGGCAAAGGCAGGAGAACTCGGGATCACATCGAATCTCTCCAAAGCAGAGCAAATCGAAAAGGTTTACGATTTCGTAAACAACTATATTCACTGGGGCACCGATCGCTCCAATATCGCTTCTTCACACGGTTCTTCCTATACTCGTGCTACCTGGCAGACCGACTGGGAGGAGGAAGCAGCTCTCGCGCTTGCCAGCGGTGAAGGGGATTGCTATTCCTATTACTCCTTATCCAAAGTCTTTTTTGAATACCTTGGTATCAAAAATCAGGGAATTCAGCGCTCTGCTGCTGCCAACGAGCCAGGAACGCATTTTTGGAGCATTGTGGAGATTTCGGATGGCGTTTGGTATTATTACGATGCCACAAGACTTGCGGGAAGCTTTTCGGACGGCACAAAGCGCGGTTGTCTGATGACCGAAGCAAAGCTTTTTAGCTACGTGACCTCAAAGGGCGGAAAAGAATTTTACAAGTTTGACAAGTGGGAAGGATTCCCGACCATCGCTACGCAAAATATAGGATGAGAAATATGAGAAAAAATATTTTAACTTATCTTGAGGACACCGCGGCGCGACTCCCTGATAAGCTTGCTTTTTCGACGGGCAAGGAGGGAATGACCTTTTCCGAGGTGCAAAAAGGCGCGGCGGCGATCGGAAGCTTTCTTGCGAAGAGAAGCTTTTACGGTGAACCCGTTGTGATCTTTATGGACAAGCATCCTCGTACGGTGACTTCGTTTTTTGGTGTGATTTACGCGGGTTGCTTCTACGTTTGCCTTGACGAAAAGATGCCCGAGGCGAGAATGCGCGCGATCTTGGATAGTGTATGTCCAAGGATCATTCTTTGTGATAAAAAAAATCAAAAAGCAGCCGAAGCGCTTGGCATCGGCGAGGTCTTTTTGTACGATGATATTGCGGGCGGAGAGATCGATCGCGACGAACTTCTGACGGTGCGACGCCGTCAGTGCGATACCGATGCGATCTACGTGGTCTTTACCTCAGGCTCTACGGGAATGCCGAAGGGCGTCGTTGCGTGCCACCGTTCGGTGATCGACTACACCGACGCGCTTTCCGACGCACTCGGATTTTCGGAAGAAACGGTATTTGCCAACCAGACACCGCTCTATTTTGACGCTCCGCTCAAGGAGCTGATGCCGACGCTCAAATTCGGCGCTACGACTTATTTCGTCCCGAAAATGCTGTTTTCCTTTCCCGTGCGTCTGATCGAGTATCTGAACGAATATCGTATCAACACCGTCTGTTGGGTGGTTTCCGCGTTTGTGCAGATCTCGTCCTTGGGGGCACTCGATACGATGATTCCGCGTTATTTGACCAAGGTTGCCTTTGGATCGGAGGTCTTTCCGAGAGCGCAGTACGATCTTTGGCGGAAGGCGCTTCCCGAGGCGGAATTTTACAATCTTTACGGACCGACCGAGGCAACGGGCATGTCCTGCTATTGGCGCGCCGACCGTGCGCTTGCCACAGACGAGCCGATTCCTGTGGGGGTTCCGTTTGACAATACCGACGTTTTGCTTTTGACCGAAGAAAATACCCGCGCAGAGCAGGGCGAGGTGGGCGAGATTTGTCTGCGAGGCACCTGCGTGACGCTGGGATATTACCGAAATCCCGAAAAAACGGCAGAGGTGTTTACCCAAAACCCGCTTAATTCGGCGTATCCCGAGGTGATCTACCGTACGGGAGATATCGGAAGATACAACGAGCACGGAGAGCTTGTCTTCGTTTGTCGCAAAGATTCGCAGATCAAGCATATGGGACACCGCATTGAGCTTGGTGAGATCGAGTCGGCGGCACTCAAACAAACGGGCGTCAGCCGTGCGTGCTGTCTGTACGATGCCGACGGAAAACGGATTGCACTCTTCTTTGTGGGAGAGATTTCGGAGGCGGAGATGCAACAGGAGCTTTCTCTGTATTTGCCACGCTATATGATGCCTGCGGTGTTGCGCTCCCTTGACGCGATGCCCTTGACCGATAACGGAAAAATTGACCGCCGTAAGCTCTTAGAATGGGCGAAGGCGGAAGCATAAAGGAGTTATGATGGAAAAACTGCTTGAAATTTTGTCGGGACTTCATCCCGACGTGGATTTTTCGACCACGACCGATCTTGTGGACGACGGCATTCTCGATTCTCTCGATATCGTGACGCTGGTGACCGAAATTCATGCTGAATTTGACGTGACGATTCCCGCAGAGGAGATCGTTCCCGAGAACTTTAACTCTGCCGACGCGCTGATGGCGCTGATTGAAAAATTAGACGAAGAATAATTTGCCCGGGAGGCTTTGATGCTTTTTACGTCCTATGGCTTTATCGCTTTTTTGGCGGTCCTGTTTCTTGCCTATTATCTCGTTCTGAGAAAATGGCAGTGGGGACTTCTCTTGGCGGCAAGCTATTTCTTTTACGCCTTTGCAGGACTTGATTGTCTGATCTTTATTTTCCTAACGACGGCATCTGCTTACGTTATTGCGCGTCTGATGGATCGCGGACATCGGAAAGAAGCCGAATTTCTGGATCAGCACCGTGCAGAGATGGAAAAGGAAGAGCGCAAAAAATACAAGGCGACGCAAAAGAAAAAGCGATTTCGCATTCTTCTTTTGGGTCTTGTTCTCTTGTTTGGCGTGCTTGCCGTACTCAAATATACGGGCTTTGCTTTGCTTAACCTCAACGCGCTGCTTGGCGCGTTTGGGGCAGAGAAGGCGTTTTCTGTGCCCGATCTTCTTTTGCCGATGGGCATTTCCTTTTATATCTTCCAGACGACGGGATATCTGATTGACGTCTACCGCGCAAAAACGGTTGCCGAGAAAAATCCTGCCCGACTTGCACTCTTTGTTTCCTTCTTTCCGCAGCTTGTGCAAGGACCGATCTCGCGTCACTCCGATCTTGCGGCGCAGCTGTATGCACCGCACGACTTTGACCGTCGCGGCTTTACATCCGGCATTCAGCGCATTCTCTGGGGATATTTCAAAAAACTCGTCATTGCCGACCGAATTCTCGTGGCGATGCGAGTGCTGGTGGAGAGCGCAGAGAGCTATCGCGGCGTGTACGTGCTTCTCCTGATTCTTCTGTATTCCGCGCAGATCTACGCCGATTTTACGGGCGGTATGGATATTACCATCGGTATTGCCGAGTCGCTCGGTATTCGACTGAAGGAAAATTTCAAGCATCCTTTCTCGTCGAAATCGACCAAAGAATATTGGAACCGCTGGCACATTACGATGGGTTCGTGGTTTACCGATTACGTGTTTTATCCTCTGTCGGTTTGCCGACCAATGATGAAGCTCTCAACCTTCAGCCGCCGCGTGCTCGGCGCGAAGATCGGAAAGCGAATTCCCGTGTATCTTGCGACCGTCGTTACGTGGTTCTTGACGGGTCTTTGGCACGGCGCGGGCTGGAATTTTATCGTTTGGGGACTTCTCAACTGTCTTGTGATTCTTGTTTCGCAGGAGCTTGAGCCTTTGTATGCGAAATTCCGCAAATCTGCGCCTCGCCTCACTTCGTCGTGGGGATACGGCAAATTTATGGCGGTGCGAACCTTCCTTTTGATGGGATTGATCCGTTCGCTTGACTGTTACCGTGACGTGGGACTTACCTTCCGTCAGTGGGGCAGTATGCTGACGGTATGGAACGTCGGCGATTTCTCGCGCGGTGTTATGACCTTGGGACTTGATCTCGCCGATTGGATCATTCTGCTGGTCGGTTGTCTTGTGATGGCGGTTGTGGCTTCAATCACGGCAAAGACCGATCTTCGTGAGCGACTTTATGACAAGCCGATTCTTTCGTGGGTGATCTTCGGAACGCTTTTGATTGCAATTTTGCTCTTTGGCGCTTACGGTGTCGGTTACGACGCGTCGCAGTTTATCTATAATCAATTTTAAAAATTTACGATGAAAGGAGTACTATGAAAAAACGAATTCTGATTGCGGTTTGTGCGATCCTGCTTCTTTCTGTGCTCCTTGGTCTTCTGCAAGCGCTCGTCGTTCCGAAATATCGGGAGAATCCTGAAGGCGCGCTGACCGAAGAATATTACGCGCAGGCAGGCGGACACGACGTTCTTTTTATCGGCGACTGTGAGGTGTACGAAAGCATCGTTCCCGCGATCCTTTGGGAAGAGTACGGGATTTCGTCGTATGTGCGGGGAAGCGGACAGCAGCTTGTGTGGCAGTCCTATTATCTCTTAGAGGATTCTTTACGTTATGAGAAGCCGCAGGCGGTGGTCTTTAACGTGCTTGCGTTGAAATACGGAACGCCGCAGAGCGAAGCTTTCAACCGAATGACGATCGACGGAATGAAGTGGTCGTCCTCGAAGGTGAATTCGATTCGCGCTTCGATGACCGAAGAAGAAAGCTTTGTTGACTATCTATTTCCGCTTCTGCGTTTTCATTCGCGTATTACCGATCTGAGTGCGGACGATTTTAGATACATCTTTGACGCGCCTGCGGTGTCGCAGAGCGGTTATCTGATGCAGACGGGAATTGCTCCGATGACAGAGGTTCAGCGCCCTCCGAGAACCTTGGATGAAACGCTTCCCGAGACGGCGATGGACTATCTTGAAAAAATGCGCGTGCTATGTGAGAAAAACGGTGTGGAGCTCATTTTGATGAAAGCACCGACCAATTCATGGGCATACTGGTGGTACGACGGCTGGGAAGAACAGATCGTTGACTATGCCGAGGAAAAGCAGGTTTCCTATTATAATTTCATTCCTCTTTGTGACGAGATCGGAATTGATTGGACGACCGATACCTACGATGAGGGCGTACATTTGAACGTGTACGGCGCGGAGAAGCTTTCGAAATATTTCGGAAATATTCTCGTCAAAGACCATGCGATTTCCGATCGACGCTCGGATGCCGAGCTGGCGGCGCGTTGGAATGCGCTGCTGTGCAGCTATTATGAACAGAAAAAAGAAAAAGAAGGAGCGGAAGAATGAAACGAATTTTAAAGATGGCGATTCTTTTAAGCCTTGTTTTGATGATGGTGATTACGTTGATCGCTTGTGAGGAAAAGAATCAGGATTCCGAAAAAGAGGATGACGAAGCGGCAGAACAAAGCTCGGGATCGACGATGTTTTCGGTGACCTACAACGGTACGGTGATCGAGCTTGGTAAGCCTGCCGAAAAGGTGCTAGCGGCGCTTGGTCAACCGTGGTCAACGCGCGAGGTGTTTGATTGCGGCGCAGGAAAGTCCAGAATGTTTTATCAGTTTTCTTCCTTTGATCTTTATACACTGAAGGCAGAGGACGGCACGGAAACGATCGATCAGGTTGAGGTTTATGACGATCAGCTTGAAACCTCGAAAAGTATTGCGATCGGCTCGCAAGAGGCGCACGTGCTTACTGTGCACGGTAAGCCTACAAGTGAGAACAACGGTAAGCTGATCTATACTTCGGGTCAGAATAATTTGATCATTGAGGTGGAGGACAGAAAAGTCGTTGGAATCGGTCTTTTGAGAAAGACGAATTGAGCCTTTGAAAATAAAAAGAGTACGAACGAACGGTTCGTACTCTTTTTTGTGTTTTATGCCGAGTAAAGGGGTTGCAGGCGTTCCACAAAATGCTCTACGCTCAAATCGTGGTTGACGGGGAAGGAAAGCAGATTATCATCTCCGTACCGAACTACCAAGCGGTGGTCGGTGACGCGAAGAAAGGTTTTTTGATAGGGGAAACGTTTTTCTTCTTCCTTCAGCTCGATCGAACGAATCTCGGAAAAAGGAATCTCCAGCGTCTGATCTTCACATTCGTCGGCAATCAAAGAAAAGCGTTTGGTTGTGAGGTAGAGAGCGTCCTCGAGCACCGCAATTTCTGCGACGGTGTAACGGGAGCTGCAAAGAGATCCTTTTTTTGTTTTTTTCAGCAATACGCCTTCCTCGTATTCGTAGCCGCGAACGACCATGGGATCAAAGCTCTTTTTTCGTCTGGACGATAATTTTTTATTTTCCACCCAATCGATTTTTACGTTCGAACAAATTTCCTCAATCGCTTCCTCAATATCTTGATCGTTCGAGCGCCGTCCCGTGCTCCAAAAGAAGAGAAAGAGCCCTGCGGGAATCGCAATGCAGGAAAGAATGTAGGAAATATAGCTCCATCCGAAATAGAAGACGAAAGCGCCTACGATCGCCAAAGCCGCACCGAGAATCTTGATTCCGTCGCCGCTTTTAAAATAATTGATATTATGTTTGTAATTCATCGTATAAGCTCCTTTTTGTTTTTTTGAGTATTTCCATACCGCTTGATTTCAGTATAGCATGCCGATTTTTTAAAGTCAACAAACCATTGGTTGAAGAGCGCTCAACCAATGGTTTATGAGTTCGGAGCACTATAAAAACTTGCTTTTTGGTTAGGTTTTTCCAAGCATTGTGTCAATGGAAATTCCAAGAATATCAGAAAGCTGTGGCAATAAAAACAGATCGGGATAGCAAATTTCTCTCTCCCATTTGGAAACGGCAAAGGCGCTGACTCCGAGAAGGGAACCAAACTCCCCCTGCGTGAGCTTGTGTTCCTTTCGGTAGCGTAAGATGTACTCAGCAATGCGAATCTTACTCATGATTTTACTCTTCTATAGGTTTCGTGATGACGCGTCATCATACCGAAGGCAATCATTTCGCGGCGAATGGTGCAGAAATCCTCGTGATAGCGGAGAATGATTTCATTGACCTCGGTTTCTTGGTAGATGCGGTCAAATTCGAATTGCTTTGCGATTTCCGAAAGCACGATTTCACGCTTTTTTCTTTGCGTAGGAATCTGTGTCAGACGACCGTATTTAAAAAAGTTTGAGAGAACCTCTTTTTTATACTTTTCCTCAGGATTGACAAATTTTTCATCTTTTTTAATGAGTTCATACAGCGGCTTGTCGAAAATTTCCCGATTGAGGGAATAAATGATATAGAACTGAGAACGAGAACACCGCACCACGCCTGAGGACTCCATTTTCTTGAGGTGATAGCAGATAGTCGCGGGAGTGAGAGAAAGCTCACAGGCGATCTTTTCCACATAGGAATCCTCTTTTAATAGAATGTTGAGGATTTCAAGGCGTGTTTCGTCGGCAAGAAGCTTTAAAAGTTCAAGCTTTTCTTTCACTGAATCACTTCCTTTCGTCTTTCCCAAGCCTCGTCAAGACACGCTTTGGCAAATTGTAATCCGCCGATGCGTTCCTCAAGTTCTATCTTTTCCCAGTCGTTGGCAGTTTCAAGTTTTTTCTGCGATTGAACAAGCAGTTCTTCCGCAATGGCAGAGATTCCATAGTATAATTTGAAATCTATTTTTTCGTCGGTGGACGCATTTTCTACAAGAGAAAAATATTCTGTTCTTTCTTTTAATTTGTTTTCTATATCTACGTGAATTGCAGACATTTGATATACTCTGTTTCCGTGATAGAGTAACATGTAGATACGACACACTGTAGCGTGGCGAAATTTGGCACATTTGTATTCTGCAATTTTTGCTTTTTTCTCTTCGGGCGATTGATCCAATGTTTTACAAAAAGAGTCTAATCTATTTTCTTCTTGAAATAACGCCGTTGAGGCAATTTTGTAAAATAATGATTCTTTCATGCGATCTCCTCAAACATATTTGGATAAACGTTATTTTCTTTTCGCCATGCTTCCCATATCTCGAACATACGGTTGACAGCACTAATTTTGATTTTAAATTCAAAAGTCTTATTCGTGTCTCCCGAAGCTTCAGCGGCAGAAAGCTCTGCCAATTGTTCGTCGAGCCATTGGTCTCGGTGATAAAGCTCTGCTTGCAGTG
>JAGBSP010000056.1 GCA_017631855.1 Clostridia bacterium | reverse complement strand
CTCACGAGCAAGCTCAACGCCGTTCATCTCAGGCATATGTATATCGAGAAAGGCAACGTCTATTTTGTTTTCCGTTGCGGTCTGTAAGGCACTTCGCACGTCGCGACAAAGATACACAGTAGAGCCGCCTGCTACCTCTTCCAACGAGTGCTTCATCAATTCCAATGCGTAATATTCATCGTCAACTGCCAATATATTCATTGCCGTTTTCCTTTCTTTTTCGGTATTTCGAGCCTTACTCTTGTTCCTACGCCAACCGTGCTTTTAACAGTCAACTCCCCTCGGCACATCGCCGCGATCCTACTTCGCACGTTTTGAAGTCCAATGTGCATTTCCGTGTTTTCCGTATCAAATCCCACGCCGTCATCAATAATTTCAACGACGTAATTGTTATCTTCTTCAAACGTAGATATCTTGATCGTTCCACCGCTCGCTTTCTTCGTAATTCCGTGCTTTACCGCATTTTCGACCAAAGGCTGAACTGTAAGGGGAGGAATGCTGAACTCCTTACATTGAATGGAGTAGATCACGTTCAAACGTTCTCTGAATCTCGCTTTTTCAATCTTCAGATAACACTCAACGTGTTTTATTTCTTGATCAAAAGGGATCAACACTTCGCTTGTCAAGGTGTCGATATTCCTGCGAAGATATTGTGAAAAATCAATCGTAAGATATTTTGCTTGCTTTGGTGAGGTGTCGCACATAGATGCTATGGTAGAGAGCGTATTATACATAAAATGCGGATTGATCTGCGATAACATCAACGCATTTCTTTGAGCATCAATGAGCTTTTGCTTTTGTAGATAGATATTGGTATAAATAATTAAAACGCTGACCACAAGACCAATATATGATAATGAAAAGCCGTGAAAGATGTGATCAATGGTAAAGCCTGCAATGGGAAAGATCGTATACACGATAAAGATAAAGCGGTTGACCCTTGCAGTTTTTTTGGCAAACAAAGCCATAAGAAGAATGGCGAAAAAGGATAGTATAGGAAACAGAAGATAAATAAATCGCAGATCAGAGTCGTGATTGTGAACGTAATGTCCTGCGTCGTTTACGGTATAGGCATATCCCAAAAAAGCATTTCCAATAATAAGCGCGATTGAAAATACGCACAAAACCTGAAAAATTCTTAACGTACACGCCGCCGCTTTACTGCTTGTATATAAACTGTCCTTCAAGTATCCCATAAAGCATATGATCGCGCACTGACCCACGCAAGACGCTACGGTGTTGGAAATCAGTATCATCACGCTTAATTCCGGATGTCCCTCGCCGAGCCAACTGACGATATCCGCGCTAAGAGCCGTCATGACAAATAACAGCAAAAACAGAAAATGCTTTGATCCGCTTTTTTTCGTGATAAGCTCACTAAAGCACGTTGCGAAAATGATCAATACAACGGTAAGCGCAAATGAGTCGAGAGCGATATTGATGTATGGTAAATTGATACTTGGCATTTTTGATTCCTTTCCCTTTATTTTTTATAGAAAAACGCAAAAGCCACCTGCAAGACGGTATTTTACGTCTTACAGATGGCTTTGTTCAATATTTATACTTTTGGACGTGCAAAAAGAGGACAGTGTTATCCCTGTCTGTCCGTCTGAAATTATCGCATGCTTGGACATAGCTGTCAACCCCTTTTGGCAATTATTATATTTATTTTATCACAAAATTATGAATTTTTCAAGTGATTTCGACAAAAAGGATTCGGTGCAGTGGTTCGAATCCCTGACAACCCTCAGAAACACCCATTGGCATCTATTTATTTTCAACCTGTTTTTGAGGATAAAAAAAGCCCAGACTCCTTATGGAATCTGGGTTTATCCGACCTGCATCTATTAAGGTCAGAAAAGGTGTGTTTGGTGACTGTTTTAGATGACATGGAATTATCGTCTTTTATAAACATTTTTAGATGGTTCAAAGACTTTATATTTAATAATTTTTATCATTGCATAAACAGTACAGGCAACCATTCCTAAAAAAGAAAGTATCCCTAAAACGAAAATGAATATTGATGTTTTAAATAATTGTTTTTGCGCATAGTCGAAATTCAATATTTCTTTTTGTTCGGCCTTTATTTCTAGAATTGTTCCATCAGGGTGCAATTTAAAATCCAAAATAGTTCCGGTGGATAACTGTCTCAAATCATTTTCTAGTTTTCCGTTGAAATATTCATCAGGTATACTTCTGCGTTCGTTATTTGATAGTTCAATATAGTAGTTGTAGCCGGTGGTTTTTGAAAAGTAAGAATGGAAATCCTGAAATTCTTTTGAGCAAGTAATGGCGTCTTCTTTATCAATTGGTTTATATATTCCTATAATAAAACATGACAAAATAAAGAAAAATGCCAAAATAACTACACCGACAATCGCAAGAATCGTTCTCATTTTATCAAAATACTTTTTTTCATCAAAACGCTGTAACTTCCATTTTTCTTGCAGTTCTTTTACGTTGTATGTTTTCTTTTGACGTTTTTTTCGTTTTTTAGCCATCAGTCCACCGCCTTTCTGCGTTCATTATATCACACCTTTGCGGAAATGTAAAGAAAAAATCTTCGTTGGGCACTAGGGTACTCGCTTCTCAATCACGCCGAAGGCGTGTATGGAATCCGCAACTTGTTGCGGTATGGAATCAACACAACGTGTTGTATGGCATCAATCCGAAGGAGAGATACACGCTAAAGCGTGATTCCATACGCCTACGGCGATTACATACTCACCTGCGGTGAGATTACATACCAATCCTTCGGATTGGATAAAAAAAATCGACAAGTCTAAGCTTGTCGATTTTTTTTGGCTGGGGCACTAGGATTCGAACCTAGGTAATGACGGAGTCAGAGTCCGTTGCCTTACCGCTTGGCGATGCCCCAATAACAAACGATATTATAACAGATTGCCGCTTTTTTGTCAAGACTTTTTTGAAAATTTTTCTAATTTTTCTCTTATTTTCTTTTTTCGTCGACTCCTTTGCTCTTTATTCTTTCCGTTTTTCCTTTGCGGTATGTGCTTTGATTGAAAAAATTTTCAATTTCGGTTGCATTTTTGCCCAAGGTATGATATAATAAATTCCGTAATTTCTGCCCGTGGCACAGCTGGATAGCGCGTCAGACTCCGACTCTGAAGGTCGAAGGTTCGAATCCTTTCGGGCAGGCCAAAAAGGACAACTGCCTTGGGCGGTTGTCCTTTTTCAAAAAACGGACGACCGATGGTCGGCAAGCCAGCGAGTTTGCTTCGCAAACATCGTCGCCCCTACTTTACTTTTGTGAAAAATTGTGCTATAATAATCACAGAAAGGCGGTAGCATTATGAAGAAAACAAAAATAATTTTAATTATCTGCATAGTAATTGCCATTCTGCTTTTGATCATACCGATTCCCCAAACGTTAAAGGACGGCGGAACGGTATATTGGCACCCCATCATACCAATCTACGAAATATACGTTTATCATTCGGAATGTTTCGATGACGAACAAACGATGGAAGGCTGGTCTCTTTCCCTTTTTGGCATAGAAATTTACGAAAATACATATTTTGTAGAATAAAATATTACATACGAAAGGAACCCTCAAAATTATGAGCAAAACCTTATCCAATATTTTAACGATTTTCAAAGTAGCAAGAATCGTTGCGAAAGTCGTTTTTATTCTTTGCATCATCGGCGCTGCCGGCTGTCTGCTCGGCTTGCTTGCGCTCCCTATGGTCGGAAGTTTCTTGTCATCTGAACTACTGATTGAAGAAGGACTGACGCTTTCTTCGGCATATCTTGGCTGTATCGTTGGCTTGATTTCTTGCATCGGAGAAATGATTCTCGCATTTTTGGCAGAACGCTATTTCAAAAACGTCTTGAACGCAGGAACACCCTTTACCTTTGATGGTGCCAAAGAATGCTTCCGTTTCGGAATCGCTTCCATCATCGTTTCGATCGCCGTCTCGATCGCGTCGGGAATCGTCGCCGCCGCAATTCTGGTCTTCACCTCTTCAATGCTTGCCGAACCCGAGTTTGGCACGTCGATCTCCCTTTCCATGGGACTGTTTTTCCTGTTCCTCTCCCTGATCTTCAAGCACGGAGCCGAATTAAAAAAGACGACCGAAGAAACCACGCAAGAAAATTCTGACGCACAGTAATTTCACAACATAAAAAAGGACGCCGATGGCGTCCTTTTTTATGTTCTATTATCTGTTATACACACCCTCGTTGAGGTACGCGAGGAGCTCTTCCTTACTCATTCCGTCGATGCCGAGGTAGGCAAGGTTATAACGGCTGGTCTCAAAGAAGCTCGTTTTGTGCATCGCACCCGCGAGAATAATCATCGAGTCGATGATCGGCGTGGGAACGCCGTACTGCACGCCGAGGTCGTGGTAGATCTTACAGCCGATCGGAACGTCCTCGGTCATATATCTGTGATGAATGGTGTTCGGTCCCGTGTTGCCCTCGTTCGACGGCTGATCGAGCGGGAAAACAACGTTGTCGTTTCCGTTCTCGTCAAGTCCCATATATTCCTGCGTCAGCACGCTTCTGCGCGAGAAGAACATCTCGTACTTATAGCGAGGACAGCCCACGCCGATGGCATCGGCAAGCGCGATCTCCTCGTTGTAGAACTTATACTGCACCTCACAAATCGAGGGGCAAAGTCCGTGCGAATACATCGAATAGGTGGTCTTGTCGTTTCCGCAGAAGATCACGCCCCAGTTTTCCATCGTCGAAACCCCGAGTACGGTAGCGGGCACGTGAATGACGGGGTTGACGTTGGCAAAGTCGACGTCAAGGACGGTGTTTGCCGCGACGGGTCCGTCACCGTAGGTCACGGCGTCCATACAAGGCAGGTATTTCACCGACTCGATAAACGCTTCGGTATCGGTCATCGGGAGTGCCGCACCGCGTAGAGAAATTGCGCGGTATTTTGCACCGACGTGCGGGAACTGGAATTTTCCGATGCTCTCAATTCTCGTTCCGTACGGTGCCGACGACCAACCGCCGATGATGACCTTCTTGGTCGAACCGAGCTCACGCATCAGGCGACGGAAGAGGAGACAAGCAAAGTTATCGGTAAAGACGTGAATCACCTGACCGTCCTCGAGGTGAGGAATCAGCGCGCGGAAGAGCGGCTCGTGCCCCCAAGAGCCCATCGCAACGACGATCAGACCCGCACCCTTGACCGCGTCAGCGATATTCGAGGTCACCATATCGAAATGCGCGCGTCCCGAACGCTCGAAGCAATACTTGTTTCTTTGTACGCCGTCGAGGAGAATTCCCGTCTTGTCGACGTCGCGAAGCGAGGTCTTCGCAAAGGGCTCAAGGTCAAAGAGACGCACCTCGCGTCCCGCAAGCTTCATATCTGCCGCGCAGGTTTTTCCCACAGCACCGCCGCCGAGGACGGCGATCGGCATATCCTTCAAATATTCCATATTTTTCATTTTTGGTTTCCTTTCGTTTTCAAAAAGTATTTACAAGGATAGTATAATATGATATAATTGATTTGTCAAATCGATTATTTTTATTGATTTGTTCAATTTTATTGATGAATTGATCGTTGGAGTCTTTATGGATACACAGTCTGCCACAACCTTCGTTACCATCGCACGCCTCGGAAATTTCACGCAGGCGGCAGAAGAACTGCACTACGCGCAATCGACCGTGACAATGCAGATGCAACGACTTGAAAAGGAACTCGGATTTCCGCTCTTTGAACGAATCGGACGTAAAACACAGCTGACGGCGGAGGGCAAGGAGTTCCTCTCTTACGCCGAGCGATTCTTAGAGCTTTCCGAGGGTGCGCGCCGTATCGGGCGCGACGCCAAAACCATGACGGGAACGCTCCGTGTGGGGATTCTCGAATCGCTTCTCTTTGCCAAAATGCTTCCGATTCTTTCGGAATTTCGCAGAGAATTTCCGAATCTCGAAATCAATTTAAAAATCGGACAAGCCTCCGAGCTTCGCTCGCTCTTAAAGCAAAATCAGCTCGACGTCATTTATATTTCGGGCTCTGCCAACACCGACCCCGCGCTGCGCGCCCAATACCGCCGCGAGGAAGAGTTGGTCTTTGCGGTCGATCCCGCGCATCCGCTCGCGCAGAAAGCACCTCTCTCTCTGTCGGAAATTTTCGAGCACCCCTTCATCGTCACCGAGCCGACGGGCTATTGCTACGGACATCTCCTCGAGCTTGCCTCCGAGCAAGACTGTGAGTTGAGGCACAGCGTCGTACTCGACAGCATCATTGCCATCTGTTCCCTACTTTCCGACCGACAGAGCGTGGCGTTTTTACCGCGCTATGCCTTAAGCGAACAGGTGGCTGCGGGAAGACTGAGCATTCTTGACATCTGCGCGCCAAAGCAGATGTATTATAGCCAGCTTCTCTGCGCCAAGGACAAGTGGATTTCCCCCTTCATTGATGCGCTGATTCAAAAAATCAAAAGCGAATATCCCGAGCATTGACAAAACCGAAAAATTTTGGAATTGTCGAAATCAACTTGACTCTTCCTATGTTTTTTACTATAATAATATACGGAGCATCGCTCCAAAAATGAAAAGCAAAAGGAGATTTTATTATGCCGCAATACGTTGTATTACAGGTTACTTTAAAGGAAAAATTTATCGGAACGGGCTCGAAGAATCTCTCTGAACTGGAGAAAGTGATCAACGAGCAGGCAGCCAAGGGCTACCGTTTGCATACCATTTCCACCGCATCGGCACAAAGCTCCGGCTTTGGCGGCGGCGACCGAATTCAAGCCACGATGGTATTTGAAAAGCTGTAAACAAAACAACCAAATGAAAGCTTCGCCTGACACACATCAGTGTGTCATCCTGAGCGGAGCAAACAATCCCGTGAATTGTTTGCGTAGTCGAACCTGCCCTTCGGCAGGCGCCGTAAGGCGGGATCTAGGGCGACACACCCAAAGTTGCACCCCATCGAGATCCTTCGCTTCGCTCGAGGATGACACGACGGGGTGTCTTTTACAAAAATCTTTACGAAAGAAATCAAATTATGCTAAATTCATCTATGAATTACATCGTCATTCACTCAAATCGAAAAACGATGGCTCTTCAAATCAAGAATGGCGAGCTAATTGTCCGTGCACCGAAGCGAACGAGCTATGCGACGATCGAGCGTTTTGTATCCGAGCATCGCACTTGGATCGAAAAACATCTTGCCGAAGCTGAAAAGCACCGCGCCCTAACGCTCCCTCCCCTTACCGAAGAAGAGCTTCGCGCCCTCACCGACGAAGCGCGCCGTGTTTTCTCGGAGCGTGTCGCCTACTTTGCGCCGATCGTCGGCGTCTCCTACGGACGAATCACCGTCCGACACCAGAGCACACGTTGGGGAAGCTGTACGGCAAAGGGAAACCTCAATTTCAACTGTCTGCTTCTGTTAGCACCGCCCGAGGTTCTCGATAGCATCGTCGTTCACGAACTGTGCCACCGCAAGGAAATGAATCACTCCCCGCGCTTCTACGCCGAGGTCTATCGCGTCTACCCAAACTACGACGCGTCACACGCGTGGCTGAAGGAGAACGGACAAGCCTTGATGAACCGATTGCCAAAGAAATAAAAAAACACCCCGCGCATTGTAAAATGCGCGGGGATTTTCGCTTGTCGGAATTATACGACAGGAACGAAGAAGTAGACGCAGAAGAGGAGCGATACGATGATAGCAACCACCGAAACGTCCCACTTGGGCTTCTCGGTCTTCTTGATCGAAGCTGCGATCAAAGAAACGAGGTAAGCAACGATCGACATCAGCGTGTATGCGATCATACCAACACCGATACCCTTGGTGATCGAGTAGGAAAGAACCATTACTGCGATCGTCAGGAATGCAGCCGTTGCCTTGATTGCGTTACCAAAATCGATCGACTTTACGTTGTTCTTCATCATCAGAACGCCAACGTAGATCAGAGCCGCTGCGGTTGCCGCAGAGGGAATGACTGCAAATACGGGCATTGCAAACATTGCGATGAAGAAGAGGCATGCGGTGGTGAACGCGGTCAGACCGGTTCTACCGCCGGCAGAAACGCCCGCACCCGACTCAACGAAGGTGGTAACCGTGGACGTACCGAGCATAGCACCCGTACAGGTAGCAACTGCGTCGGAAATCATAATCTTGCCGTAATTGTGAGGCTTGTCGTTCTCATCCGAGAGGAGTCTGTTACCGCCGCAGCAGCCAACGATGGTTCCCATCGTATCGAACATATCGATCATGCACATCGTGATCACAACCATAATGATCGTAAAGAGCGATCCTGCGGGGAATCCTTCCTTAAATACCGAGGTAAAGGAAAGGAATACGCTGTTCTCACCGCTAAAGAAGTTTGCGAAGTTTTCCCAGAACTTCCAGGAAATGCCCTCAGTTCCCTTGAGAACTGCCAGATCGGTAATGCCGAAAGGAATACCAATGATCGTAGCGCCAACGATACCGAGAATGACAGAGCCCTTCACGTTGAGCTTGTCCAGAATTGCAATGAGGAACAGACCGATCAGAGCAACGATCGCGGTCTTGGAAGCCTCAAAGCTGGTGAAGTTTGCCAAAGCAACCTGCGTATACTGGTCAGCAACGATGACACCTGCGTTCTGGAATCCAATGTAAGCGATAAACAGACCGATACCAACGGAAATCGCACTGCGGACTGCCACGGGCATACCGTCGAACACGAGCTCACGGAAGGTCTTGCCGTTAATCTTAATTACCGAAAGGAGCAAGAAGATGATACCAGAAATCAGAACCAACATAAATGCCTGTCCAATGGTAAATTGAACGCCGTACGTATCAGCAGCCCAGATAGCAATCAGACCGCCAAGCATAGAGTTCAGTCCCATACCCGAAGCCTGAGCAAGAGGCATCTTTGCAAGGAACGCCATCAAAAGCGTACCGATTACGGCACCGAGTGCGGTTGCAATAAATACGGAGGGCCAGTAAGCCTGATCCGCACCTACAAGGATCTGCGCGGGGTTCACCGTCAAGATATACGCCATTGCAAGGAAGGTAACGATACCCGCAATGATTTCGGTCTTGACGCTTGTTTGCTTCTCAATCGGATCAAAACCAAGAAGCTTTGCAAACTTTTTCATAGAAAATCTCCTTTTTATTATTTTAGAGAAAAACTCTCTTAACTATAGTATACCACGCCGTGCTTGATCTGTCAAGAAAAAAAGACAATTCTTGATCTCTTTTGAGATTAATTTTTATCTCTTTGCTCTTCCGCAAGCTGTGTCCGCAATGCTTCGGCAAACGCAAGCACCGTTCTCGTTCGGTACGCATTTTTTTTCCAAAAAAGATAGGTATCGCGTCGGTAATCCCCGAGAGAGCGAAGCGCCACCGTTTCGTCCAGCGAATTTTTCCAGCTGAATTCGGGAACAAACGCCACGCCGAGCCCCAGAGATACGTAGGTTCGAATCAGCGACGGATCGTCGGTGCGAATGACCACGTGAGGCTCAAAGCAAAGCTCCTCGCAGATGTCCGCCGCCCGTCGGCAAAGACTGCTCCCCTCGTCCATAAAAATAAATCCCTCTTTCGCCAGCTCCTCCGCAGAGATCTTCTTTTCCCGTACCAAGCGATGCTCGCGCGAAAGTGCCAGAATGATCCGCTCGCTCAAAAAAAGCTCGGGATCGTACTCCTTGCAAAAGGAAAGATCGTCCGAAATAACGAGATCGTAGGTGTCCTTGATGTCGTCGGGCTTATGGTGGATGACGAAGGAAACGTTCGGATGTTGGCTCTTGAACGCCCCGATCACCCGCGTCACGAGCTGACGGTTGGTATAAACGAGCAATCGGATCGATTCCCCGCCCTCCAAGGACTCATCCTGCACCTCGCACACCGCCTGATCGAGCAGAGAAAGCGATTGCTTCACTTTTGCGTAAAAGCGTTCCCCCGTACGGTTGAGAACGACCTTGTTGTTTTTTCGGTCAAACAGAGGAACTCCAAGCTCGCTTTCCAACCGCTTGACCGATTGCGAAACGCCCGACGGCGGAACCTGATACTTTCTTGCCGTCTGTGAAAAGTTCTGACTTTCTGCGCTGTCACAAAAATATTTTAACTGTAAGAGATCCATCGTCTGCTCCCCTTTCTTCTTTGCCCTTAGTATATCATGTTCCGCTTTCACTGTCAAGTGATAACGACTATATTTAATTTCATACTTGACATAGGGAGAGAACTTTGATATACTACAATCGTAAATAAAAAAGCATTTCTGCAAAGGAGAATTATTATGGAAACAAGATGGCTGTATCTTTCGGGCGAAGAGCTCGAACAGATGAGAGAAATTTCGCACGATACCTGCGTCATTCCCGCGGGTTGTATTGAGAAGCACGGTCTGCACCTGCCGCTCGGTACCGATATCCTCAAGGGTAGTCAGGTCACCTATCGCGCATCGCAAATCGAGCCCGTCTGCGTGTTTGCAGATTTTACGTTCGGTAACATTCCGAGCACGCCGCCCCACCGTCCGATGGGAACCATTCATCTGCCGCTCGAATTCCAGATGAAAATGCTCGAGCTGCTCTGCGAGGAAATCGCAAGCCATGGTTTCCGCAAAATCCTCGTCGTCAACAGCCACGGCGGCAACACGATGTGGCTCAACGTCTTCGCAAGCTCCATCATTCCTCAGAAGAAGAGAAACTTCGTCTTTGCTCACACCAAGGCACCGAAAACCGCACCTCACCTGATGGCAGAAATGCTGATCGAAAACGGAAGCGGATCGATTCCCGAGCTGACGAAAGAGGACGAGGCAACGCTCCTCCGTCTGCACGAGATGGATATGAAGACGGGTCACGCTTGTTTCTTTGAAACCTCGTATATGATGGGATTTGCACCTGAAGCAGTACACCTCGAGAAGCTCGGCAAGGAAACGGGAAAGAATTACCACGTTGCCGACTACTTCAAAGAGAACGAGATTTTCATTCCCGATGCAGGCTGGGGCTTCAACTACCCGAACGCCTATGCGGGTGACGATCCCGTGGATTGCAACGAAAGAATCGGTCAGGCTTCGATCCGCATCGGTGCTGAGATCCTCGCAAAGAGAATTAAGCTCTTCAAAGAGGACGAAAATCTTTATACGTGGACGATGAACAATCAAAACGGAATTAAAAATGATTATTTGAAATAAAGGAGAAAGACTATGGAAACCAGATGGCTTTATTTATCCGGCGAAGAACTCACTCAGATGAGAGAAATTTCTCACGATACCTGCGTCATTCCTATGGGTTGTATCGAAAAGCATGGTACGCACCTGCCGCTTGGTACCGATATTCTCAAGGGTAGCGAGGTAACCTACCGCGCATCGCAGATCGAACCCGTCTGCGTTTTTGCAGACTTTACCTTCGGTAGCGTACCCTCTTTCCCCCCTTACCGTGCTGTAGGAACGATCCATCTGCCGCTTGAATTTCAGATGCAAATGCTCGAGCTGCTCTGCGAGGAGATCGCAAGCCATGGCTTCCGCAAAATCCTTGTGGTCAATAGCCACGGCGGAAACACGATGTGGCTCAACGTCTTCGCAAGCTCCATCATCCCTCAGAAGAAGAGAAACTTCGTCTTTGCACACACCAAGGCACCGAAGACCGCACCTCACCTTTTGGCTCAAATGATTCTTGAGCAAGGAAGCGGCGTACACCCCGAGCTCACGAAGGAAGATGAGGAAACCTTGATTCGTCTTTACGAGATGGATATGAAGACGGGTCACGCTTGCTTCTTCGAAACGGCATATATGATGGGATTTGCTCCCGAAACGGTTCACCTCGAAAAGATCGTTCCCGGAAGCGGTCAGAACCTCCACGTGTCCGACTATTTTAAGGAAAACGAAATCTTCGTTAAAGGCGGCGGTTGGGGCTTCAACTATCCGAGAGCATACGCAGGCGACGATCCATTTGATTGCAACGAGAGAATCGGTCAGGCGGCACTCCGCGTCGGAGCAGAGGTCCTCGCAAAGAGAATCAAGCTCTTCAAGGAAGACGAAAATCTCTATACCTGGACCATGAACGGTCAGAACGGAATCAGAAACGATTACGTAAAATAAAAAAAGAAACACCGAAGCAATCAATCGATTGCTTCGGTGTTTTTTTTGGCGGAGGGAAAGGGATTCGAACCCTTGTGGGCGTGAGCCCAAACGGTTTTCAAGACCGCCTCGTTATGACCACTTCGATATCCCTCCGAATGAAATGAGGAGAGGATTGAGATGTGGCTCGGTTGCCGTAAGGCAAGCGAATCCACTTCGCAACATTCGCCGCAGGCGAAATATCCCTCCGTAGGAACAAGAATTATTATATCACGCCAAACGGGACTTGTCAAGTCCCGTTTGGCTTTCTTTTTATTTTTCGATATAGGGGGTAGTTACGATAATTTCGTCATTACCGACTTTTGCGCTCAATTCAAAGTAGTGTCCTACCATTTCGTCGGTGACGGTAGCATCTGCCTCTCCCTCGACCACGGAAAGCTCTTTCTTCTGCCACTCTTGTTGCATCACGACCTTACCTGTCTCATTCGGAGCATACGACTGACGCTCCGTAATATAAAACAGGCTGACCGACACCATCTCCGCTTCGGGTAACGAAACCTTCACCTTATCTCCCTCAACTCTGATCTGCGGGAACGCCGCTCCGCCGCGGCACACCCAATCAGCAAATGCCAACGGGTCGTTTCTCAGCCATGCGCGATAATGCGAATGTCGCATATTATACACGTTGCTCAATCTGGTCTTATCGTTATTATTCTTGGTATCCAGATAGGATTTCGTATTAACGATCAGGGAGAAGTTCGCATCCGCCGTATGGCACAGCCACAAAATCGGCATTTTCGCACGGTCAAAGCGATCCTCTGCGAGCCAAAGCTCGGGATTCTTGCCCGAACGGAAATATTCTCCGATGCTTTCTGCCGTTTCTCTCAGATATCCTGCACCGTAGATCGGAACGGCAAACGCGAGTTTCGAATTGTATCCCAGCGTCAGCGACGTAATGACACCGCCCCACGAAACTCCGCAGATACCGATCTTCGTTGCGTCGACGCGCTCGTCGTTCTCCAATACATTGTGTGCCAAGATCGCACTCGAAATCGCGTGATACATCCATTGTTCGTCAAGCGGCTGTTCGGAGTTTTGCATAAAATCGTCCTTCGGTGCCGCGACGTATCCCTCTTCCAAAAATTCTCCATACAGGTAAGACCATCTCTCTGCTCTCGGTCCCTCTTCAGCTTCCGTCCGTCCCGCATTGACTCTCACGGGGAATTCTCCCGTCGTCGAAAAAGCGATTGCCGCATATCCGCGATCGTTCCACTGCTTGACCCACGTAAGATACGGAGTTCCTCCGCCGCCGTGAACCAGCACTACTGCGGGCACGGGACCTTCTGCATTCTTCGGAAAGCCACGATATGCAAACACCTTGGTTTTTTGTCCGCCGCGACCTGCTCCGTCAAAGGTAATCGCTTCAATTCCCGTAAATTCCTCGATTGCATCAAAAGAAGGATGACGCTTCACCTTGGGCGTAATATTCAAAAAATCTTCAAGCTTTAAGTACATCTTTTTTCTCCTCACTGTGAAAATGATAGCTTTATTATATCAATTTACGCGAGCTTTGTCAATCTCTTCAAAAAATAATTTTCAAAAACCTATTTACAAAGCGAAAAAAAGTGTGTATAATAAATATAAGATCTTTGATCGGGAAGAAACCGTTGATCTTTTGCGACAGAGAGGGGCTGCCATTGGCTGAAAGCGCCCTGCAGAAACCGTCGGCTTGTGCGCCCGTGAGATCCGTTTGCGAACGGCTTTGTCTATTAGCATTCGGCGTTTTCCGCGTTAAGGAGTCAGAGGAGCGATCGTAAAATCGTTCGAAACAGAGTGGAACCGCGTTTACACGCCTCTGTGCTTACGGCACAGAGGCGTTTTATTATTTTTCATAGGAGGTTGCTATGAACCAAGCTACCGAAAAACTGAAGCCTTACGCCAAAAAAGCGAAAAAGCAAGCAAAAGAAATAAAAAAAGTCATATCCGAGACGGTAAGTGCCGTCCGTTCGGACATCAAAGCCACGCGTGAGCGCGACCCCGCCGCAAGAAGCGACGCTGAGGTTGCCCTGCTCTATTCGGGCGTGCACGCGCTTGCCGCCTATCGTGTAGCGCACCGTCTGCACCAAAACGGACATTTCTTTGCCGCACGTGCCATCAGCCAAGCCGCGCGCTTTGTGACCGGCATCGAGATCCACCCCGGCGCGAAGATCGGCAAGGGACTTGTGATCGACCACGGTATGGGTGTCGTCATCGGTGAGACCGCCGAGATCGGCGACAACTGCACGATCTATCAGGGCGTCACGCTCGGAGGTACGGGTAAGGACCTGGGCAAGCGTCACCCCACGCTCGGCAACAACGTACTCGTCGGCGCGGGTGCGAAGGTGCTCGGTCCGTTTACGATCGGCGACAACACCAAAATCGCCGCCAATGCCGTAGTACTGACCGAAATTCCCGAACACTGCACTGCCGTCGGTATTCCCGCCAAGGTCGTCAAGAAGCAGGGAGTTCGCGTGGAGAACGACCTTGACCAGATCCACATTCCCGACCCAGTGGCGCAGGAGATCCGCCGACTCGAGGAAAAGCTTGCAAGCCTTGAGGAAGAGCTCCGTCAAATCAAAGAAACTAAAAAGAAATAAGAAGAAAACAGAAAAGGAAAAAAACAATGTTACTTTACAACTCCCTGACAAGAAAAAGAGATGAATTTATCCCCAACGAACCCGGCAAGGTCAGCCTTTATACCTGCGGACCGACCGTATATCACTATGCGCACATCGGAAATCTGCGTAGCTATATTATGGAAGACATTCTTGAAAAGTACCTGCGCTATGCCGGCTACGACGTCACGCGCGTGATGAACATCACCGATGTCGGACACCTGACAAGTGATGCAGATACGGGCGAGGACAAAATGCTCAAGGGTGCAAAGCGCGAAAAGAAGACGGTCATGGAAATCGCAAAATTCTACACCGATGCGTTCTTTGCAGACTGCGCAAAGCTCAACATCAAGACGCCCGACGTCGTTGCTCCTGCCACCGGCTGTATCGACGAATTTATCCACGTCATCGAGGGTCTGCTCGAAAAGGGATTTGCTTATGAGGCAGGCGGAAATATCTATTTTGATACCTCGAAGCTGAAACAATACTACGTCTTTAACGATTTCAAGGAAGAAGATCTTGAGGTCGGCGTTCGCGATGGCGTGGAAGAGGACGGCAACAAGAAAAACAAGGCGGACTTCGTGCTTTGGTTCACCAAGTCCAAGTTTGACGATCAGGAGCTCAAGTGGGACAGCCCGTGGGGCATCGGTTACCCCGGTTGGCATATCGAGTGCTCGTGCATTAGTATGAAGCATCTCGGCGAAACGCTCGATATTCACTGCGGCGGTATTGACAACGCATTCCCCCACCACACCAACGAAATCGCGCAAAGCGAGGCATTTTTGGGTCATAAGTGGTGCAATTATTGGTTCCACGTCCACCACCTCAACACCAACAGCGGAGAGATGAGTAAGTCGAGCGGCGAATTTTTGACCGTTTCGCTCCTTGAAGAAAAGGGATACGATCCGCTCGTATACCGTTTCTTCTGCTTGGGCTCGCACTACCGCAAGTCGCTGGTATTCTCGTATGAAAATCTGGACAATGCCGCATCGGCTTATAAGAAGCTCGTTGCGAAAATCGTTTCCCTGCTCCGCGAGGACGCAGGCGAGATCGATTCGGAGGCGTTCGATGAGGGCAAGGCAAAATTCACTGCCGCGCTCGACAACGACCTGAACACTTCGCTCGCTGTTACCGCGCTCTACGACGCACTTAAGCTCAAGACCACGCCCGCAACCAAGATCGCACTGATCAATGACTTTGACCGTGTGCTTGGACTTGACCTCGTCAAAGCCGCTGAAAAGCAGATGGCTACCGAGGATGAGGCAAAGGCAACCGTGTCGGACGATCCCTTCATTCGCGAAATTGAGGAGAAGATCGCCGAGCGTATTGCCGCAAAGAAGGCGAAAAACTACGCGCGCGCTGACGAAATCCGCGCAGAGCTTTCCGCCAAGGGAGTCACGCTCATCGATACCGCGCAGGGTACGCAATATACGATTCAGTAATTCAATCAACAAACACGACCGTGTTCCGATCAGAACACGGTCGTGTTTGTTATTTCATAGTTACAATTTAAGCCATTCGCCATCTCGTTGCACGAATCTGCGCAGGATAGGATTCCATCACGCCGCCCCGATAAGTCACCTCAACAACACTGCCGACCTTCGCTCCGATCTCCTCAAAACCTTGAATATTGAAGCTGATACGGTCAGCGCTTCTGCGCTCCCATTCGCCTTCCAAGGGACGGATCAGCACCGACGTTCCATGCATCTCGATAATTTCACCGCAAACGAACTTGTCGATCGTTTCCTCTTCTTGGGCAAACAACTCGTCTACCGTTTTCCGCTGGTCAGCACCGAAATAAATTTTGGTTTCGTCAAAGGTTTCGTCCTCATACATACGGTTCCAATCGACGATCTTATAGGTCAGTGCCGAATAGACTCGAGTTCCGCCATCCTTGAGCGTTCCGCTCGGAATCGGAACAAAGAGAATTGCCAAAAGCACTACCGTGACAAGAATAATCCCCAAAATTTTCTTTTTCATTCTGCGAATCTCCTTTTTAACGATGGAATCGATCGACAAACAGTACAAAACTCGTACAAAGCAAAGCAAAAGAAATCAATGCACCCACGATTGAAAAGAAGCTGACTCCCAAAAGTAACGGCGCCAAGGAAAGAAGCGTCGATATCACCGAAACCGACCGTATCGGCGTTTTCATGGGCTTTTTTGTCAACACAGACACCAGAAGCAACAACAGCAATACACAAGTCAAAAGCGCGGTCAGAAGCGGTCCGAAATTGGCATAACCAAACGGAGTCGGATCAAAATAGGAATAGGTTCTCCGCCACGGCTCTCCCTCGGGATTGGCAAAATTACATACCGCACCGTAGGGCAGAAGCTCCAAAACAAGTGCAAGCATTGCGGTCAATAGCGCAATTCCTTTTTTCTTCATCTGGCTCTCCTCAAATATTTAATCCAAAACCACCGATTTTTTCTTGCCGTTCTTCTTTCTCGGATACTCTCGGATACGAATGACGAAATCAAGGTTGATCGCTTCCACCGTTCCGTTTTTCTCGAGCAAGATCGCTCCGTCGGTGACTTCCTTGATCACACCCTCAAACTGATGACTGCTGTCAAACGCGGAAATCAAGCACTCTTTTCCTATAAATTTCTTTGCAAGCTCTACCATTTCGGTATTCTCCTTTACGTTTCTTTTTTGAATGATTTTTCTTGCGACGATCGCCTTGCGATTACGATATAACAAAAATATCAAGATCCATAAAACGACGATCGGAATATAGAACGACGGATTCAAAGCGATCACTCCTTTACTAAAACTTTTACAATTTCATTATATCAAAAACGCCATCTAAAGTCAAGAAAAAACGCTGACGAAATCTTCGTCAGCGTTTTTCGGTTTATTCGAGATTTGCGTGATTCTGCATCAGCAGCACGTTGGGATCGGTAATGCCCGCCTTTTCTACGACAGCCATCACGATGCCCTCAAGCAACAGCAGAACGCTGAGCTCAAAGCGCGCGCCGCCGAGCTGAATCGAGGGAGCTTGCGTCGAATTGTCGGCAAGCTTCGTGGATGCGGCATTGATCTGAATCACGAGGTCTGCGACGCGTCCGATTGACGACTCGGGTGCGATGGTAATGCACGCAACCTCAGCGCCAATCTTCTTTGCCTTATTGGTCATCAGCACGATCGTACCCGTCTCGCCCGAGCCCGATACGACGATCAGAAGATCGTCCTTCGTGATCGATGGAGTCACGGTCTCGCCGGGGACGTATGCCGTAAAGCCAAGCTGCATCAATCTCATTGCACAGCACTTGACCATCAAAAGCGAACGACCTGCGCCCGCAAGGAAAATTCTCTTTGCCTTAACGATCTTTTCCGCCAAGAGTTCTGCCTGCGCATCGTCGATCATTGCAACCGTTTCTTGCAATTCTTTGGTAATATCTTGGGAAATATTAGAAATCTTCATTGTTTTTCTCCTTATTGGGTTGATATTTATATTGTATCACAAAGTGGCACATTTTGCAATAGAAAATCAAAAAGCTATCGGCACGGCGTCAAAAATCTTTCGGGAATCCGACTGCCGCTTTGCGGCATCGGCGGAATCTGCCGAGCCTCTCGTGAGCAAGCTCCCCTCGGCTTTCGTCAGATTCTCGACCCCGAGTGTTTGATTCTCAAACGCCGCGCCGATAACGGCACGGCGTCAAAAAAGAACAGGAGCACATTGTGCTCCTGTTCTTTTTTGGTGACCCATCCGGGAATCGAACCCGAGTTTCCAGCGTGAGAGGCTAGCGTCTTGACCGCTTGACCAATGGGCCGTCTGCTTGACAGCTTTGTTATTATATCACATCTTTTTACAAATTGCAATACCTTTTTGAAAATTTTTTTAAATTTTTTCATTTTCTTCGATTTTGCCAAAAAATTAAGAATTGACAAACATACGGTTTGTTGATATAATAACTACTGTGAAATCTTAATAAAGGAATTTAATTTATGGAAAAATTAACAAGAAAATATGGCCTCGTCACCGCGATCTGTATGGTCGTCGGTACGGTCATCGGCTCGGGCGTTTTTTTCAAGTCGCAAAACGTGCTTGCCGCAACGGGCGGTAATACCCCTCTCGGCATCGTTGCGTGGGTCATCTCGGGTCTTGTTATGCTTGTAACCACCGTACAGTTTGCCGTGATGGCAACCAAGTACGAAAAGGTGAACGGCGTCATTGACTATGCCGAGGCAACCTGCGGAAAAAATTACGCCTACTATATGGCGTGGTTCCTCGTCAACCTCTACTACCCCGGAATGACCTCGGTACTCGCGTGGGTATCAGCGCGCTACTTCGGCGTCATTATGGGCTGGTCGATCGCAGGACCCGAGGTAATGACTCTGGCGGGCTTCTTCCTGATCGGCTCGTATGCGCTCAACGCCTTCTCTCCGAAGCTTGCGGGAAAATTTCAGGTCAGCGCCACCGTCATCAAGATGATCCCCATTCTGCTGATGGCTGTAGTCGGGTCTATCGTCGGTCTTGCCAACGGAACACTTACTTATAACTTCACGCATACGGTCACCGAGGCGGTGGGCGGTGTGAGCGGCGGACTCTTTGCCGCAGTCGTTGCGACCATCTTTGCGTACGAGGGATGGATCGTTGCCACTTCCATCAACGCAGAGCTGAAGAACCCCAAGAAGAATCTTCCCTTGGCGCTCATCTTCGGTTCGATCATCGTCGTCGTTGCTTACGTTCTTTACTATATCGGCGTTGCGGGCGGCGCTACCAACGAGGTTCTGATCTCCGAGGGCGCTACCACGGCATTTTCGAATATCTTCGGTGGGATCGGCGGAACGCTTCTGAACATCTGCATCGTCGTTTCCTGTCTTGGCACGCTCAACGGGCTGATGGTTGCGGTTACGCGCGGAATGTATGCGATTGCGGCAAGAAACGAAGGTCCTGCTCCCGAAGCATTCTCGCAGATTGATCATCGAACCAACGTGGCGACCAACTCGTCGACCTGGGGACTCCTCATCTGCTCCGCGTGGCTTCTCTACTTCTACGGTGCCAACCTGACCGACGGTTGGTTCGGACTCTTCAACTTTGACTCCTCCGAGCTCCCCGTCGTTACCATCTACGCACTCTATATTCCGATGTTCATTCTTTGGATGAAAAAGGAAAAGGAGCTTTCCCCCTTCAAGCGCTTCGTCATTCCCTCGATTGCAACAATCGCCTGTGGCTTTATGATATTCGCGGCAATCTACGCGCACGGAATTACGCCGTATCTTGCGGCAAAGGAAGAAGGAAGATTCTCCTTCCCCGTCCTCTTCTACCTGATTGTTTTCGCTGTCATTATGCTCGTCGCCTTCTTCTTCTCTCCCTTCTTTAAGGAGAAAATCAAGAAGAACCAAAAGGACGAATCGAGCGACAAAGAATAAAAATCTCATAGTAAAAGCCGCCTCACAGAGGCGGCTTTTTAACATCATCCCACCGTGTCATTCTGAGCGAAGCGGTTTCTCCCGGTGGGAGAAGAGCGTAGTCGAACCTGCCCTTAGGCAGGTGCCGAGGCACGAGGCAGAATCTCGGTGGATTGCCCAAGATTGTGGTTTGCCTAGATCCCACCTTACGGCGCCCTCCTTTCGTCGGGTTCGACTACGCAGAATACTCACCGAGTATTCTGCTCCGCTCAGGATGACACGCTTTCGCGTGCGGCAAGATCCAATAGGCAATTTTTATTGCTGAATATTCCAATTTCCTGCATATTCGGAAAGCTTTTCCTTGATTTTGATAAATTCTTCTTGGTCGCGAATACAATCAAAAACATCTGCTTGCATTTTTCTCAGCAAACGTGCGGCATCGTTCTCCGAGCTGTTCGTACACCAACTTCCGCTATCGCGTCCACGAAAAACAAGCGACGTTTTTTCTTCATTATACGAAGTAATAAATTTAATCGCGTGTTCTGCCGCCAAGGAAAGATGCTTCAAGGCGTTCTCCTCTTCTCCCTGCTTCGCATAATAAGTTGCTTGTTCTCGGTGCGTATCACAAAGATGGGTATGATAAAATCCGAAATCTCCATTTTCAAAAAACAGATGTAGTAGCGCAATTTGTTTATCGCGAAGGATTGCACACTCTTCCGCAGTATACGCCCACTCTCCCGAATCTAATTGCGTTTGCATACAGCATAATCTACCGGAAAGAAATTGGAGTAAGTTATACACTTCGCTTTGTTTTGCATCATACTCCCGAGATCCCGAAAGAACACTACTCAGCAAACATTCTTGAGAAATCGAAATATACGGCATTGATTCTGCCATCTTCACAGCTTCCTCTAAACGCCCTGCATCATGATAGCTATAACACAAAATTTGAATCGCTCCATGTCTTTGTGCATCATTCGTACTCTTTTCAAGAATCTTTTCTCCCCATGTAATCGCATCATCAATATATTTTTTGTTGTTTGAGCTATTACATTGTCCCCATGCCACGTACATCAAGTCGTACATAATATCAAGATTTTCAGGATATTGCGCTAATCCATCTTCCAAAATTTTTCTAGCCTCTTCCAAATATCCCCGATTGAAATATTTAGAAGCTTCCTCGCAAATCGCGTTGATTGCTTCTTGCTTTTTCGTCAGATCAATTCCAAGAAGCTCATCGGACGTCACGTCAAACAGATGGCAAAGCGGCGCGATCAGCGAAATATCGGGCATTGCCATCTCGGTTTCCCAACGGCTGACGGCTTGTGGTGAAATGGAGAGGATCTCGGCAAGCTGTTCTTGCGTCATATTACGCTCACGGCGAAGCTTTTTGATCAGTTTTCCAAAACTCATAGATACTTTCTCCTTTAAAAATACTCGTCGGGCCCGACTGTAATTCTATTATACAACAAGCAATTTCAATCGTCAATATCTCGTTAGTTGAGAAAAATTCAATTTTGAGTTGTTTTTCGAAAGGGCTTCGAATAAAAAAGCCTTCTCCTGCGGGAGAAGGTGGCACGCAAATCGTGACCAAGTTTTCGCAAGAAAACTTGCAACGAAGCGAAGCGGAGTATGGATGAGGAGTTTCTTTGATGTTTGATAACACCTCATCCACCGCTATCGCGGTCCCCCTTCCCCCGCTGGGGAAGGCTTTTTTATTTCTTACTTTCAAATATTTTTAATACTCTGCCTTAATATGCACGGTATAGAGCGTTCCCATTGCCTCTTCGACGAGGGCGTTGAAATCCAGCTTATTTTCCTGTACAAGCACCTTTTCAAGGTCGGGTCTGGTACGGGGATGACGGGGCGTAAAGACGGTACAGCAGTCCTCGTAGGGCTGAATCGAGGTTTCAAACGTACCGATCTTTCTTGCGATCGTGACGATCTCCTCTTTATCCATTCCAATACACGGACGGAAGACGGGCAAATTCACTGCCGCGTCGGTCACGCCGAGCGCTTGCATGGTCTGCGAAGCGACCTGACCGAGGCTCTCACCCGTGATGAGCGCCATACATCCCTTTTCTCTTGCGACTTTCTCCGCAATCGTCATCATATAGCGGCGCAGAAGAAGCGTGAAATAATCTTCCTCGCACGCCTTGACAAGCTCTTCCTGAATATGCGTCAGCGACACGACGTGAACGAAAATGTCGCCCGCGTATTCCGAAACGATCTGTGCAAGCTCGAGCACTTTTTCCCGTGCTCTCTCACTCGTATAGGGGAAGGACTCAAAGTGAATGGCATCAAGTCTCACACCGCGCTTGGCAAGCATCCAGCCTGCGACGGGAGAGTCGATACCGCCCGACAAAAGAAGAAGTCCCTTGCCGTTGCTTCCCACGGGCATTCCGCCCGCTCCCTTGAACTGTCCTGCCGAAATATATGCGCCAAATTCGCGGATTTCGACCTTGACGATCACGTCGGGGTTGTGCACGTCGACGCGGATCTTCGGGCACGCCTCAAGGATCACTCCGCCGATATCACGGGAGATTTCCATCGAGTCGAGTGCAAACGCCTTATCCGAGCGCTTCGACTCGACCTTAAAGGTCTTCTTTCCCTCAAGGAACTGCGGCACGTATTCCTTTGCCGTATGCGCAATGGCGTCCATATTCTTTTCGCAGACGGCGGCACGTGCGATCGCAACGATGCCAAAGACCTTCGACGCCGCCGCGAACATTCCGTCCATATCGGCGTCCTCGTCCTTCGGCTCAATATAAATCGTGCTCTGTGCGCGATAAATATCAAAATTTCCGTACGCCGAGGCACGCTTTTTCATTTCACGGCTGAGCATGTCCTCAAAGGACTTGCGGTTGGCGCCCTTGAGCACGATCTCGCCGTATTTACAAAGCAAAATTTCTTTCATTCTTCTTCCTCTTCTCCCAGCTCGTCCGCCGCCACACCGTCAAGCTGGCAAAGCTCCTCGATGTCCTCGGGCGGTGTAATCAGCTCGAGTGCTGTTTCAAGATGCTCACGAAGCACGAAAATATCGGTGGCAAACAGAGAAAATCCCGTAATGACCTTGACTGCCGTTCCGCTTCCGCGGCTCTTGCTCAGGAAGGGGATTTCGGCATCGCGAAGAATGCTCTCCACGATCATCTGTTGCACCGTATCGTGTACCGTAATCAAAAGCTCCAAATTTTCATCGTGAGCACTGACCTTATCCAATCCGAACAAAGAATCCATCGTTTTTCCTTTCGTTCCTATCTTTTTTCGTTTTTTAGTTTGCGTAATAGTTGGGGAACAGGACTTCCCACACCTTCATACACGCAATCGTGTCTGCTGTCGAGGTATGCGCAATGCCATCCCATTCGATGCCGAAGCACGCCATTGCGTCGGTGAGAGACGCGTGAAGGACGTCGGGACGGTGCTCGTGCGCGTAGCGAACGAACTCGTTGGCACAACAACGAATTTTTCCGTAAAGCTCGTCGCGTCCCTCCGCGGTGTCGTAGATGTATTTGATATGGCTGTAGTCGGTGGAAACGCCGTAGGCAATAATGTTCTCGGCGTCACCAAAAATCTCTTTGATGCGGGGCGTCAGCTCGGCAAGTGTCGGTGCGTCGACCACCATATCGGGGGTAATTCCGTGAATCTTCTCGGTGTTTTTCCATTTCTTTTTCTTAACAGGACGCACAAGCGTATCCATAATCAGCTCGCCCGTTGCATCGACGACCGTAATCGAAAGAATTTCGTCGTGATCGTAAAAGCCGGTCAGCTCGAGATCAAAGAAGAGCACCTTGCGGCGATCCATTTCGTAGTGCGCGTTTCTGTGCGCGTCGCCCTCAATACGGCGGAGGGCGAGCTCCTGCTCGTAACATGCGCGACAGAGCTTTTTCTTGTATCGAATATCCTTACCGCAACGAACGCAGTTGAGCGGCAGGCGCTTCGCTGTCTTTTTATCGTAAAAATAGAGTACCGACTTGTCCTGACGGATGGTATACGCTACAGGCTCTTCCACGACCTCATAGTGCATTCTTCCCAGACGTTCCTCGGTATAATATCCGCACGCGGCGGCGTTTTTGGTGCTCATTCGTTCGATCACCGTACCGCTTTGAAGGGTCATCGTATCCTTACGGGCATTGGGAAAATACCACTGCTCAGGGGGCGCTTCCACGACTCTTGCGGGATCGAAATAGTAAATGATCTGTCCATCCTCGGTCATATCGTAAGCCACGGGCTCTCCTGCGGGCATCAGGTGCATTTTGGAGAGTGTTTGGCGAGTCAGGTAATTTTTCTTGTTAGCTTCCGCCGAGCTGATCTGTTTGATCGTAGCGCCCGAACGAAGCGTCATTGTGTTATTCAAGGGGGGTGCCTCCGAAAAATAAAATTCCACTTTTCATTATATCATATCTTTTTTTCGATGTCAAGGAAAGTTGCATTTTCTTTCAATATTCTTTTTTATAAAAAACTGCCTGCGGAAATGCTCCGCAGGCGAATTTTTTTATTTGTCGTCGTCGAGCTTGAGGACTGCCATAAAGGCTTCGGGCGAAACCTGCACCGAACCGAGCTGACGCATCTTCTTTTTACCTTCCTTCTGCTTCTCGAGCAGCTTCTTCTTTCGGGTAATATCACCGCCGTAGCACTTGGCAAGCACGTCCTTACGCATTGCCTTGACAGTTTCTCTGGCAATAATCTTCGAACCGATTGCCGCCTGAATCGGAACCTCAAAGAGCTGACGCGGGATATTGTCCTTGAGCTTTTCGGCAATTCTTCTGGCGCGTCCGTACGCCTTCTCCTCGTGCACGATAAAGGACAGCGCGTCGACCTGTTCTCCGTTCAGCAGGAAATCGAGCTTCACGAGCTTACTGGGTACGTAGTCGCCAAGCTCATAGTCGAGCGAAGCGTATCCGCGGGAACGGCTCTTGAGCGCGTCGAAGAAATCGTAAATAATTTCGTTCAGCGGCAGATCGTAGTGAAGTTCCACGCGCGAGGTATCGATATATTTCATATCGAGGAAGTTTCCGCGACGGTCCTGACAAAGATCCATCAATCCACCGACGTACTCGGTGGGCGTAATGATATTTGCGCGAACTAGCGGCTCATACGCCACCTCGATCTCGTCGGCTGTGGGGTAATTTGAGGGATTATCGATGCGCACCGTCTCTCCGTCCTTGCGCTTGACCCGATAAATAACCGAGGGAGCGGTGGTAATCAGATCCAAGTTAAATTCTCTCTCGAGTCGCTCCTCGATGATCTCCATATGCAGCAGTCCGAGGAATCCGCAACGGAAGCCGAAGCCGAGTGCTACCGACGTTTCGGGCTCAAACACGAGCGCCGCGTCGTTGAGCTGAAGCTTATCGAGCGCATCGCGCAGATCTCCGTAACGCGCGCCGTCGGCGGGATAGATACCCGCGTACACCATCGGCTGTACCGCTTTAAAGCCGGGAAGCGCTTTGTCGGTCGGTGTCGCGTCGAGCGTAATGGTATCACCCACGCGCGTATCACCCACGCTCTTGATCGAAGCGGTGATATATCCAACCTCGCCCGCCGAAAGACGGTCGGTCTTTTTCAGTCCAAAGGGCGTCATATAACCGACGTCCACCACGTCAAAAGTTGCTCCGTTACTCATCAGGCGAATACGGTCGCCGCTCTTCACCGCGCCGTCCATAATACGTACGTTAACGACGACGCCGAGATAGCTATCGTAATACGAGTCGAAGATCAATGCCTTGAGCGGTGCGTCCGCATCTCCCTTGGGGGGCGGAACCTGATCGACGACGGCTCGAAGCACGTCCTCGATATTCAGTCCGGTTTTTGCCGAAACGGCGGGACAGTCCTCCGCGGGAATTCCAATAACGTCCTCGATCTCACCACGAACGCGCTCCACGTCTGCCGAGGGAAGATCGATCTTATTGATGACGGGAATGATCTCAAGGTCGGCGTCGACGGCAAGGTAAGCATTTGCCAGCGTTTGCGCCTCAATTCCCTGCGTTGCATCTACGACGAGCAAAGCTCCGTCGCAGGCATTGAGCGAGCGCGAAACCTCATAGTTAAAGTCCACGTGACCGGGGGTGTCGATCAGATTGAACTGATACACCTCTCCGTCATCAGCGGTATATTCCAAGCGAACGGCACGCGCCTTGATCGTAATGCCACGCTCCTTTTCCAGATCCATATTGTCGAGCAGCTGCTCTTCCATTTCACGCGCCGACACGGTATCGGTTGCTTCGAGAATTCGGTCGGCAAGCGTCGACTTTCCGTGGTCAATATGCGCGATGATCGAAAAATTTCGGATATGGGTTTGTTTTTCGGTATTTGCCATACTACACTCCATTTTTTTACGTTACCTATATTATATAATATTTTTCTTTTTTGCACAATAGGATTTTTGTATTTTTTCCAATCGATTTGCTTTTTTCTTGTCTTAAAGAAGAAAAAATAGCAAAAAAACACCATTTTTTCTTAAAATCAGCAATATTTGTCTTCCAATATCCGTTTTGTGACTTGAAATCCCACAAGAAGTGTCCTATAATATAATCACAGGCTCGCAAATCATCGAGCCAAATGAAAAAACCGAGGTTCTTCTTATGAGTAAAAAAAGAATTGCTATTGTAGGATACGGCGGAATGGGCGCTTGGCACGCAAAGAAGCTTTTGATCAGCGACGTTGCCGAGGTTGCCGGTATTTGGGATATTGACGAGGCAAAAAGAGAGGCTGCAAAGGAAAAGGGCATTTTCGTTTACGATTCCTTTGAGTCGCTGATTGCCGATGAAACGGTAGACGTTGTTACGATTGCCACCCCGAACGAGTGGCATATGCCGATGGCGGTTGCCGCAATGGAAGCGGGCAAAAACGTCATTTCGGAAAAGCCTGTTACGATGTCGAGCGAAGATCTTTTGAAAATGATCGACGCCTCGAACCGCACGGGAAAGCTCTTTACGGTACATCAGAATCGCCGTTGGGATGCGGATTTTCTCGCGGTCAAGGAGCTTTATGCTTCGGGTGAGTTGGGCGATATCTTCCAGATCGAATCGCGCGTTCAGGGCTCGCACGGAATTCCCGGTGACTGGCGCGGACAGAAGGAGCACGGCGGCGGAATGATCCTTGACTGGGGCGTTCACCTGATCGACCAGATCCTTCAGATGGTTCCCGACAAGAAGATCGAGCGCATCTGGTGCCGTTGCGATCACATCACCAACTACGAAGTAGACGACGGCTTCAAGCTGGATATCTTCTTTGAAAAAGAGCTGACCGCACATATTGAGGTCGGCACCTCGCACTTTATCAATCTGCCCCGCTGGTACGTCAACGGAACCAACGGAAGCGCTGTCATCGAGGATTGGAACAAGCCTTTACGCGTGGTTGAATGCACCGAATGGGATCCGGGCAACGTCGTTCCCGTGGTCACCGCCGCAGGGCTTACCAAAACGATGGCTCCCAGAGATAGCTCTACCATTGCCGAGCATGAAGTCGAACTGCCGAAGTCCGACGTCCACAATTTCTACCGCAACGTCTGCGCCGCGATCGACGGCAAGGAAACTCAGCTCATCAAGCACGGTGAGCTTCAGCGCGTAATGAAGGTAATGGAAGCGGCATTCCGCTCCGACGAAACGGGTCTTCCCGTTGAGATTGACGACAAAATTTGCTAATCACCAAACAAGGTCCTTCCTCATATTATGGTATCGAAGGGACGCGATCCCTTACTATCACTATGATTGGGAGGACCTCATTTTATGAATAACTGTCTGTGCAATCTTTTTGACGATAACTGGATCTGGCTGATCATTATTGCCCTGCTGATCATCTTTTGCTGCTGCGGCTAAAACAATAGAAACACGGGTGAGCTTTGGCTCACCCGTGTTTCTTATTCACCATACGACGCGTCGATCGACAGAGATTCCTACGGGGTGGTACTGTCGGATAATTCAAAGTTTATCGATGACACCATTACCAAACATTAACCACTTGTACAATCATTTTTCGCAGAACATCAGGACTGAGCATCCTTTTATTCCTTTCTTGACAAAAAATAGAATTCATGATATAATTTTTAAGGTCTATATTATCTGAAGTTTCAGTCGACCAGCCCTCTCGGTGTTGAACTTTGGGAAGTATTTTATATGGGGGATAAAAGCCTTGTATCCCTTCAGGCAGAAATCGCCACGCTGAAAGCCGAGCGTGATTCCCTTCTCGCTGAGAACGGAGCCCTCAATAATAAAGTAGGCACGCTCAGAGATAAGGTTGACACCCTCAAGGACGAAATCATCGCTACGCACAAATACTACAATAAAATTCAAACTAAAGAATAAAGCAAGAGGTTTATCATGAAAAAAGTAATAGCCATTTTTTTAATCGCCCTGATTATTTTTTGTTGCGTTGCCTGTGATGATGATACCCCAAAACAGACATTGGACGACCTTGACACAGAGCAATCTCCCAATGTAAATAAAGAGCAATCTGATGACGAAGAAAATGACGAGTGCCATCACAAAGAAATTGAACTGAATTTGGACAACTACAAAACATATCTTGATTGGAAATCAAAGCCCGGTAAAAACAACTATGGACAACAAATAAGTAACGCCGTTCAAACTATTTCTGGTGTTCTTTCAATTGCGTATTATGAGAATGTGTCCGTAACATTTGAGGCGGAGTATCGGTACGTTCCCGAAGATCCAACGACATACGCAGAATTTACTATTAATCTAAACGCCGCTGGAAATGCAGAATTTGAAACCGCAGACTTTATCAATGGTTATAATCCACGCTGGAACTCCTACTTTAAGATTGAAATCAAAGAAGTTACCGGCAAGGTTATCTTCACGCCATAAACGAGTATAATATATAAAAGCCCGCTAGATTAGATTCTAACGGGCCATAAAAGATGAGACAGCATCGACATTTTTATGAATAACTGTCTGTGCAATCTTTTTGACGATAACTGGATCTGGCTGATCATTATTGCCCTGCTGATCATCTTTTGCTGCTGCGGCTAAGTCGAATAAAAAACGGGTGAGCTTCGGCTCACCCGTTTTGATTATTCTCCGTAAGATGCATCAATCGAAAGAGATTCGAGCGACTTTTCGCTGAAATATTCCAGCGGATCGACGGCAAGATCTGCCACCGTCATCTCAAAGTGCAAGTGCGGCTCCTCAGCGACCTCAATCATCGCGCTCTCGCCCACCGAGGCGATCAGCTGTCCCGATCGCACCGAGCTTCCTTCCCTAATTCCGTCAGGAAGCGTTTCGGAGAGGTTCTTATAAATGGTATAGCAATTTCCACTATGCTTGATGGCAATGCTGTATCCCATCATCGGATCCTTCCAAATCTTCGATACCGTTCCGTCCGCCGCCGCATAGACGGGCGCATTCGCGTCGGTCGAGATGTCCACGCCGATGTGAACGCGATAATCGTTCATCGTCGTCGAATGGACCTGCATTTCCGAATCGTGTTTCTTGGAAAGCGCTCCGCTGACAGGAAGCACGAACGAGGGAAGCTTGTTTTCCACCGTCGAGGAATTATCCTTTGGCGGCTTCTGCTCCGAATCGGAAGGCTGTTGCGATACAGGCGGCTTCGTTTCTTCGGGCTCTTTGGTTTCTTCCGTTTCCACTCGATCGTCGGGCTCGGGCATTCCGTCTCCCTTCTTCTTTGCGCGGTTTGAGACTACCGTCACCGAAATAATGATCGCCAGCAGCACGAGGACGAGCACGGTCCCGATCAGCGCAGCGTGGTTGACCTTTGTATTCTTCAGTTTTTCGGAAAGACTCTTTTTCTTTGATTGTTCAGACATGATTTTCAACTCCTTTGCGTTCTTGATCTTCACTGCTACTATTTTTGCCAGATCTGTCGCATTTATTCAATTTTGCAAAAAGAGAGAAAAATAAAAAAGCGAAGTCCATTACGACTTCGCTTTTTAAATCAAATTATTCCACCGAAATCACGTACGGATAGAGCGGTTGTCCACCGACCATAACCGAAAGTTCGCACATCGGCGCTTTTTTTCGAATGATCTCTTCCACTCTTTCCTGCGCATCTTCGGGAACGTCCTCGCCAAGGAAGACCATGACGTAAGAAGCGTCCTTCATCTTTTCGGCAAGGCGCTCAAGGCACTCCTCTGCGCTGTTGGCAACGCAGTCGATGCTTCCGTCCACAAGACCGAGCATCTGTCCGTCGGTAATCTTCTCCCCTTGTACTGTCGTACTGCGAACAGCGTGCGTGATCGACATACTGACCACGTTTGCAAGAGAGTCCTTCATCTGCTGTTCGTTTTCCTCGACGGATGCGTCGGGATTGAATGCGATCATTGCCGTAATTCCCTGCGGAACACTCCGCGTAGGGATGACCACGACCTTTTTGTCGCGAACCAGCTTTGCCGCCTGCTCGGCAACCATATAAATATTTTTATTGTTGGGGAGCACGAATACGTATTCGGCAGGTGTCAGATTGACCGCGTCCATAATGTCCTGCGTACTCGGATTCATCGTCTGTCCGCCGCGGATCACGCGATCGACACCGATATCCATAAATGCATCAGCAATTCCGTCACCAAGGCAGACCGAAACAAAGCCATACTTTTTGGTGGGAGCGGCAACGCGCTCCACCGAAGGATCGGGGCGATCCTTACGGTCCTGCTCGACCACCTTTTCGGAGTGCTGCATCTTCATATTTTCGATCTTTACGGTCGCAAGGCTTCCGTACTCAATTGCCTTTTCCATGACTGCGCCGGGATGATCGGTATGCACGTGGAATTTGATGATCTCCTCGTCGTCAAGAAAAACAACGCTGTCACCAATCTCACCGAGAAACGCGTGGAATTCTTCTGCCACGCCCTCTCCGCGATGTGCCTCGTCCTTTTCAACGATGCACTCGGTGCAGTACGCAAAGGTGATCTCCTCTCCATCAAATTCGGAGAAATCTGCTGCACCCGATTGCGAGGTTCCCTCGTTCAAAAGCACAACGGGATTCTTCTGCAGTGCCGCAAGCATTCCCTTGAGAATGGTAACGAAGCCGTAGCCGCCCGCGTCCACCACGTGCGCTTCCTTGAGCTTCGGAAGCTGCTCGGGCGTTTTTGCCAAGGCAATCTCGGCAACCTCGACGAGCTTTTCAAACAAATCCTCAACCGAAATTTCTCCGCCTGCGGTAAACTCCTCTGCCTTTTCGGCACATTTTTGCATCACCGTAAGAATAGTTCCTGCGGTGGGGTTCATTACCGCCTTATACGCCTCGTTATAACCCGTACGGAACGCGACCGCAATTTCTGCCGCAGTTGCCTCATCCAATCCGCGGAAGGATTTTGCCATACCGCGGAAAAAGAGCGAAAGAATTGCTCCCGAGTTTCCTCTTGCCGAACGAAGAGCGACGTCTGCCGCCTTTTTCGCACAGTCGGAAAGCGACTCGAAATCTTCCATCTTCTTCATCGTACGCATCGTGAGTGTCATATTGATTCCCGTATCGCCATCCGGCACGGGAAATACGTTCATATTGTTTATGAGCTTCTGACTGTTGTCCAGCGCATTTGCCGCCGACAGCAGCATACCCAAAAACATATGTCCTGTCATTGTCATGAAAACTTACCTCTCCGTTCCAAGATAGAAAATTGCCAGCGTACCGGGGCCGGAATGTGCGCCGATGACGGGACCCGTGTAACCGATAATGACCTCGGGAACACCAAGCTCCTTCTTCATACGCTCCGCCAGATATTTTGCATCCTCCTCGCAATCTCCGTGACAAATAAAGCAGGTCTGCTTTTCGGGCTCGATCGCCGTCGCCTTCATCTTGTTGAACAGCGAATCCAACGATGCTTTTCTACCTCTTGCCTTCTCTACGTTAACGAGTCTTCCTTTGTTGTCAACGTGCATGACGGGCTTGATGCTGAGCATCGTTCCCATTACTGCCGTTGCGGCGCTGACACGTCCGCCTCTCTTGAGGAAGAAAAGATCGTCTACGGTGAACCAGTGGCAAAGATTGAGCTTATTATCCTCTGCAAACAGGCGAACCTCGTCGATTCCCTTGCCCGCAAGGCGCATCTTTGCGCAAAGATATACGAGAAGTCCCTCGCCGAGCGATGCGCAAAGCGTATCGACGGCATAAACCTTACGGTCGGGATATTTTTCCGAAAGCTCCTGCGAAGCAACGAAGCCGGCATTGAAGGTTCCGCTCAATCCCGAGGTAAATCCGAGGTAAAGAACGTCCTTTCCTTCTGCCAGAAACGGCTCGATAAAGTTGAGGAAACGGTCAATTCCGACCGCGGAGGTCGTGATCTGTACCTTGTCGCGGAGCTGCGCGTAAAAATCCTTTACGTCGATCTCCGAATCGAACTTGGTCGTTCCGTTATCAAACACCGCCTCCAGCGAGATCACGTGAAGATCCAGCTCTGCCGCAAGCTCCTTAGGGAGATCGCACGAGGAATCGGTCAAGATTACATAATTTTCCATAAAAACTTCCACCTTTCTGTTTTATTGACGGTTGTAAAAATATTCAAAAGTAGTTATCGATACTATTATAGATCATCTTCTTGATTTTGTCAAGTATTTTTCGGAAATTCTTTCGATCCGTCCAATCAGCTCAAAAGATGGCGTTTAATTTTTCTGGAGGTCGTCTTTTCAAACGGCGTTTCTCTTGCCTCCACCTTCTTCACCTGCTTGTAGGTCGGCAGGGTCTTGTTCATCGCAAGGATTGCCGCCTCGATATCCTTTTCCATAGTTTCCAGCGTCGTTCCCTCGGGATACTTGGTCGCGTCTGGATACACGAGAGCAACGAGTGTTACGTTTTCTTCGTTCTGACGTCCGATGACGGCACACTCTGCGATGGTTTCGATGTTACCGAGATATTCCTCAATCTCCTCGGGGAAGACGTTCTTTCCGTTTTCCAGAACGATGACGTTTTTCATACGTCCCGTAATATACACGTATTCGTCGGCATCCATATATCCAACGTCACCCGTGCGGAACCAACCGTCCTCGGTAAAGGCATCCGCCGTCGCTTCGGGGTTATTGTAGTAGCCGAGCATCACGTTGTCACCCTTGACCTGAATTTCTCCCTCAAGGTATCCCTTCTCGTTCATACGCTCTCCGTCAACTCTAACCTGACAGCAAGGAACTGCCGGTCCAACCGAGCCGTATTTCTGCGCATAATAGGGAGCGACACAAACGAGAGGCGAACATTCGGTAATACCAAAGCCCTCGTAAATCGAAACGCCGAGGTTTTCAAAGAACTCAATCATTCTGGGGTTCAGCGCAGCACCGCCGCAGACGATCTTCTCAAGTCTGCCGCCAAAGGCACCCAGCACTTCGGCAAAGAGCGCTTCGCGCTTGTCAATACCAACGCCTCTCATTGCGCGAGATACGCCGATACCGAGCTTAAGCTTTTTATCTCTACCGCTCTTCTTTGCCTCGGACCAGATACGCTTATAAAAGGTATAAACGTAGAGAGGCACCAGAACCAGTGCGGTGGGCTTGAAGATCTTGAAGTTTTTGAGCACGTGCGTGAGCGAGTCGTTGATACAGATGTGCATACCGTAATCCATACCCGCAAGCATACAAGCCAGCTCGTAGGTGTGGTGGATCGGGAGCAGCGACACGATAACGTCATCCTGATTGAAATCTACGGTTGCCGCCGCCGCGGTAACCACCGAGAAGATGTTCTTCTGCGAAAGCATTACACACTTGCTCGTTCCCGTCGTACCCGAGGTAAAGAGCATCTCTGCCATTGCCTCGCGGCTCTTTACGGGAGGATACTCGTATCCTGCGCGGACGGCTTCCTCGCCCTTGGCAAAAATCGCCTCGAGAGACATCACGCCCTTTCCGCCGAGCTCTGCCTCATCGGGAGCGATCGGAACGAAGAGTGAAAGGCTCTTGTGGTTCTCCATTGCACTTGCAAATTTTCCGTTAAAACTTCCCGCATAAACGATCGCCTCAGCTTCAACGCTATCTAAGAAGCCCTCGATCACCTCGATCTCCAGCTCCTTATCCATCGGAATCGCAACGCCGCCCGTTACGAGAACAGCAAGATAGGTCGAAACCCACTCTACCGAGGTTTCTCCGATGATTGCAATACGCTTACCCGCGTATCCCTGTGCCGTAAGTCCTGCGGCAATCGCCTTGATCTTGGCAAGGAATTCTCCGTAGGTAACGTCGTGCAGCTTTCTCTTTTTATCAAAATAGGAAAAGACCACACGATTTTCGAACTTCTGCAATACGCGCAGATATTCGCGCACGTCTGCAACTCGTTCATACTTGCGCTCGGTCTTCGGTCTGCGATGTATCTTCGCTTCGACCGGCTTTGTATTATTTTTTTCCACAGTTTTCATAATAGATCCTCCAAATTTTGAGTGATATTCTTCAATTATAAAAATTCTTCTGCCCGTTTTAAGTTTTGGCAGATCTCGTGCAAGGTTTCATAAAAGATCTGAAGCCGCTCCGGCTCGATCTCTCCGCTGACAAAAGAATTGATCTTTTTGATCAGCGCGTCAATTTCCGACGCCGTTTTTCTGCCCTCTTCGGTCAGGACGCATTTTTTGCGGTAGTTTGATCCGCTTTCTTGCTCAAAGACAACGCCCTTGGCAAGCAATTCTCCGATCACGCGAGTGATCTGCGCACGGTCAACTCCGCACCGACGGGAAAGCTCGGTTCTTGTCAAGCCCTCGGGGTGCTCGTATAGATTTCGTATGCAAAGCGTATGCATTCCGGAAAGACCGTATTCACCCATGCCCTTTGCCTTGAGATGCTCTAGACTTTTCATCGTATTGCCGAGCAACGCGTTAAACGCCTCAAAGCCGGTTTCCCTTCCCTCGGGCGGTCGTTCCGACATCATTTGATCCATCCATTCACCTCCTATTCGCAATTACTTCCATATTATACTATAACACAATCTTGTTGAGATGTCAACAAGCATTGTGATATTTCTTCTACATTTCTTCCAAAAAATGAAAAAATCCATCGCGTTTCTTCGACAAAGGAAGAAAAATTTTTTCAAAAGTCCCATTTTTTTCAAAAAAACTCTGTACAAAATTCAAATTTAGTGATACAATATATTTGTTCTAAGATTCCATTTTCAATCAAAAAGGAGCACAAATTTATGAAAAAACTGTACACGGGAAAAACCAAGGACGTATATGAGCTGGAGAACGGTCACGTTCTTCTGAAATTCAAGGACGATTGCACGGGCAAGGACGGCGTGTTCGATCCGGGCGAGAACTCGGTAGGACTGACCATCGACGGTATCGGCAGAGCAAACCTTGAGGTTTCGATCCACTATTTCGAGCTGCTCAAGAAGGCAGGCATCAAGACTCACTACGTTGCAGCAAACGTTGAGGACGCTACAATGGAAGTGCTTCCCGCAGAGAACTTCGGCAAGGCACAGGGCGGTAACGGCCTTGAGGTTATTTGCCGTCTGGTTGCTACGGGTAGCTTTATCCGCAGATACGGCGAGTATATTAAGGACGGCACGCGTCTTGAGGGCGGCTACGTAGAATGCACCTTCAAGAACGACGAGAAGGGCGACCCGCTGGTCACCGGCGAAGGTCTTGCAGCGCTCGGCGTTATGTCCCCCGAGCTCTTTGAGAGCATGAAGAAGCAGACGCTTGCCATCACGAAGATCGTTGCTGACGACCTGAAGGAAATCGGTCTTGATCTTTGGGATATCAAGTTTGAGTTCGGTTACCACAACGGCGAGGTCGTTCTGATCGACGAGATCGCTTCGGGTAATATGCGTGTTTACAAGGGAGATAAGATCGTTGAGCCCGTCAAGCTCACCGACCTGATCCTCAACAGATAAAAAATAAAAAAGATGGCAGATGTTTCTGCCATCTTTTTTATTTTTTGGGAATCAGCGTTACCTTACGTACAAGAAGCGCTTTGGTTTGTCTTCCGTCCTCCGTCGGATAATGGAAATCCGAATAGGACATTAAGAACGAAGTATCACTCAGAGGAAGAAGACTCGTATAAGAGCACGACCGAAACTTTTTGTCTTCGCGATCGATCCAATCGGTAACATCGATTCCGTTCTCTTCCAGCTCAAATCCCGCAAAATATCTTCCGTCGCTCAGGCGTGCCTGTTCATAGATTGGAATCGCATCCGCAGGTGCGGGAAGCGTCCAATGCTCTCCGTCGGCGGAAACGGCGGATCTGTGATCGTCAAGCTCGACGTAATCCTCAATCTTGTCGTTGCCAAGCTCCCAAGAGTAGTAAATATCCCCTGCCGTCGTACGGCGCAACTGTGTAAACTGATAGGGACCCCAACCAAGTTCGCGGTAGGTTTTTCCCGAATTGAAAACAAGCTGAATCTCACCCAATTCATAATCCCAGTGTTTCATTTGGTTCTCCGATCCAATTAAAAATCGATCTTGTTGAAATTCTTCTTTTTGGGAACCATGTCGCCGCCCTCAAGCGCTTTGAGAAATCCCTTGCCCGTATAGACCATGCGACCAAAGTACGTGCCGCCGTTGCCTGCCGCCACGAGCGTTCCTTCGCTTCCCTTGCAAAGCACTTCGCAACGGTCGGGGTTGACAAGCAGAATTTTTACGGTTTCGTCGCCCTCGGCGATCTCCGAAAAAGGAAGCTCCACGACCTTAGGCTGAAGGTTGAAGGCTTCCGCCATCTTGCCCGAAAACGCGGTGGGCACGATCATCTTGATCATCTCTTTCTGCTCATACTGAATTTTAACCGATTTGTTTTTCGGCGTCAGGAAGCAGACCTCGTATCGGCGACCGTTTGCCGTAAATTCAAAGTCGGGTTTACCTTCTCTCCAAAAAAAGGCTCTTCCCAAGGGGCGATGACATACTAGACGGTATTTCGACGCGTTGCAGATCTTCTTCAGCGATTTCACAAACGCCGCTCTTTGTCTGTGCTTTTTGGTCAACAACAAAAATCCGAAGATCACGAGTGCGATCGCAACGATGACCTTAACAATGACAACGGGAAACCACAAAAAGATCATAACAACGATGATTCCACCCATCGCGGCAAAGATCGCAAGAAGCAAAATATAGACCAATCGCCATACGGCAAGCTCCAATTTTTCTCGGAACGAAAGCGCATCCCGTTTTGCCATATTGTTGTTTTTCATCGTAATTTCTCCTTTATGTTCAGATTTCTTCTGCCAACCAAACGAGCATTTCGCTCTCGCCGCGGTTGGCAAAGCAATGATAGGGGATCAGCGTAAGCTCTGTTTCTGCGAAGTTCGGCGTACCGCTCGCGTACAGCAAATCGTCGGGCAAGCGCTTTCGGCAAGGCAGCTTCAGGCAAGGCAGACCGAAGGCTTGATTCTTCACAACCGTGATCTCGGCATCGGCAGATACCGACACGGTGTGCAAATCCTCTCCGTTATCGACGGCTTCCGCGCAATATACGATCGGTCCGCGCATAAAGCAGATGCGTCCCATATTCCGAACGACACGAGGATCGCTGCGCACCGCCTTGGGTGCCATATGAAACCAAAAGACAACTTCGGATTTTGGTTCTTGAATGATCGCGTATCCGTTTTCGATACGGTACGAAACATTACAAGTAATTTTATCACACCACGAGGGAACGCGCACGGCAAGCTCCTTTGCTCCGCGGGCAGAGATCCTGACCTCGCCGCTTCTCGGATAATCGGTCTTGACGGCACAGGAGATCTCTCCGTCGCAAACACCCGACGACGCGAACTGATTGACGTACAGACGCTCCCCCTCAATCCCGTACAAATAGCCTCCCAGCGTTGGAAGCAGACGGTTGAGATTGGGCGGACAACAGGAGCACTTAAACACCTTCAGTCTCTGCGTTCTGGGCAGCTTTCGCTTGCCCCAACAGTTTTCAAAATACTCGCTCTTACAGATCGCCAAGGGATTGGTATAGAAAAACTCGTCGCCGGAGAGAGAAAGTCCCGACAAAACGCCATTGTAGAGAGCACGCTCGATGACGTCGGCGTACTCGGCACGGTTTTCAAGCGCGAGCATCGCGCGACCGAAGAACATCAGCGCGATCGACGCGCAGGTTTCGGCATACGCCCCTTCGTTGGGTAAATCAAACGGTGCGGTAAAGGCTTCTCCGATCGGTGTCGAGCCGCACGCGCCCGTGACGTACATCTTTCTGCGCGTGATATCCTTCCAAAGGGTTCGGCAGGCGCAAGCGAGCGCTTCATCGCCCGTTTTTGCGGCAAGCATCGCCATACTCGTATAAAGATAGAGCGCACGGACAGCGTGTCCCTCTGCCGCGGTCTGTTCGCGGACGGGCTTGTGCGTCTGACGGTACTCGTCCATCATCGGCTCCTCGACGACGCCGCGCGCATTGATAAAGAACGCCGCAAGGTCGAGGAATTTTTTCTTTTCGGTATATTCGTACATACGGATCAGCGCAAGCTCAATTTCCTCGTGCCCCGGCGTGACAAACGCCGCACTCTTTTCTTCGACGAAAACTCGCTGAATATAATCGGCATACTTTTCCATACAGTCGAGAAAATCGGTCTTCCCCGTCACCTGCGCGTAGGCGACCGCCGCCTCCATCAGATGGCCCGCACAGTAAAGCTCGTGTCGGTCGCGATTGGTCCAGCGACCGTCGGGTTCACAAACGGTATAAAAAATATTGAAATATCCGTCCTCGCCTTGGTGTTCCTTGATGCGCTCGACAAGCCATTCGATTTTTTCGAGCAGCTCTGGCGTGGGGTGCTTTTGGATAATATACGCTGCGCCCTCGATCCATTTGGCAACGTCGCTGTCCCAGAAGTAGTGCGGCTTTTTCTCGTCGCCCTCCTTCCACTCAAAGCGAAACGCGTCAATGCGTCCGGTTTCAAAAAACTGATCATAGACGGCGCCAATCGTAGTGTTTCGGTTCAATTCCTGCTTATCGAACAGAAAACCCGATGTTATGGTTACGTTTTCGTAAGAAATATTTTTCACGGCGTCTTCCTCGTTACCCATTTAATATTGACATTTCTTTGCCTCTATTGTATAATAAAATCAAAGAACTGTCAACGCAAAAAACACGATAAGAGGTCAGAAAATCCGATATGAATTGTTTGTCTTTTTCTAATATAAAATTTCAATACGCGGGACTTTTTCAATCCACTTCCCCTTGGATCCACCCCGATCGAACCGAGAACACCTATGAGATCATCTACGTAAGTCGCGGAGAGGTCCATCTTCGGGAGGGCGATCAGAATTACCGATTGGTTCCGGGAGAGCTTCTACTGCTCTCTCCCGGAGTTCGTCATTACGGAACCAAGCACACTCAAGGAGTTCGCTTTTACTGGCTTCATTTTCACATTCTTTCGGGAGAGCTTCCCTTTGAAAAACGGTATTTTGAGCATTTTGATGCTCCCTATCTTTTCAAGGAGCTTCTTCACTATAGCAATCTCCCCGATGCTCCCCGGGAGCTGATCGATTCCATTTTGCTCCATGCTCTTGCGGATCTTTTCCGTCTTTCCAGGGAACAGGATGCTTCGGGAAACGAACGGGCAGAAAAGATCTACGAGTGGATCCGCATCAATGCCTCCGCCAAGCTCAAGGTCAGTGACGTAGCCAAGGCCTTTGGATATACCAACGACCATCTTTCCCGCATTTGCAAAAAGCATTGGGGCGCGGGTGCTCGCGTCCTCATTGACCGAATTCTCCTTGCTCGCGCAAAATCGATCCTTTGTAATAGCGATCGATACGTCAAGGAGATCGCCGCGCAGCTTTCCTTCTCCAGCGACAAATCCTTTCTTGAATTTTTCCGCTATCACGAGGGGATCTCTCCCACCGAATTCCGCAATCGCTTCTCAAAAATTCATATGAATAACAAATAAATCAAATCCCCTGATCCGCTCCGCAAATCAGGGGATAAAATTAATTCAAATCAAGCCCGTGATCAGAATGACCGCGATCAGAATGGGCAAGATAAATTGGAAATAGGGCTTGAGCCACCGCGGCATCTTCAAACCCTTACCTTCATTACATTCCGCAAGGTAATTGTCGTATCCCCAACCGAATCGCGTAACGCAAAAGATCAGATATACGAGCGCACCTGCGGGAAGAAGAATATTGCTGACCAAGAAGTCCTCGATGTCGAGAATGTTCTTGCCGCCAATCGTTGCAGAACTCCAAAGGTTGTAGCCCAATACACACGGAATGCTGGCAATCAGCATAAACACACAGTTGACAATAACCGTGGTCTTTTTCTTCCAACCAAAGTTTTCCTCACACGCCGCCACAAGATTCTGGAATACGGCAATAACCGTTGAGAAGCTTGCAAAGGTCATAAACAGGAAGAAGAGCGTTCCCCAGATGCGTCCGCCCGCCATATTCATAAAGACGTTCGGCAGAGTAACGAAGATCAGAGGGGGGCCAGCGTCGGGCTGAACACCAAAGGAGAAGCACGCGGGGAAAATAATCAATCCTGCCATCAATGCCACAAAGGTATCGAGCGCACAGATCTGCACCGCCTGACCGCCGATGGTTCGATCCTTGGTCATATAGCTTCCGAAAATCTCCATCGAGCCAATACCGATGCTCAGCGTAAAGAACGCCTGATTCATTGCCGCGGTAATAACGTTACCGAGACCCTGCTCCATTGCACGTGAAAAATCGGGCAACAGATAGAACTTGATGCCTTCGATCGCGCCGTTGAGTGTGATACTGTTGATTGCAAGGATCACGATCAGAGCAAGAAGACCCAACATCATAATTTTACTGATGCGCTCCAATCCCTTTTGCAGGCTGAAGCTACAAACAAGGAATCCTGCGCATACCGTAATTGCCATCCAAAGGATCATCTCCAAGGGGTTTGCAAGCATTCCGTTAAATACCGATGCCGACGCTTCCGCGTCCGACAATCCATCAAAGGTGCCCGATGCAAACTTGAAAAAATAACCGAACATCCAACCCGAAACCGTCGTATAGTACATCATCAAAAGATAACATCCAACCACACAGAACCAGCCGTGGATATGCCACTTATGTCCCTTCTTTTCCAAAGCCTTGTAGCTTCCCACCGCACTCTGTCGGCTGGCGCGTCCTACGGCAAGCTCCATCGTCAGAACGGGGATTCCCATAATCAGCAAAAACAAAAGATAGAATAAAACGAACACACCGCCGCCGTTCGCTCCTGCGACGTACGGAAACTTCCAAACGTTTCCGATACCGATCGCACAGCCGGCACTGACAAGGATAAATCCTAAGGTCGATTTAAAATTTTCGCGATTTCCCATGCTGTCTCTCCTTGTTCTTATTTTGCAACCATCATTTTCAGCGTTTCAAGCTCGGTGCGAAGCTCTTCGTTTTCACGTTCAGCTTCCTCGAGCGCAAGCTCTGTCGTAGCAAGGCGATTTTCGAGCGACTTCACCTTGCGTTGTGCCTTAATTCTCTCGGAACAATAATCCAGCGCACACAAAAGTGCGGCTTCGGTCTTGGGGCAAGACGGCCCGATTTCTCTCATTTTTCGATCTACAAGATTAACCAGTGCCTCAACTGCCTCTGGCGATTCCTCACAGACAACGTTCATCGGAATATCTGCCACCGTAATCGTATATTTCTGCTTCATTTTCTTCCCTCCGTCACACTTTTTGCGATTTTCAAGAAAAACCGTCTTGCAAAACGCAAAAAAAGAGTGTATAATATAGCTATCTATTATCATACCATAAAATTTGTATTTTGGGAAGAGCTTTTTGAATTTTTCTTTCCGATTGCTAAGAAAACATAAAAAGGAAGTTTACTGCTTTATGGAATTTTTCAAAGAAAGTCATAGAATTGTCGTTAAGGTTGGTACCTCTACGCTGACCCACGCAACGGGACATCTCAATCTGCGCCGCATCGAACGCCTGGTTAAGGTTCTTTCGGATCTGCAGAATTCTGGAATTCAGGTCATTCTCGTTTCTTCGGGCGCGGTCAGCGCAGGCGTTGCCAAGGTTGGCTTCGGCAAACCGTCGACCACCGAGGAAAAGCAGGCGATGGCAGCCATCGGTCAGAGTGAGCTGATGAAGCTGTAT
>JAGBSP010000055.1 GCA_017631855.1 Clostridia bacterium | reverse complement strand
GTAAGTAACAATTGCATGGCTGGCAGGCCAATCTAACGCGCACTTGTGCGTAGCCAGTAGTATTAGGGCTATGCCCGAAACTGAAATACCCCCCGTTATACGGGGGGATGTTTATTTATCCCATTGACACACATCATTCCCACTCAATCGTTCCTATAGGCTTAACCATTATTATTTAATAATAAAAATGACGGTGATTTGCGACGAAAAAGGGCAGGGGTATATAAGTATATTCCCAAGCCATAAAAACTTGTTTTTCCATTGATTTTATTATTGTTTTTATTATGGTGATGTTTTTATAGCTGTAATAGCTTTTGGTACTGTTGCTGTTGATGCTGTTGATGATGTTGATGCTGTTAATTATTATATAAATATATATTCTATCCCATCTGAAAACCGAGGTTAAAATATTATATTTATTATATCTTTCCTTGCTTCAATTCTAAACACGGTGCAGAATATTTGAATTTGTCTTTTTACACTGTACCGAATTGTTGTGTAATATGAGCTCTGCTCAAGTCAACTATGATCGTTTCGTAGAAACGGTCATATCATAACATTTGGCGAAGCCAAATTCATAACTCTAAACTTATAACCTATCGTTCTCCATCTGCGAAACGAGTTATCAGTTATGATTGCCTGCGGCAAGTTATGATTGGCTTCGCCAAGTTTGAATTTACAGGAGATTAAAATGGCAGACAGCATATTAAGAACCAAATCCAAAGAATTTGCCAAGAATATTGTTTTTCTTTGCCGAAGGCTCAAGCAAAACGGAGTTGAATCCGCTTTGATCAACCAACTGTTGCGCTCTGGAACATCGGTAGGAGCAAATATTTATGAAGCACAATACGCACAAGGCACGAAGGATTTTATTTCAAAGCTTGAAATTTCTCTTAAAGAGTGTAACGAAAGCGAATATTGGCTTGAGCTTTTGAAAGATACGAACAGTATTTTAGAGGAAGATTTTCTAAAATTTCAAAAGGATTGTATTGAACTTCGTCGTATGTTGGTTTCTTCTGTAACAACATTAAAGCAAAAAAACTTCTAATAACGAAATAACAGAGAAAACACCTTGCTTCATCATTTTGATGAAGCAAGGTATTTTTATTTGTATGAACTAATTATACAATGACCTTTCTGAGCCATTCCAGCGTGCAATTGACCATGTGCTTACCGATTTCTTCGCTTGCCTCCTTGGCACTTTCTGCAAACCATTCGGTGTTGCGCTCACAGCGGCTCAGGTCCACCAGCTCGGGATAGGTTCCCATCAAAAGACTGGTTTCCCATTTTCCTGCATGGTCAAAGCCGCCGCACTTGATCTGTGCGTCCGCTCCAATGAGGGGAAGAACCTTGATGTAAGAGAAGGGATCGTCCTCGCTGCCCATATCCTCGTAATAGGAGGCATAGGCATCGCTGCCCCACCAGCCTTGTCCGAGCTTTTCTTCCATATATTCCATCGTGACCTTCTTCGCAGCCTTGTGGCAGGCAATGGTCATCGGCATAAGGCCCGCGCCTTCGGTCTGGTGATGCGCTACAAGGTAAATATTCTTATGACCTGCATCGATCATCGACTTCAGAATGTAGTACAGATAGTTCACGTAGGCATCCTCGTCTACGTGGAAGTGGCTGGGCTTGGGAGCACATACGGCATACGATGCCACACCGTACCAAAGCGGCGGACAAACGACGATCTCCTTTTCCTTTTCCAGCTCTCTGAGGCAACCGGTAATGACCAGCGTATCGGTTCCGCACGAAGCGTGGCGGGCATGGTATTCCAGTGTACCGATCGGAATGATAAAGGGAACCTTTCGATCCACGGCATCCTGGATTTCATCATATAACATTTCAAGCATTTGCATAATTTTTCTCTCCTTATTGATCAAAATTTTATTGATATAAATATTATATACAAAATGCTTGGAAAAGTCAATAGAAACTTCGAGGATTGATGCTTTTTTGAATTTTTAAAAAACTGTAGGGACGAGAATGAGAAAATATGTTTTGCCGAGAGTGCGGTGAACGCATTCCCCGAAAAGGGCAAGAAAGCAATCGATACGATCGTTTCGTATTGGATCAAGAAATTGGATGAAAGAAACAACGCATAAAAAATGTTCGACGTAGTTATGAAGGCTTCGTCGAATATTTTATGTCTTTTTTTGTTTTTTATTGACAAAAGAGAGAAAAGGTGGTATAATACGAGTGTCATTTTTAATATATGGAGGAATTTTATGAAAAAAATTTTGTTTTTGTTGAAAAATGCTTCTATGGTAATCCGTGTGATCGCATTGATTGCTGCGATTGCGGGTATCGTATCCATCGTGACGCTGTCCACCGGTGTTTCGTCTGCTTTGAACAAGCCGATTACGGAGCTTCCTTTGGTTACGATGATTATGGACGAAGCAAAGCTGAAGCAGATGGAATTGGAATCCAAAGAACTTTCGGCAGAGATCGAGGCTGCTCTGCAGGAGCAGGATGCTGCTGAAATCGCGGAGTTGGAAAAAGAGTTCGGAATTTCTGCGAATGAATTGAAAGAATCCGTCGAGACCATTTCCTTGAATTCGCTGAGTACGGTATTCCAGGCAGAGGGCGATCAGGAAATCGCCGGTATTATTTCCGGCTTGATCAAGGGCATTTCCGTTTATGGAACGGTGATTGCCGTATTGATGGCTTTGGCAGTAGTATTTATGAAGAAGGGCTTGATGATCACCGCGTACATCTTCGCACTTCCGATTGTTTTCCTTTTGATCGGTGGAGGCGCATTGATGAGCATTACGGTGGCAACGGTAGTTCATTTCGTTTTGCTTACGATTGTAAACAGAAAGTATAAGGCGTTTAAGAGAGCTGAATAAACAAAATATTTTGCTGAAAAACTCCGTGCAGAGAGGTTTCGTACCGCTCTGCACGGAGTTTTTTGACGGCAATTTTTTTGATTCTCTTGCGTTGCGTGTTGTTTTATGATATACTACAATTAATGTAATTCATAGGAAGAATGGAGGCGATACGGAATGTATTCGCGCGTTTACGTGGAGATCACGAATATTTGTAATATGCAGTGCTCCTTTTGTCACGGGCATTCCCGCAAGCCGCGACGAATGACGGCAGAGGAATTTTCGCATATTCTTTCGGAACTGTCCTCTGAGACTTCATATATTTACTATCATTTGATGGGAGAGCCGCTGACACATCCCGATCTTCCACTCTTTTTGCAAATGGCGCACAACAGAGGTTTTCGTTCTGTAATCACGACCAACGGAACCTTGCTTGACAAACGAAAGACAGAGCTTCTTTCGCTCCCTATTTACAAGATCAATCTTTCGGTTCACAGCTTTGAAGAGGGACGTGACGAGGCGTTTTTTCGTTATCTGTCGGAGATCTCGGACTTTGCTGATGCCGCCTCAAGTCAGGGGACGATCGTTGTTTTCCGCCTTTGGAACAGAGGCTTTGACGAGGGTAGAAACGAAGCGATTCTTTCTTTTTTGCAAGAAAGATTTTTGGGAGATTGGGCGGAGAATACGCGCGGTGTTCGTATTCGCGACAAGCTTCATATTGAGTGGGGCGAGCGCTTTGATTGGCCTGACTGTGAGGCTGACGAGGGGGATGAAGAGATATTCTGCTATGCGCTGAGAGATCATTTCGGAATTCTCTCGGACGGCTCTGTCGTTCCGTGTTGTCTGGATAGCGACGGTCGACTTTTCCTGGGAAATATTTTTGATACTCCGCTTTCGGGGATTTTGTCCTCTTCGCGTGCCGAAGCCATACGCGAAGGCTTTGCTCGTCGATGTGCGGTAGAAGATCTTTGCCGCCGTTGCGGTTATGCGAGAAGATTTTAAAAAATTTGCAAAAAATACTTGACAAACAAAACAAAAAGTGATATCATTTTGATATCATATGGAGGCGCTTATGAAATTGACCGAACTATTGAAACGAGATCAGTTATCCCTCTCCTTTGAGGTATTTCCCCCAAAAAATGATACTGCCTTTGAGAGCGTTCGCTTTGCTACCGAGGAGATCGCAAGGCTTCATCCCTCGTTTATGAGCGTCACTTACGGTGCGGGCGGCGGAACGAGCCGATATACCTTAGAGATTGCGAAACACATCAAGGAAAAATACGGCGTGCCGACATTGGCACATCTGACCTGCGTTTCCTCGACGCGCGAAACGGTCAGAGAGAAAATTACTGAGATTCGCGCGGCGGGAATTGAAAACGTGATGGCTCTTCGCGGCGACTTAACGCCCGAGCTTGCGGCGAGCGACCGTTCTGGTTGGGCATACCGTCACGCTGTGGATCTGATTCGCGAACTTCGCGAGAACGGTGCGGATGTTTGCATTGGCGGCGCGTGCTATCCCGAGATTCACCCCGAAAGTGTCAATCAAAAGGAAGATATCAAGTATTTAAAGGAAAAGGTTGAGGCAGGGTGTGATTTTTTGACCACGCAGATGTTTTTTGACAACAATCTGCTCTATAATTTTCTGTATAAGATCAGAGAAGCGGGAATTGTTGTTCCGATCATTCCCGGAGTGATGCCGATCACCAACGGAAATCAGGTTGAGCGCGCGATGAAGCTTTCCGGCTCATTTATGCCGCAGCGCTTCAAGTCGATCGTTGATAAATTCGGCACGACGCCCTCGGCAATGAAGCAGGCGGGGATTGCCTATGCCACCGACCAGATCATCGATTTGTTTGCAAACGGTATTACGAACGTTCACGTATATTCGATGAATAAACCCGACGTTGCGGCGGCAATTATGCAGAATTTGTCGGATATTTTGGGATAATGATGGGAACTGTTTTGGTACGGAGCTATGATGCTCCCCTCGTTCGGCGTGACGAGATTTTACGCTATGCAGGCGTGCGCGGGACTGCTTCCGAAATCGAGCCATTGCTTGTAGAGTGTTTGGCAGAGGTTGAATCGGCGTTGACCTATTCGGTTTGCTATAGCGAATTTCCGATCGTCGAGCGGGATGGAACATTGGAGTTCGGTTTTCTTACGACCGAGTCGCGCGACTTGAAAAAAGCACTTACGAACTGCTCGTCAGGGATTGTATTTGCCGCGACAGTGGGAATTTCTCTCGATCGAATGATCCACCGCGCCTCGACAACCTCTCCCACAAAGGCACTTTTGTTGCAAGCCATCGGTGCGGAGCGCATTGAGGCTCTTTGTGATCTTTTCTGCGATGAGCTTCGTCGGGAGCAGTCGCAATTTCGCTTTCGTCCGCGCGTCAGCCCCGGGTACGGAGATATTCCGATCGAACTGCAGAAAAATATTTTTGCTCTACTTGATTGTCCCAAGCGGATCGGACTTAGTTTAAATCAATCGCTCATACTGTCTCCCTCCAAGTCGGTGACGGCTTTTGTGGGGAGAGAAGAGATAGGATAAAGGAATTTTTATGAATGTGTTAGAATGTTTGAAGGAGAATATCGTCTACCTTGACGGCGGAATGGGAACGCTTTTACAAGCAGAGGGACTTCGTCCCGGGGAACTTCCCGAACGTTGGAATCTCACTCACGCCGAGGTGATTCGCCGAATTCACCGCGCTTATTTTGAGGCGGGAAGCAATATTGTCAGCACAAACACCTTTGGCGCAAATCGATTGAAATTTTCCGCGGAAGAGTTGGACGAAATTGTTCGTTCGGCGGTGGAAAACGCGCGTGTGGCGCAGGATGGCATCGATCGTGTGAGCTTTGTTGCACTTGACGTCGGTCCGACGGGGCGGATGCTCAAGCCTTATGGCGATCTTGATTTTGAGGACGCCGTTGAGGTCTTTGCCGAAACGGTGCGTCTTGGTGTCAAATACGGCGTGGATCTGATATTCATTGAAACGATGAACGATAGTCTGGAAACCAAGGCTGCACTTCTTGCGGCAAAGGAAAATTCGTCGCTTCCCGTATTTGTTTCCAACGCGTACGGCGCAGACGGTAAGCTGATGACGGGCGCCGATCCCTTGGCAATGGTAACGATGCTTGAGGGAATGGGGGCGGATGCGATCGGTGTGAATTGCTCGCTTGGTCCGAAGGCACTTTCTAGTGTGGTGGATCAATATCTTCGCTACGCGTCGATCCCCGTGCTACTCAAGCCCAATGCGGGACTTCCTAAGGCAGTAGAAGGGAAAACGGTGTACGATGTGACTCCCTTTGAATTTGCTGAAGAGGTTGCAACACTCGTAAAGGCAGGCGTTCGTTTGGTGGGCGGCTGTTGCGGAACGACGCCCGAATATATTGCGGCGACCGTGGCGGCGACAAAGGAGCTTTTTCCCGTAGCAATCGAAGCGAAAAATATCACGGCGGTGTCTTCGTACACCCACGCCGTGGTTTTCGGAAATCAACCGATCCTCATCGGAGAGCGCATCAATCCCACGGGAAAAAAACGCTTGAAGGAAGCCCTGAGAAATCGCGAGATCGATTATCTTCTGAGTGAGGGAATTGCGCAGGAGGAAAAGGGCGCGATGATCCTTGACGTAAATGTCGGTCTGCCCGAAATCGATGAAAAGGAAATGCTCGTGACGGCGGTGACCGAGCTTCAGGCAATTCTCGATCTTCCGTTGCAGATCGACACGGCAGACCCCGTGGCGATGGAGGCGGCGCTTCGTCGTTACAACGGTAAGGCGATGATCAACTCGGTCAACGGTAAAAAAGAAAGCATGGACGCCGTGTTCCCTTTGGCGAAGAAATACGGCGGACTTGTCGTCGCGTTGACACTTGATGAAGAGGGAATTCCCGCGACGGCAGAGGGCCGTCTCACCGTCGCAAAAAAGATCCTTGCAACGGCAAAGGAGTACGGTCTTTCCGAAAAGGATCTGATCTTCGATCCGCTGGCAATGACGGTGAGTGCCGATCCGAGTGCGGCAAGAGAAACCTTGCGTTCACTGACACTGATTCGACAAGAGCTCGGCTGTCATACCTCACTTGGCGTTTCCAACGTTTCGTTCGGTCTGCCTGCAAGAGATGCGATCAACGGTACGTTCTTTGCGTTGGCACTCCAGAATGGTTTATCGGCGGCGATTATGAACCCATTTTCTGCTGAAATGATGAAGTCCTATTATACTTATCGTGCGCTGTGCGGTCTTGACGAGAATTTCTGTGATTATATTGAATTTGCGCAGTCTCTTCCGCAAACGTCACACGTGATAACTGGCGTGACGTTGACCTCGGATACTTCCGAAGCAAGCTCTTCGGAACTGCAAAAAGCCATTGTCAAAGGACGAAAGGAACAGGCGGCGCACCTGACGAGACAACTTCTTGCGGATACCGATCCTCTGCAGATTGTGCAGAGTGAAATCATTCCCGCACTCGACGTCGTCGGTGTCGGATTTGAAAAAAAGACGGTTTATCTGCCTCAGCTTTTGATGAGTGCCGAAGCGGCGAAGGCGGCGTTTGAGGTAATCAAGGCTTCGATGCCTTCGGCGGAGGAGTCAAGCAAGGGTAGGGTGATTCTCGCAACAGTCGAGGGAGATATTCACGATATCGGAAAGAATATCGTCAAGCTTCTTCTCGAAAATTACGGTTTTGCCGTCACCGATCTCGGCAGAGACGTCCCCCCCGAGGTGATTGTTTCGGAAACGCTTCGACTGGATGCAAAGCTCGTCGGTCTGAGTGCCCTGATGACCACGACCGTACCCGCAATGGAGAAAACGATACGGCAACTGAAGGCAGTTCTTCCGTCCTGCAAACTGGTCGTGGGAGGTGCCGTGCTGACGCAGAAATACGCAGATGACATCGGTGCGGACCGATACGCAAGGGACGCAATGGAAACAGTGCGATATGCAGAGGAGATCTATGGAGAATAACAAAATAATACAAATTGAGGGACTTTGCAAGTCCTTTGGTGATGTCAGAGCTGTTCGCGACCTGAGCTTTTCGGTGGGAGAGGGTGAATTCTTTGCCTTTCTCGGCGAAAACGGAGCGGGCAAATCCACGACCATTCATATTCTTTGCGGACAGCTTCCCAAGGATTGCGGACGCGTGGTGATCGACGGAGTGGATCTCGACAAAGATCCTTTCGCGATCAAGGAAAAGCTTGGAGTGGTATTTCAGAGCTCGGTGCTCGATGCTCCTCTTTCGGTGTACGACAATCTCGCCTCGCGTGCGGCGCTGTACGGGATTTGCGGAGAAGAGTTTCGCAAACGTCTTTCCGAGCTCTCGGCGATGCTTGATCTTGGGGATCTGCTGAAGAGACGCGTCGGAAAGCTCTCGGGCGGTCAGCGGCGCAGGATCGATATTGCAAGAGCTCTTTTGCATCGTCCTAAAATTCTGATTTTGGATGAGCCGACGACGGGACTTGATCCAAAAACGAGAAAGCTTCTCTGGGGTGTGATTGACGGTCTGAGAAAGACAGAAAAAACGACGGTATTTTTGACTACGCACTATATGGAAGAAGCGGCAGAGGCAGATCACGTTGTCATTCTGGACAACGGAAGCCTGATTGCCGAGGGCTCTCCCCTAGAACTCAAAAATGCCTACACGGGAGATTTTATTACGCTTTACGGTGTGGATGAGGAAGGTGTCAGATCCCTCGGTATTCCTTACGAACCGACGAGCGGCGGATATCGCTTGGCAGTAGAAAATACAGCGGCAGCAACCGAGCTGATCGTCGCAAATCCCGAGATCTTTCGGGATTACGAGATCATCAAGGGCAAGATGGACGACGTTTTTCTTTCTGCTACGGGAAAGACCTTGAAGGGAGATGACGCGTGATGATAACAACGGTAGCACTGATCAAACGAAACGTCAAACTCTTCTTTCGGGATAAGGGAATGTTTTTTACGGCGTTGATCACGCCCGCGATTTTGCTAGTGCTGTACGCAACCTTTCTCGGCAACGTCTACGAGGATAGCTTTCGCTTGGGACTTGGCGGCGCGGAAATTTCCGACGAGCTGATGGGGGCGTGTGTCGGCGGACAGCTGATCTCCTCCATTCTCGCCGTTTCCTGCGTGACGGTTGCATTTTGCTCGAATATGCTGATGGTGCAGGATAAAGCAAACGGAAGTCGCAGGGACCTTATGATCTCTCCTGTGAAAGCATCGACGCTTTCGATCGCGTATTATGCGGCAACTCTAATCTGTACCTTGCTGATCTGCTTTGTGGCAACCGCCATTTGTCTTGGCTATCTTGCCGTTATCGGATGGTATCTTTCGGTGGGGGACGTGCTTTGGCTGCTTCTTGACGTGCTTTTACTTGCGATGTTCGGAACAGCGCTTTCCAGCGTTATCAATTTCTTCCTTTCCACGCAAGGGCAGATTGCGGCGGTTGGCTCGGTCGTCAGCTCGGGATACGGATTTCTCTGCGGCGCGTATATGCCGATCTCGCAATTTGGAGAAGGATTGCAGAGGGTGATTTCCTTTTTGCCAGGAACCTACGGTACTTCCTTGCTTCGCAATCACGCATTGCGCGGAGCACTTTCGGAAATGGAATCGCAAGGAATTCCCTCGGAGGCGGTCGAGGAGATGCGCGATGCCATCGATTGCAATCTCTATTTCTTTGATATAAAGGTCGATCTTCGCGTGATGCTGGCGGTTCTGGCAAGCACGGTTGTGCTCCTTCTTTGCGTCTACATTTTCCTGAATTTGCGAAAAATGAAGAAAATTGGAAGATGAATTTTGAATGATTTTTCGGTGAACTCGATTGCCTTTTTGGATGCTTTGTGTTATACTGAAAACACACCATGAAGTGTCAAAGGAGGATTTTGAAGTATGAAAAAGATGATTTGTAAAGTAGAATACAATACCGAAACGGCAACGATGGTAGAACAGCATACAAGCAGATTTTTCGGCGATCCTGCAGGATATGAGGAAACGCTCTATCAGACGCCCGACGGAAAATATTTTTTGTATACCAACGGCGGAGAGGACTCGCCCTACACCGAAGAGAATATCAAGAGAATGTCTCGTGAGAAGGCAAGGGAATGGCTTTCCAAATGAATAAAAACTCCTTACGGAAGATTCCGTAAGGAGTTTTTATTTATTCGATGTCCGGAATGACGTCGTTCTTTTCTTGCTGATGAAGAATCAGGTCCGGAATACCGTTTTGTTTTCCTACAATGGCCTCCAAGTGGCGGAGCGTGTCTTCGTTGTCATAGGTTTGATAGTGGAGATGAACGATGTCGTCCTCTGCGATCTCAAGCGTTTTTCGATCTTTTTTCGTAATCGATAAAAGAACGCAGGTTGGCGGCCATAGAATCTCGGAAAGTTCCTTTCCAACAATAAAGGCATCCTTAGCAACGACCAGATTTGCCTCTACCACCGTCGGCTTTTTTCCTTGATGAATTTTTTCAACCTTGGTTTGAATAATCGTCGCAGACAGATCGGGAATGTGCAATAATTCAATCATCAGATAAGCAACCAGAATACCGATGGCGATCGGAAGAAGATTGGACAGAGAGCAAAGTACCTCGACCGCGAAGAGAAGCGCTGTTAGGGGCGTTCGCGATGCGGCGCTCAAAAAGGCAACCATTCCCGTGATGACCAAAACGATATAGTATTCTTCAGGAAGCAGTTGCAGAAAAATCAGCGCTTTGCCACACAGTGCGCCGATCATTGCACCAAAGCAAAGATAAGGAACGAAAAGTCCGCCCGTAACACCGACGTTGTTTGCCAGAATGACCAAAATCGCTTTGACCAAAAGGCAGATCAGAATCCAGTACCACACACCGTTTCCGTGTAGCATTTCCTCGGTCAGATCGTGTCCCGTGCCAAGGAAATCGGCGCTGATAATGCCGACGAGCGCCACCAGTACGAATACGGTGATGAATTTGATCCAAAGGGGAATGGATTTTTTCGTTTTATTTAAAAACGTGAAAACTAGGCGATAGATTTTTGTAAAAAAGACGGCAAACAGAGCACAGAGGAAACCGACAAGCAAAGCGCTCCACAAATATTTCAGAGGGAGAACTGCGGGAACGGGAAGCTCGAACAGCGTGGGAGAGATACCGACGCCGTGGCAGAGTGCTCGGATGGAAATATGAGAGGTCAGTGCGGCGGTGACGATCGAAATGAACATCATCGGGGAAAAACGGCGGTGCGTTTCCTCAAAGGAAAATACAATTCCGCTCAAAGGGGCACCCGTGGCGGCGGTAAAGCCTGCGCTGGCACCTCCTGTCATCACAAAGGCATCCAAAGCAGGACGTTTTTTGGCAAACAGTCGAATGGTTCCTCGACCGACGGCAGTTCCCATTTGCACACTGGGACCCTCGTTGCCCAAGGGGACACCGCCAAGATAGGTGAGCATCGCGGAGGCAAACAGGTGAAAGATGCTTTGAATCCACCGAAAAGGGATCAAGCCTCGGAGAATGGCAATGGTGGTGGGAATTCCTCCGCCGCGGCAGGAGGGAGCTTTTTTTAAAATCATAGCGGCAAGAAACGCGATTCCCGCCGAGCCAAGAAGCAAAATCGGAAGAAATAGCAGATGGTGCCGTACGAAGGAATACACCGTTTCGGAAAGCGAAATGACCGAAGAGGCGCAAAGCTTAAAAAGAAAGATCAAAAAGCCCGTAAGAAGTCCGGTCAGAGCAGAGAGCAAAAGACAGGGAATCAGGCTGTTTTTTATTTCAATAAAATGCTTGTATTTCATCGCTGGAAGCACCTCCGAAAAAGAACGTTTGCAAAGAGTATTATAACACACAAAGACGAAGTTTTCAAGAATTAAAAAAAAATAAAAAAAATTCTAAAAAGGTATTGACAAAGGGATTTTGTTTTGATATAATTGAATGCGTTCCGGTGATAAATCCCAGCAATACGCTGGTGTGGCTCAATGGCAGAGCAGCTGATTTGTAATCAGCAGGTTGATGGTTCGACTCCGTTCACCAGCTCCACGGTTCTGTCAACGGAACCGAAATAAGGGGGATTTCCCGAGCGGCCAAAGGGGGCAGACTGTAAATCTGTTGTCACTTACTTCGGTGGTCCGAATCCACCATCCCCCACCACGAAACAGGCATCCGTAAGGATGCCATTTTTGTTTCGTGGTGGGGGATGGTCTTCGGTCCATTTCCTTGCCCTTTCTGGGCAAGGATGTGGTTCGCTCATTTTGTCATAGCCGTTG
>JAGBSP010000054.1 GCA_017631855.1 Clostridia bacterium | reverse complement strand
TGCCTTGAGCATCTTTGCGGAAACCTCACCCGTGAACGCACCCTTCTCTTCGTAGTGAACGTTCTCGGCGCCGATCTTAATGTTCGAGCCCTCTGCTGCCTTCATTGCAGCGGAAATGGTTACGTAGGGAGCGCAGAAAATAATGTCGCAAGCGTCTTTGCCGGCAACCATGGGCTTAATCTCGTTGATAAATGCAGTTGCTTCGTCGGGCGTGAAGTTCATCTTCCAGTTGCCCGCGATCACGGTTCTTCTCTTTGCAGGATTCATTGTAAATACCTCTTTCGTAAAATTCATTCGTTTTTTGTATAGGAAGGGGAAACCCCTCGTGTGGTTTCCCCTCTTTGCATCGTTGATGCAAATTCACCCTTTCGGGCGTTTATAAACGATTGGGAATTTCGCCCTCTGCGGAGGGCGACCAACGCCCCACGGCGTTGGATTCGTGCCGCCTTTTGAAAAAGGCGGGCGAAAACTTTCCTTTTTGACTTACGCGTCGAGCAGGCAAGCAATGCCGGGAAGCTCCTTGCCCTCGAGGAACTCGAGAGATGCGCCGCCGCCCGTGGAGATGTGCGTCATCTTGTCAGCATAGCCAAGCTTCTCAACTGCTGCTGCCGAGTCACCGCCACCGATGATCGAGATTGCGCCGCTCTCAGCGACTGCCTTTGCAACAGACTCGGTACCCGAAGCGAAGTTCTTCCACTCGGAAACACCCATCGGTCCGTTCCAAACAACCGTGCCCGCGCCCTGAATTGCCTCAGCAAACAGCTTCTCGGTTGCAGGTCCGATATCCAGACCCATCCAACCATCGGGAATGTCGTCGGAGTTCACGAGCATGTGCTCGGTGTTTTCATCGTATTCCTTACCAACGCGGTTGTCAATGGGAAGCAGGAACTTTACGCCCTTAGCCTCAGCCTTTGCAACCATTTCGTTTGCGAGGTCAACCTTGTCCTCCTCACAGAGAGAGGTTCCAACGTCGTGACCTGCTGCCTTGAAGAAGGTGTATGCCATACCGCCACCGATGATGAGGGTATCAACCTTTTCAAGAAGGTTGTTGATAACGCCGATCTTGTCCGAAACCTTAGCACCGCCAAGGATCGCAACGAAGGGACGTGCGGGATCAGCCAGAGCCTTACCCATCACCGAGATCTCCTTCTGGATCAGGTATCCGCAAACAGCGGGCAGATAGTCAGCAACACCTGCGGTCGAAGCGTGTGCGCGGTGAGCCGAGCCAAACGCATCGTTCACGTAAACCTCAGCAAAAGAAGCAAGCTCCTTTGCGAAATCTGCGCCGTTCTTGGTTTCACGAGCATCAAAGCGAACGTTCTCAATCAGAACTGCCTCACCCTCCTTGAGAGCGGCAACCTTCGCCTTTGCGTCCTCACCGATGATGTCCTCGGCAAAGGTCACCTTGCCGCCGAGCAGCTCGTTGAGTCTGTCAGCAACGGGGCGAAGCGTAAACTTCTTCTTGTCGTCAAGAGCCTTCTTGAGGAGGTCAGCCGTTGCAGCTGCCTGCTCCTCTGCGGGAAGAGCCTCAACCTTCTTCTTTTCCTTCTTGGTCAGACCAAAGCCCTCGGTAAAGATCGAGTGGGGCTTGCCCATGTGAGAGCAAAGAATTACCTTTGCGCCCTTGTCGAGAAGGTACTTAATGGTAGGAAGCGCGCCAACGATTCTCTTATCGGAGGTGATCACGCCATCCTTGAGCGGAACGTTGAAGTCGCAACGAACGAGAACTCGCTTGCCGGCAACGTCAATGTCTTCAATGGTTTTCTTGTTGTAGGTCATTATAAAGATCCACCTTTCAAAAAATTTCATTTTTTACCATTTAATAATATACCACAAACTTTGAAATATATCAAGACCTATTTGTTAAAAAAATATCTTTTTTTCATTTTTTATGCAAAATTATAAAAAAGCGAGCCGATTTCGACTCGCTTTCGTTTTATTTTTCAAAGGTAAACTCTTCCCAAGGAAGGTTAACAGGCTTCTTTTCGGTCAAAATCTCGTCGACGTGCAAAAGAAGCGGGAAATCGGCGGGGTTGAGAATTCCACGCTCCGCGTTCTTCTTGACAGCGCGTGCCACGCGAACGGCAACCACGAGCGACTCGAGCGTCACACCCGCAAGCTCTTCCCTTGCCTCGTCAATGTTCAATCCGCGTCCGAGTAGAATTCCCACAAGACGCGTGCGTCCTCCGTAAACCGTCACGTAAAGATCCCCCGCACCGACCGCGAGATTGTCAAGGCTTCCCGCGCCCTGAAAATCCAAAAGTCTCGACATTTCCTTGACACTCTGTCCGAAGATCGCCGCCTGAGAGTTGAAATGCAGCTCACTGTCGATGCCAAATTCCTTTTGGTTCAATCCAATGGTCAGTGCAATGGCAAGCGCATAGCCGTTCTTGAGCGCCACGGCACTCTCAATACCGATCACGTCGGTCGAAAGGCTGATATGATAATAGTCGGTTGCCATCATTTTCTTGATCTTTTTGAGCACCTCAAGATCGTTTCCGCAGAATGCAACCTCGGTCTGATCGTGTGCAACAAGCTCATAGCTCGTGCAAGGACCGCCAATGGCACAAAGAACGTTCTTCTTTCCAAGCGCGTCCAACTTCTCCTGCCATACCTCGGGGTAGCAAAGAAGCTTGCCCTCAGGCGTATCCCAAAGACCCTTCGTCACGCTGATCACGGGAATCTCGTCGGGAATCTTCGGAAGAACCACGTCACCAAACCAATCGACACCAAAGCTGCTTACGCCACCAATGATCACATCCGAGCCCGCGATCGCTTCTTCCATTTCTTCGATCTGATAATATTTCACACCCGCGGGAAAATCCTTCTGAAACTTCGGGTGGCGGCCCGTTTCTCTGCTCTTTTCAATAATTTCGCGGTCAAGATGCGTTCCAACCAAACGAACCTCATTTTGATTTTCTCTTGCGGGAAATGCGAGCGCCGAGCCCATCATTCCGGCACCAATGATCGTTACGATTGCCATATTCTCTTCTCCATACTTAAAAATATTTGATAACTCTTGCAAAACTCATCAAACTGTGATACAATTTATTTGATCAATTTTTTCATTCCTATAAGCCAATTATACTCGTTTTTTCAAAGCCTGTCAAGCGGTGTTGCGAAAATTGAAGCTTTGTCACGCAGAAGAAGAAAACTATTTCAAACTTTTTCATTTTATTACATAAAGGAGACTCGATATGATCCAATTTGAACGTCAGGAAAAGATCATTGCCATTTTGGAACGAAAGAAATCCTCGTCGGTCCGTGAGCTTGCGCGCGAGCTGTTCGTCAGCGAAGCATCGATTCGACGCGATATTGAATCCTTGGAAAACAAGGGACTTGTGAAGCGCGTTTACGGCGGTGTGTTGCTCTCCCGCTATCAAAACAGCTCGATTCCGATCGATCTGCGCGACGGAGATCATTCTGCCGTCAAGGAAGAAATTGCACGACGCGCCGCCGAGCTGGTGCACGACGGAGACACACTCTTTCTCGATGCCTCGTCGACCGTGCGCCGAATGATGAAATATCTCGGTCACCGAAAAAATTTGAAGATCATCACCCACAACGTCAAAATCTTTTCCGAATACGGCGGATCGAACTGTGAGCTCTTCTGCACGGGCGGCACCTATTCCAAGGTGGAGCAAACCCTCGTAGGTCCTGCTGCAGAAAATTATTTGCGCTCGGTTTCTGCCGATCTTCTCTTCTTTTCCAGCCAAGCGATCACCGAGGACGGAGAGATCACCGATTCGTCCGAAGAGGAAACCGCACTGCGCCGCATTATGATCGCGCGATCGGCACGCCAATATTTTCTCTGCGACGATTCTAAAATCGGAGAACGACGAATTTTTTCGGTCTGCCATAAGGACGATATCACGGGTGTGATCTGCAACACAGCACTCCCGTGGGAGAAATAAAAAAAGCCAAGAAATCTTGGCTTTTTTTATTTACATCTGAATGTTAACTCCATTGACCTCGACGTCGCCGTCGGCACGGATCAAGAGATAGCGCACGCCGTCGATCACTCTCGTTTCAAGGCGTTCTCCACATCCCTCAGCAACCGTGATCGAAACCTCGGGGGTCTTGACCTTCAACCGCTTGCTCTCGGCAACCGTTTTGGGATGAATTTCAGCATTCTCGCCAAAGGCTTCGGTAAATTTCTCCTCAAAGAGTGTCACCCTCTCTTCGGGCACCGAGCAAACGCGAAGCATCTCTGCCGCGTCGTCCTTGGTCACCTTCAACGGCTCTTCGGTCGGCTCTTCCTTATATGCTTCGATCAGCTGACACATCTGCGTATGTACCGCGCGGACAACGCGCAGTGAGCAATCCTCTGCCATTGCCGTTTCCAGAATTGCGCCGAAGGTTGCCTTCTGCTCGGCGGCAGGCATCGGGATCTCGGACGCAAAGAGTGCCTCGGAAAGCTCCTTGTGATTGTTTTTCAGATCCTTGGCATAGTACATTGCCTTGTAGATATTCGCACCCCCGTTTTCAAACGCGGGGAAGGTAAAGCCAAGCAGCGGCGAGGAGAGCGAGCAATCCGCCGTAATACTTCTCATACAGTTGCCGGGAAAATAATAGCTGAGCACGGGGCGCGACGCCTTGATCGGGCAAATCGCGCAATGGATATAGGAGAATACGCTCTCGGACGGCTTCTCTTCCCCGTCCGCACCGTGGGCGGGAACATCGTATCGCTCGTGCGCGAGCAGAATGACGTAGCTTCCGTCGTGCTCGAGAGAGCCCGCGATCTTCTCAAAGAGTGCGCGTCGGCTGTCGGCATCGGCGCATTTTGTCGCGCGGAGCACCGAAAGAAGCTTGTGCTCCTCGCTCTCCATCACCTGCGCGGTCGAAAATTCGATTTCCAAAAGATTTCGTCCGATCACTCCCGAAAGACTCTTGCGCATCAGCGAGAGAATATCATCGGCATCATCCTCCGAGATCATTCCGAGGCTCTGCTCAAATTCCGAAATGATCTCCTTTTTTTCGTTCACGAAGCAACCGCGAACGTGTGTGATATTACTTTTATCGTGCCGATATCTCCGACGGAGCTCGGCAAGCTCTTTTTCGTTCATAACCTACCTCAATTTTCAAAATTTATCGTTTTTATTTTACCATAAATTCCTCTTTTTTGCAAGTATTCTTCGTCGCTTTTCGGAAAAAATAACATCGAGTCAAAATTTTTATACGGAGGCTATGATGAATACTTTTATGGAAACAAACGAAAAAAACAGCACGCAGGAATTCTTAGGCGAGCTGTATAAAAACGTAAAAATGGGTTCGGATGCAATCGTCAATATTATGCCGAAGGTCACCGGAAAGGAACTTCGCCAGGAGCTGACGGCAGAGCTCAACCGCTACGAGGAATTTGCCAAGGAAATTGCAAATGAAATCACCTCGGCGGGCAACGATCCGAAAGAAGAAAACATTCTCGCAAAGCTCGGCGCCAAGATGGGAATGGCAATGAACACGATGATGGACTCCACCGACTCGCACATTGCGCAAATGATGATCGAGGGCGCGACAATGGGCATCACCGAGAACACCAAGCTCATTCATGAATACGAAAACAAGCACTGCTCCGAGCGCTCGCTCAAACTCGCACGCGAAACCGTCGCCTTTATGGAAGACTCGGTCGAGCGAATGAAGAATTATTTGTAAAAAAAATGGCATAAAAAACCTTCCCCAGCGGGGGAAGGTTTTTTTATTTACATTTGTTCCACCACGATCTCGTCCATCACGCGTGCAACGTCCTCGGGGCGCGGAGGCTTGGTTCCTTCGGTCAGGCACGCCGCCGTTCCGTAGGCGACCGCTCGGCAGAGGCAATCCTTTGCGCTACATCCCTCGGCTGTTGCCGCAAGGAAGCCCGCAATCGAGCTATCTCCCGCACCGATCGTGGAAAGCGCCTCGATTCTCGGAGGTCTTGCCGAGAACACACCCTCGTCCGATACGAGCAGAGCGCCCTTGGATCCAAGGCTGATCATCACGTTCTCGATGCCGCCCTCGTGAAGCTCTCTTGCCGCTTCGACCACCTCGTCGAGCTTGGAAATCTCACGTCCGAGATAGGCGGAAATTTCTTCCTGATTGGGCTTGATGAGCCAAGGCTTCATTTCTACGAGGTCGGAAAGCTCAAAGGAACGAGAGTCGATCACAATCTTCGAGCCGCGTGCAATGAAACGGCGAAGCATTTCCTTGGTTTCCACGATGCCAACGCCCGACGGATTGCGTCCCGTGAGTGTGAGCACTGTATCTCTGTCGATCATCGGCAGAAGCGGCGCCTCGACCTGCGCAAGCAGATCCTCGGGCGCGTCAAAGCCGGAAAAGCTGATTCTCGTTTCATCAGCGGTATCGGTATGGATCGTGATGTTCTCACGAATTCTTCCCGCCACCGTGATCGTTTGATAGGTCATCCCATCCGCACTCATCGCGCGTGTAAAACCTTCTCCGTTCTCCTCGCCGAGCACGACAAAGGCAAGATTTTCGGTTCCGCATACGGTCAACGCACGCGAAATATTGACACCCTTGCCACCCGCCTCGCTCGTGGTGATCTTTGCAAGATTTTCGTGATAGGGCTGAAAATCCTCGACAAAGCAATGCACGTCAAAGGCAGGGTTGAGGGTTAGGGTGATAATTTTCATTGAATTCACCGTTAGATCTTCGGGCAATTTGCAAGCAGATAGTTCTCTGCCTCAGCGCACCACAGACCGCCGTTTGCCTTGACGATGCGGTCAAGCTCGGCGTACATCGGATCCTTCTTGCCCCACTCGGCGAGCTCGTCGATCGCGATCAGCGGCAGGTCAAGCTCGTTGTAGCAGACCTTCTTTGCTCCGCTCGGCTTCTCCATTGCCATCAGCGTATCAATGGCGGCATTCATACCGAGAATGTGAGAAACGATACACCCGGGGTTGATGGCATTCTGCTCGATCAGACGAATGGTGTCAACGGTATCCTCGGGAATACTGCCCGCCGTGCCGACGACGTGAATTCCGTCATAATGAACACGATAGAGATTGAGCGAACCGGGCAGGTTATGTACGGCAGGACCTGCGAAGAAATTGATACATCCGTCAAAGCGACAGATCTGCTCTGCCATCGTAAAGAGGGCGGGTACGGGAACCATCACGAACACGTCGTCAAATCCGCCGTCCGACATCTCAATGAGCGTCTTCACGGGATCCTCGAGCGTCGAGGTATTGAGATAGGTCAGCGCACAGCCGTGCTTTGCGGCGTTCTCTACGGTGCACTTCGACTCAGCGTAAGCCAAACGGTCTTCGTTGAGGTCGGTAACGACGACCTGCGATGCGCCCGCATAGCCAAATGCAAGCTCCACCGTACCGATTCCCATCGGTCCTGCGCCACCGAGAATGGCGATCTTACCGCCCTTCTTTGCACCGTCGGTGCGAACGTAGTTGGTATAGTCGGTGTGATAGAATCCCTTATATCCGCGAACGATACAGCCAAGTGCCTCGGTCAGCGAGCCCTTGAAAAAGCTGTCGCCCTCATAGGGAATCATACAGCCCTTTTCCATCACGATTTCTGGAACGACGGCATAGACCGTGTTACCGCCAATATATGGGAAAGAATAGCCTACGTCGTGATTGTTCTCCAGCTTCAGCGCGGGCTGAATGACGATCTTCTGTCCGACCTTCCACTGATCCTTGATCGCATCTCCCACCTGAATGATCTCGCCGCACATTTCGTGTCCGACGATGATGGGATTTTCGGCAACGTCGTCGGGAACTCTCTTGTGCGCAGCTCCCTGCACGGCAGCCTTATAGGTCGAGGTACACAGCGAGTCGGTCACAACGCGCAAAAGAACCTCTTTTTCGGTAATTTCGGGCAGTTCAAATTCTTCGGTACGAAGATCGTTTGCGCCGTAAAGGCGAACGGCAGTAGTTTTCATCATAGTCCTCCTATTGTTTTCGTCAACTCTCTTGACAAAATTTTATTTCTATATTATAATTGAACCACAAATTGATCAAAAAGTCAATAGAGGACGAAGATTTTTATAAATAATCATTTTTAGTCCTCCAAATAATCACAAATAATCAAAAAGGAACATAACATTGATGATGATTGAAGAGCGCCAAAAGCGCATTTTGGAAGAATTGCAAAAAACGCCCGATCTGACGGTGCGTGAGCTTGCGAAAAAGCTTTCGGTGAGTGAACCAACGGTACGGCGCGATTTTACCGAGCTTCACAAGAAAGGATTTATTACCAAGCGCTACGGCGGCGCAATTTTGAATATGGGTGCGGCAGACCGCGAAATTCCCTTTCTTTTGCGCGAACAAGAAAAAAGCTCGGTCAAAACCGTGATGGGTGCCAAAGCGGCAGAGCTTGTGCGCGACGGTATGGTCGTGATGCTGGATGGCTCGACGAGCGCCTACCACCTCGTCCCCTATCTTTCCCGCTTTAAGGATCTCATCGTGATCACCAACGGCGCAAAAACAGCCGTTGCTCTTGCCGAGCACGGCGTGCGCACCTTTTCCACGGGCGGTCAAATGATCACACGCTCCTTTTGCTACGTCGGAGAGCAGGCGGAAAGCTTTGTCAAGACGATCAACGCCGATCTCTTTTTCTTCTCCTGTCACGGACTGTCCGAAGCGGGACAGATGACCGACCGCGCCATTGAGGAAGCCAATCTTCGCAAGGTGATGTTTGCCTCCTGCCGAAAGAAGATCCTGCTTTGCGACTCTTCGAAATTCGGAAAAACCTACTTTTACAATATGGGAAATCTTCGCGACATCGATGCGCTTGTCACCGAGGGCGAGATCCCAAAAGAATATCAAGAAATGTTAAAAAAGATATAATCCGTTGTATTTTATCAAGAAAGGTTCAAGTATGCTGTTATCCAACAAAAAAAACCTGACGGGACGCCCTCTACTTTGGGCGCTGACCGTCGTTTACTTTGCAAGCTATATGATGCGCGTCAACCTTGCCGCCATCATTCAGGAGATCGTTACCGACACGGGATTTGAAAAATCCACGCTTTCGGTCATTCTCATTTCTCTGTCGATCACCTACGGACTCGGACAGATCCTCAACGGAATGATTGCCGATAAGATTCGTCCGCAAAACATGATCTTTTTCGGAAGTCTCATCTCCACCATCGTCAATCTCACCTTTCCGCTCTTCTCGCAATCGGTGCTCTCAATGGCAATCCTTTGGGCAATCAACGGCTTTGCTCAGGCGATGATGTGGCCACCGATTATGCGTATTATCGTGGAAAATTTTGAAGGCGACGACTTTAACTTTGCACAAATCTTTATTACGTGGGGCACGACGATTGCCACCGTCTTTGTTTATCTCGCCGCTCCGCTGATCATCACCCTCAGCTCGTGGAAATTCGTTCTTGTAATGTGCGGAACCTTCGGTATCGTTGGCTGTACCTCGTGGGGACTTTTAAAAAGCAAAGTGCCCTCGATCGCTCCCGCACGCCGAATCAAGAAAAAAGAAAACGAACCCGCCAAAGAAAAAATGCGAATTCCCCCGGCGGCATTTCTTCCGCTTGTTCTCGTTGCGCTCGGCGTAATGTGTCACGGAATGCTCCGCGACGGTGTAACGGCGTGGATGCCCTCGTATCTTGCCGAGGTCTTTACCTTAGGCAACAGCACGGCAATCTTCTGCACGGTCGTTCTTGCAATCTTCAGCGGTATTGCCGTCACCGTCGTCGGTGCAATCTACAAAAAATGGTTCAAAAGCGAGGTCTTTTGCGCGTTCTTCATTTTCCTTGTTGCCGCCACCGCTTCTCTTCTGCTCTTCTTCTTCTTTGAAGGGGGCGGCGCGATCCTTGCCATTTTGATGATGGCTTTGATTACGGGATGTATGCACGGTGTCAACTTTATGCTGCTTTCCCACTTTCCCAAGCTCTTCAAAAAATACGGCAACGTGGCAACGATTACGGGAACGCTGAATGCCTGCTCACATATCGGTGCGGCGATCTTTACTTACGGAATTGCGGTGCTTTCCGAAAAAATCGGTTGGAGATTTACGGTCGGCATTTGGTTTATCATTGCCGCGCTTGGACTTGTTGCCTGCTTCATTGCATACACACGTTGGAAGAAAATTCCCGAAGAAACATAAGTTTCAAAAAAGAACAGCTCCTTACCGAGGTAAGGAGCTGTATTTTTTATTCGTTTTCGTTGTTTTCGTAACAAGAACAGGAACACGATCCGCAGCTTCCGCCGCAGTGTTTTGCGTCGGGACAGCCGATGCACTTTTGCCCTCTCTTCTTTGCCCAAACGATATATGCAACCGCGCCTCCGACGATCAGCGCGATCACGCCGAGCACGATCCAATCCACGAGAGTCATCTCGCCACCGCCCCAGTTCTGCGGCGATTACGAAGAATCAGCAAAGCAAGGACTACCGCAAATGCCGCTACGATCATCCAACCGACAATCGGCATCCACATCGCACCGAACGAGCCGCCCGTAAAGAGCGTTCCGAAGAAGAAGGTGACAAAGGCAAGCGTATATCCCACCGCGAGCTGAAGTCCAACGCCCGCAAAGAGCCATTTCTTGCTACCGAGCTCTGCTCTCATCGCTCCGATTGCCGCAAAGCAAGGAGGTGAGAACAAATTGAACATCAAAAACGCAAGTGCCGCAACCGAGCCGATGCCCATTGCGCTTGCCGCGCCCATTGCATCAGCACCCTCGGCAAGTCCAATCATTTCTTCATCGAGCAGTCGTTCAAAGGCAAAGCAGGTTGCAAGCGTTCCAACGACACATTCCTTTGCAATAAAGCCCGTCACTGCCGCCGCGGCAAACTGCCATGCAACGATTCCGATCATCGGTGCGATCACGTAGGCAACCGGTGTTCCGATGCTTGCAAGAATCGATTGCGACGGATCGTCCACCATTGCAAGCCTCCAGTTGAAGGTCTGCATCATATAAACGACAAAGTTACAAACGAGAATGATCGTGCCCGCCTTAACAAGATACGACCAGCCTCTCTGACACATCGAGATCGCCGCCTTCTTGACCGAAGGACCTTTGTACTCGGGAAGCTCGATGAGGAAGAAATTCTTCTTTTTGCGATTGCCCGTGATCTCATTGACGAGAAGCGCGCAAAGCAGAATGACGACAATACCGAGGAAATACATCATCGTGCCAACCCAGCCCTGCTCGGGGAAAAATGCTCCCACGAAAAGCGCGATTACGGGAAGCTTTGCTCCGCAAGGCATAAAGGGAGCAAGCATTGCAGTCGCTCTGCGCTCACGCTCGTTGCGGATTGTACGGCACGCCATCACACCGGGGACAGCGCATCCCGTTCCGATGACGAACGGAATGACCGATTTTCCAGAAAGACCGACCTTTTTGAAGATCGGGTCGAGCACAACCGTAGCACGCGCCATATAGCCGCAATCCTCAAGAAGCGCGATCAGGAAATACATGACCATTACGAGCGGCAAAAATCCGACGACGGCGGCAACGCCCTCGATCAGACCTTCAAGCACGATGGCTTGAAGAAGAATATGACTCTCCGAAAGCCAACCCTCAACGACACCCTTGAAGGCGCCGATGACGTCAACCAAGCCCCAGACGTGCGTATCGCCCACGTCAATGCCGTTGGCAAGCCACTCGCCAAGCCACGCCTGCGAAATTTGGAACACGAGGAACATCACGACGGCAAAGATCGGAAGTCCTACCCACTTGCTCGTAAGAACGGCGTCGATCTTGTCTTGAAAATTCTTTTCGTTGGTATGCGTCTTTCTCTGCTCCACCTCGGAAACGATCTGATCTACAAATGCAAAACGTGCTCGATCGGCACTTTCCACTGCACGCTTGCTGGTCACGTCAACGTCTTTTTGTATGTACGGTGCGACCTGTTTTTTTCCAAGCAAAGTAACTGCCGCCGCAACGAGCTCCTTTGCGCCGCGCTTTTGGCTCGATACCGTTTCAACAACAGGACAGCCAAGGCGCTTGGCAAGACGCTTTGCATCGATTTTATTATGCTTTTTTTGATTGAGGTCACTCTTATTGAGCGCAACCACAACGGGGATACCAAGCTCAAGCAGCTGCGTGGTAAAGAAAAGACTTCGGCTCAGATTTGTCGCGTCGACAACGTTGATGATCGCATCGGGCGCTTCGTTTTTGATATAGTCACGCGTTACACCTTCTTCCGAGGTAAACGGCGACATAGAATACGTACCGGGCAGATCCACGATCCAAAGCTTCTCTGTTCCCTCGTACAGACTCTTTCGGATGGGGTGACTCTTTTGATCCACCGTAACTCCCGCCCAGTTTCCGACCTTTTCGTTTTGTCCCGTCAGGACATTATACATTGTGGTCTTTCCGCTATTCGGATTTCCTGCCAATGCAATTCTCACTGTCAATTCCTCACTTTGCGATTCAATCGGTTAGAAAAACCTAACCTTTATGTAAAAAATAAGCTGTTTTTTAAGACTCTCGAACCGTAATGGCTTCGAGCAGGTTTCGATCGAAATGATAGCGTCCGTCTTTGATTGAAACGACCGCACCGCTCTTTCGGTGTGAAATCACCGTAATCGGCTCTCCGCGATAACAGCCGAGCGAAAACAAGAACGACGAAAGTTCTGCGTCGTCTACGTCGATCTGCTCAACCAGATATTCTTTTCCGTCCTCTGCCATGCGCAAATTCATAACGATCTCCTACCGTTTTATTTGGTTAGTATCTTCTAACCTCGTATATTATACCGCATTTTTCCTTCCTTGTCAAGAGAGATTTTGCAAAAAATCTTTTTTTGGCAAAAAACGACAGTTTGATGAAAGTAACCTTTGGAATTTGATGATTTTTAACAAAAACACAAAAAGGGAAAACCCCACTTGTGGTTTTCCCTCTTTCCGTTTGCTTCGCAAACATAAATTCACCCTTTCGGGCGCTATAGAAGTATTGGGAGTTTCGCCCGTTGCGACGGGCGACCGAGGCTCTGCCTCTGGACTCCGCAAGCTTTTTGAAAAAAGCTTGATCAAAAACTTCATTTAATTGCTTCTCTGAGTTGTTCGATGCCCTCGTCGAGGGTGATGTCCTTTGCGAACATAGAGGAGCTGCCTGCGACGAAGATATCGGCGCCCGCGTCACTCATCTTACGCGCATTCTCAAAGCTGACGTTTCCGTCGACCTCGATCTCGACGTTCGTATATCCTCTCTCGTCGAGGAACTTGCGGCAAGCGGTGATCTTCTCGAGCGTCTGGGGCACGAGCTTCTGACCTGCAAAGCCGGGATTGACGGTCATCAGGAGCACAGCGTCGATGTCGGGAAGCACCCACTCAAGTACCTCAAGAGGCGTTGCGGGATTGAGCGCGATCATCGGCTTTGCACCTCTCTGCTTGATCTGCTGGAGTGCGCGCTGAATATGCTTGGTGCTCTCGTAGTGCACCGAAACGTAGTCACCCTCACCAAACTCAAACCAAGACATCTTATTTTCGGGCTTTTCGATCATCAGATGAATATCGAGCGGAATCGACGAATTCTTCTTCATCACCTTACAAAAATCGGTTCCGAGCGTATAGTTGTTGACGAACTCGCCGTCCATAATATCGATATGTAAATATTCGATGCCGTGCTTTTCCATAGTCGCAAGGTCAGCGCCGACGTTCATAAAATCCACGCACATCATCGAAGGAGAAATCTGCTTTTTTCCCATCTTACTTTACCTCCAGCATTACTTTCTGATAAAATTCTTTTCTGTCGCGCATCAGCTCAAACGCCTCGCGATAGTCCTCAAGACCAAATTTGTGCGTAATCAGCGCCTCGGGGGTGATAATTCCCTTGCCCATTGCGTCAATGGCTTCGCGCCAATCGTTTTCGCGCTCACCGTAGGACGAATTCCAAGTGCCGAACACCTGAAGTTCCTTGCGAAGAATCAGCCAATAATCTGCCTGTGTCAGCTCGACACCGCGCGAGGGGTTGCCCATCAGAACGATCTTTCCAAAAGGCTTCAGCGCCTTCAAGCAACGCACGAGAGCAGGACCTGCGCCGGTTCCCTCAACAACAGCATCCACCGAGATATCGTCAGTATATTCATAGAATCCGAGCTCTTCCGCTGCGCGCACCTTGGCATCGTCAAGATCAAAGAAGTAAACCTTCTCCGCGCCTCTGTGACGGCAGAACATTGCCGCAAGAATACCGATCGGACCTGCGCCCGAGATCAGCACGCTCTTGCCCGCAAAATCGCCGAGCTTTTTCGTTGCGTGGCAAGCGACCGCCGACGGCTCGCACATCGCACCCGCTTCGAGACTAACGTCGTCGGGAAGAAGCAAAAGATTGAAGCGCTTGACCGAGAGATACTCCGCCATTGCACCGTCGCGGCGAGAGCCGTAATAGTCGTAGTCGGCACAGAGTGCATATCTCTCCTGTTTACAGGACTCGCATTCAAAGCAAGGAAGCAGGGGGAAGACCGCCACGCGCTTGCCATTCAGCTCTCCCTTGGGGTCGTGCTCGACCACGCCCGAAAACTCGTGTCCGATGACAGTCGGAAAATGATAGGTACCCTTGGAATACACGCGCGGAATGTCGCTTCCGCAAACGCCGCAGTAGGCGATCTTAACGAGAACCTCGTCCTCTCCCACCTCAGGTACGGGAAGCGTATCCAGGCGAAGATCGTCAATGGCGTGCAAATTGAGTGCTTTCATCGTTGTTTTCATAAAAACTCCCTTGCATTTTTTATAAATTTGTATTATAATTATATCAAATCAAGCATATTCCGTCAAGATTTTGCGGAAATTTTGAGAATTTTTCATATTTTCGCGCAAACTAATGCAAATTTGATCAAATTTGTGCAAGGAGATTTTTATGTTACATCTAGAACGGCAAAATGAAATTATGGCACTCTTACGAGAACGCAAAAGTATGACGGTACGCGCACTCTCCGCGCTTCTCTTCACCAGCGAATCGACTGTACGGCGCGACCTGAGCGACCTTGAGGCGGCGGGCAAGGTACGCCGCACCTTTGGCGGTGTTGTACTTGAGGAAACACTGACCAAGGAAGTTCCGCGTCTTTTGCGCCAATCGCAAAATCACGAAGCCAAGCAACGCATCGCGCAAAAGGCACGCAAATATCTTTCCAATGGCAAGGTAATCTTTTTGGACGCCTCAACGACCGTAGCGCATCTCGTCCCCGTGCTTGCGGAATTTTCCGATCTGACCATCATAACCAATTCCCCGAGCACCTCACTCGAGCTCGGCAATCTCGGCATCCGCACCTTCTGCACGGGCGGTGCGCTTCTGCCAAGCTCGCAAGCCTTTGTTGGTGCTCAAGCGGAAGATTTTATCCGTCGTTTCAACGCTGATCTAATGTTTTTCTCCAGCCGAGGCGTGACCGAGGACGGCCGTATTACCGATTCGTCGGTGGAAGAATCTCGTTTGCGGCAGGTAATGCTGACCCACGCCAAGAAAAAAATCTATCTTTACGATACGTCCAAGCTTGGCAAGGAATATATGGTCAACCTCTGCCACTTCAATGAAATTGACGCGACCGTTAGTGAAGCATCGGAATAACACGACCAAAGGCACAACCAAAAAAATCGCAGTCATACGACTGCGATTTTTTATGATTGTATCAATTCTTCAAGCTCCGAAAAGCTCATTCCCGCGATATACGGATCGAGCTCTATGGGAGAGAGCTCGTTGACGTCCTGCCCGACAAGCATTTGCTCCAGCACCTCGATCGGTTGCGTTCCGAAGAAATCGCCCGAGATCAGAATTCCCGCAATGCGATCTTTCTCCATTTCCATCGAGAGCTTGACAAGTCCAAACGGATATTTTTTCTTGCGGTGAACGGTATAGCTCGTCAAATAGCGCTTTTCGGACAAATTCCACGCTTCACTGGCGTTTCTTGCGCAAAGCGCGTCGATCTCGGCACTCTTCGGCAAAACTGCCGCTTCTGCACCCATCGTCCCAAGCACAAACGTTTCGATATGCGAAATCAGTCCCGTGACGTCAATCGAATCACCCAAAAGCTCCTTCAGATTGACCACTCGGCTCGCGTGCGACTTGACCGCCCGAACTTCGAGCTTCTCACGGTCGACGCGGAGCACCTTCGACATCACCGACACGTCGGTATCAAACAGAATCGTTCCGTGGTGCAAAATGCGTCCGCCCTCGGCGTGCTGCGCGTTGCCCGAAAACTTTCTGCCGTCACATTCGAGGTCGTTGCGTCCACTCAAAGAACAAGAAAGTCCCAGCTCTGCAAGCGCGCGAATGATCGGCTCGGTAAAATAGGCATAGTCGAGCACCGCCGCCTTCTCTTGCGACGTAATAAAGGTAAAATTCAGATTTTTCAGATCGTGATAGACCGCGCCGCCGCCCGTAATGCGTCGGCTGATATGAATTCCCTGCTCCTTGGCATAGGAAAGATCCACCTCGGCATAGGCATTCTGATTTTTTCCGATCACCACGGTCGGCTCATTCTGCCAGAGCATAAATACGTCATCGTCCGTGTGACGGAACAGATACTCCTCTACGGCGAGATTTTGGTAAGGATTGGTTGTTTTTAATCGATAATACTTCATAAAAAACCGATTTCGGGCATATTGCTATGCCCGAAATCCTTTCATAAGATTTGCAATAAAGTTAGATACCCTTCTTTGCGCGCTCAATCTTTTCGATCTCGGTGAAGTTCACCTCAGGAACGTATCCGGGAATCGGCATGATCTTTTCAGCAAGTGCGGAGATGATCCAGCTTGCCTGCGGGAAGAAGCTCTTCTCAAGCTCGAACGAAGGCGTGATCCAGTTACGAGAACCAACAACTACGGGAGGTCCATCGAGGTAATCGAATGCAAGCTCGGTGATGTTGGACGCCATATCTCTCATAATCGATCCACGCTCGCAAGCGTCGCCGACGATGAGAACCTTACCCGTCTTCTTGACCGACTCGATAACCTTTTCATAGTTGAAAGGAACGATCGAACGGGTGTCGATGACTTCTGCGGAAATGCCGTACTGCTCCTCAAGAATCTTAGCAGCTTCCATTGCACGGTAAAGAACTGCACCAACCGTCAGAATGGTAACGTCCTTACCTTCCTTCTTCACGTCGGGCTCGCCGAACGGAATCTCGAAGTGTCCTTCCGGAACACCGTCCTTCACGAACTCTTCACCGAAGCCGTAAACTCTCTGCGACTCGAAGAAGACAACGGGGTCGGTACCGTTGAGCGCACTGGTCATCAGACCCTTTGCGTCGGTAGGAGTCGAGGGGAATACAACCTTCAGACCGGGGATATGAGCACAGAGTGCCGTCCAGTCCTGAGAGTGCTGTGCGCCGTACTTCGAACCAACAGAAACGCGGAGAACGATCGGCATCTTCAAAATGCCTGCCGACATTGCCTGCCACTTTGCCATCTGGTTGAAGATTTCGTCGCCTGCACAACCGATAAAGTCTGCATACATCAGCTCAACGATTGCACGGCCGCCGCACATTGCGTAACCTACTGCCGAACCGACGATTGCCGACTCGGAAATAGGAGAGTTGAAGAATCTGTGGTAAGGAATTGCCTCGGTCATCTTCTTGTAAACACCGAATGCGCCACCCCAGTCACGGTTATCTTCACCGTAAGCGATGAGCGTGGGATCCTCATAGAACTTGTCAATGATCGGCTCAAAGAGACCGTCGCAGACGTTGTACATCTTCATCTTGGAAACAGGCTTGCCGTTTGCATCCTTTGCGGTGCGGATCTTGCCCTTGATTTCCTTGACTCTGGGACACTCTTCCGTGGGCATCAGCACGTCGGGCTCGCGCTCGGGATCCATGCTGACAACCTTCTCGTTCGAGAACATCAGAGATGCGATTGCATCGGGCTCCTTGTTGAGGTCCATACGAGGCGAGATCTCGTCGTTGATCGCGAGCTTCATGATCTCGGTCATACGAGCGGTGATCTGCTCGTGCATCGTAGCAAACTCGTTCTCGGTAGCGATACCGCCGAGGATCAGCTTCTGCTTGAATGCTACGATCGGGTCTGCTGCCTTCCAAGCCTCGATCTCCTCTGCCGTACGGTAGGTGGAAGAGTCGGAAGGAGAGTGTCCCGAAACACGGTAAGTAACGACGTCAAGAAGTGCGGGACCCTTGCCCTCAAGAAGCAGCTTCTTCTTGCGGGTTACAGCGTCGATGACTGCGAGCGGGTCGTAGCCGTTGACGCGCTCTGCGTGCATCTGGCTCGGATTGAAGCCTGCACCAAGACGAGCAACCATATCGAAGCCCATCGTCTCGCCGCGGGTCTGACCGCCCATACCGTAGTGGTTGTTGAATACGTTGAAGAGGATGGGCATACCGCCGTCCTCGAACTTGCCGTCCATACCCCACAGCTTCGTGATCTGATCCATCGAAGCAAAGTTGAGAGACTCAAGAACAGGTCCACGACCCGTAGCACCGTCACCGCAGTTGGAGATAACGATACCGGGCTTATGGTTCGATCTCTTATAGAGAGCCGCACCGAGTGCGATGGGAGCAGACGCACCAACGATTGCGTTGTTGGGCATCAGACCGAAGGGAATGAAGAACGCGTGCATCGATCCGCCAAGACCGCGGTTAAAGCCGGTCTTACGAGCAAAGATCTCAGCGAGTGCGCCGTAGAGCAGGAAGTTGATTGCGAGCTCCTTGACGTTGCCGCCTGCGTTCATGTGCTTCTCAACGACTGCGAGAACCGAGCCGTCAAGGAATTCCTTCATAATGTCGTAAAGCTCCTTCTCGTCGAGCTTCTCGATCGAGGAAAGTCCCTTTGCAAGGATCTCACCGTGGCTACGGTGCGAACCGAAGGAAAGGTCGTTGATATCAAGGCAGTAAGCCTCACCAACTGCCGATGCTTCCTGACCGATCGAAAGGTGAGCAGGGCCGGGGTTGTTGTACTCAACACCGTTGTAGCAGCTCTTGACCTTGACTTCGTTGAGCATCGTCTCGAACTCGCGAATGATTGCCATATCGCGATAGATGCGCATCATATCCTCTTTGGTGTAGAGCTTCATCTCTTCCTTGAGGGTCTTGTTGTACTGACATACGGGAATGTCCTCAAAATGAATGTAGCCGGCGTCAAATGCTTTACCGGGATCTACGTATTGACTCTTAGGCATTGTAATATATCTCCTTTTTTAAAATTTACATAAACATCGATTCGCGGATTACTTCGCAAACCGTGGGGTGCGGGAATACGAGCTTCTGAATATCCTCGACTCTCATCTCGGTTTCCACCATCATAGCCGCACCGTAGATGATCTCGGATGCATAGGAGCCGATCATATGAAGTCCAACGATATTCTTATGCTTCTTGTCGGTAATGACCTTGAGAATTCCGTAGCCGTGCTCGTTCTCAGCAATGTAACGACCGCTGTACTTGAGCGTTACGCTCTGAATATCCACGTCAAGTCCCTTCTCCTTGGCAGTTTCGGTGGTTTCACCGACCGACGCAACCTCGGGGTTGGTGTAGATGACCGAGGGGATCGACGCGTAGTTCACGCGATCCTTCTTGCCGAGAATGTTGTTGATACAAACCTCGCCCTCGCGGTATGCCGTGTGTGCGAGCATCGACTTTCCGTTGACGTCGCCTGCCGCCCAGACACCGGGAACGTTGGTCTTACCCTGCTCGTTCGTAACGATTGCGCCGCGCTCGAGCTTCAGACCGATATTCTCGCATCCGATGCCTGCCGTTCTTGCGCGTCTGCCGATCGAAACAAGTGCGTAATCGGCGGGAATTTCCACCGTCTTGCCGTCCTTTTCATAGGTCACGGTCTTGTTCTTGATCGAGGTAACTCTTGCGCCGAGAATAAATTCTACACCGCGCGAAGCGTAATCCTTCTGCAGAAGCTTCGAGATCTCGCGATCCACAGGACCTGCGATATGGTCGAGCATCTCAACGACGTAAACCTTCGATCCAACCGAGTTGAAGTAGGACGCCATCTCAAGTCCGATGACACCGCCGCCAACGACGACAATCGTCTTCGGAATGGCATTCAGGTCGAGCACCTCACGGTTGGTCAGCGCAAAGCCTTCTTTCAGCGAGTCAGCCAAACCGTCGATGGGGGGAAGCGCGGGAGAAGAACCGGTCGCAATCAGAAGCTGCTTTCCGACGTATTCCTTATCGTCTGCAGTGACAACGAAGCCCTCGGCATTTCTTTCCTTGATCACGGCAGTTGCCTTAACAACCTCAACGCCGCTCTTCTTGAGCTTTGCGCCAACGCCCGAAACGAGCTGCTTAACAACACCGTTTTTGCGGTTGACAACGAAGGCGTGGTCGATCTCGGCAGAGCCGAAGGTCACACCGTAGTCCTTGCCGTGCTTGGCATAATCGTAAATCTTTGCCGAATACAGAAGCGTCTTGGTGGGGATACAGCCTTCATTGAGGCAAACACCACCGAGTGCTCTTTCTTCAATAACAAGCGTTTTCAGGCCTGCATGTCCTGCTCTCTCTGCGGCATTATAGCCGGCAGGACCGCCGCCCAGAATAATTAAATCGTACATTTTAAAATCCTTTCTCTGCGATTACTTTGCAAGAAGCAGATCAATATTTTCAAGCGCAAAGCCGATATCCTTGAGAATTCTTGCAGCGTCTGCACCGTCGAGCACTCTGTGGTCGACCGTCAGAGAAAGACCCATTGCAGGATAAGGAACGTACTCGCCGTCTACCTCTTTCATTCTCGTCATGACACAGTCAACGCCGAGAATACAGGTCTGGGGCGGGTTGACGATGGGAGTAAAGGACTCGATACCGAGCGAGCCGAGGTTGGATACCGTAAAGGTTGCGCCCTTGAGCAGGTCGGGATTGATCGTTCCGCTCTGTGCCGCCGTGATGACCGTCTTTGCTTCCTTCGAAAGCTCGTTGAGCGTCAGCTTCTCTGCGTGGTAGACGGTGGGAACCATCAGTCCGCGATCGGTGTCAACTGCAATACCGAGGTTGACGGTGTTGAAGTAACGCATCGTGTCGCCAAGCATATGTGCGTTTGCGTTTCTGTACTTCAGAATGACGCGCGATACTGCGAAGAGGATCATATCGTTGAGCGTAATATTTGCAAGACCGAGCTTTTCAGCCGCGCCCTTGAGCGACTTTCTGTATGCGAGAAGCTTGGTTGCGTCGAAGGACGAGGTAAAGGTAAGCTGTGCCATCGAGGACAGCGAATCTACCATTGCCTTTGCGATGATCTTGCGGATGTTCGTAAGCTTGACGTCCTCGTACTCCGAAACGGCAGGAGCTGCTACTGTTGCGGGAGCTGCTGCTGCGGGAGCATTCAGATCGTTCAGAACGACCTTTCCATTGATACCGCTTCCCTCTACTGCCGTCGTGTAGCCTGCCGAAGCAGCGCCCGAAACGGTCAGTCCGCGGTCAACCAGCGACTGTACGTCACGCTCGATGATACGTCCGTTGGGACCCGTGGGAGTTGCCTTCAGAAGATCTGCGCCCGTCTTTGCGGCAAGTGCGCGAGCTCTGGGAGAGATTGCACCGCTGACGTCACCCGTCTGTGCGATTACCTCTGCGGGAGCTGCCTCAGCTGCGGGAGCTACTGCCTCTGCAGGAGCTGCCTCTGCGGCAGGAGCTGCGGGAGCATCCTCGGATGCGGGAGCAAACTGTGCGAAGTCCTCACCGTCCTGACCGATGACGCAGACGTTTTCCAGACAAGGAACGTCGTCGCCCTCCTCGGCAAAAATCGCAAGAAGCTTACCTGCGACGGGAGCGGGCTCGTCAAACGAAGATTTGTCGGTTTCGTAGGAGAAGAGGATCTCGCCCTCAGCTACCGTGTCGCCGACCTTTTTGTTCCACGCCGTAATGATACAGGACTCAACGCTCTGACCCTGGCGAGGCATAATAATTGGTGTTGCCATATTCATTCATTCCTTTCGGTATTTATTTACAAAATTTGCATTTCGATAAATATGCACTTTAATTGTAGCACTTTGTGATAAAAAAGTCAATATGCTTTTGAGGAATTCTTTGGGATTTCTTCATTAATTTTATAATATTTTACTTGCTTTTTTACTTTTCTTTTCATAAAATCGCATCCCAAAACCGTCGGTACGTAGTGTCCGACGGTTTTGTTCCTTAGAAAGCCGAAATCCGCACAAAAGAAAGGGACTATCCCTAGTCCCTTAATTTGTGTAGTTTTCTTTTCGGTACCTTTTCTTTTTCAAAAGAAAAGGTACGTATCGCGTCCTTATCTCTTCGAAAGAACTTCTTCCTCGTAGGTTTTAACCTCATCGAACCACTCGTCGCCTGCCTTCACGCCGCAACGGTTGCAGTACTCTGCCCAAACGGCGCCCCAAGGATATTCCTTGTAGCTTTCCTGCTTGAGCATCAGCTCGGTGTAGCGTCCCTCTGCCTGAAGCTTTGCGAGGTCTGCGTGAGGCGTGAGCATTGCGATCAGCATTGCCTTACGGAAGTTACGAAGTCCGAGCACCCAAGCAGCGATACGGTTGATGCTGGCATCGAAATAGTCGAGCGCGATGCAGATATCGTCCATTCTGCCGCTTGCTACGATCTCCTTTGCAATCTCCTTCGTTTCGTCATCCAGACGAATCACGTGGTCGGAGTCCCAACGAACGGCGCGCGTTACGTGAAGTGCGAGCTTGGGTGCAAAGCAAAGCATCGACGAAATCTTATCCGAAACCACCTCGGTGGGATGATAATGTCCGTTATCCATCAGCGGAATAATACCGCGGCTGAGCACGTAGCCAAGTCCGAATTCTGCCGAACCGACCGTGTAAGACTCAACACCGATACCGAACACCTTCGATTCGAGACAAACGAGAACCTTTTCGCGGTCGTAGCCGATGCCGAGAATCTTATCCATCGAGTCGGCAAAGCGCTGTCTGGGGGAGAGTCTGTCGGCGGGAATATCCTTGTAGCCGTCGGGAATCCACACGTTCATTACGCAGGGCATTCCCGTTTCATCTGCGAAATATTCGGCAATTCTGAGGCACGCCTGACCGTGGCGAATCCAGAAATTACGAATCTCATCGTCGGGCGAAGAAAGCGTCAGACCGCTATCTGCCTTGGGATGCGAGAAGAAGGTAGGGTTGAAGTCAATGCCCATTCCTCTTGCCTTGGCGAATTCTACCCACTTTGCGAAGTGTTTGGGCTCAAACGCGTCGCGGTCTGCCCACTCGCCGTCCTCAAAGATGGCGTAGCACGCGTGCAGATTGAGCTTGTGCGCACCGCCGTCAAGCGAAAGCACCTTGTCGATGTCTGCCATCAGCTCGTCGGGCGTTCTTGCGCGTCCGGGGTAGTTACCCGTCGTCTGAATACCGCCGCTGAGATCTCCCTTAAAGTCAAATCCCTTGACGTCGTCACCCTGCCAGCAATGGAGAGCTACGGGAAGTGTACGAAGTTTTTCGATGACGGCATCAGTGTCAATTCCGAGTGTCGCATACTGTTCTTTTGCAATATTATATGCCTGATTCATTGTCTTTTCCCTTTGTTAAACGTTAATTTTCTTGACGTCAAACGACGCAAATACTGCCTCTCTTGCCTCTGCAATCGAAGCGAACACACCTGTTCCGAGCATCTGTGCCAAAAGGTTACCGATCGCAGTTGCCTCGGTAGGACCTGCAAATACGGGAATGTCGATTGCCTTTGCCGTCAGCTCGCTGAGATAGTCGTCCTTCGTACCGCCGCCGATGATATGGAGTGCATCGGGCTTCTTGCCCATGACCTCTGCGATCTCGGCGATCGTTTCGGCATAGCACTCGGCAAGGCTGTGGTAGACACAGCACATCATATGGTCGAGGGGCATTTCAGGTGCGCCGCAATAGGTCTTGATAGCTTCCATCATACTCTTGGGAGCGAGGAACGCGTTGTCGTTGACGTTGATGCGGTAAGGCGTATCACCAAGTGCATTTGCCATCTCGCAAAGGTCGTTGAAGGAATACTTGCCGCCAAGCTCCTTCTTGATCGACTGAATGATCCAAAGTCCCATAATGTTCTTGAGGAAGCGGTAACGGTGATCGTAGCCGCCCTCGTTGGTGAAGTTATGCGCAAAGGCTTCCTTCGAGGAATTTGCCTTCAACGACTCCACGCCCATCAGCGACCAGGTACCCGAGCTGATGTAAACGATATTGTCCGAGTTAGTGGGAACGGCAAGTACTGCCGAACCCGTATCGTGCGAAGCGGGGTGCAAGACCGTGAGGTCGTAGCCGACGCGATCTGCTATGTCCTTGCGAAGCGTTCCGACCGTCTCACCGGGCATCGAAAGCTTGCCGAAGAGGTGCGTCGGCAAGCCGAGGCGCTCAATCAGCTCAAGATCCCATTCGCCGGTCTCGATGTTAACAAGCTGTGCGGTGGTTGCTTCGGTATACTCCTGATGAGCAATGCCCGTCAGGCAATAGTTTAAGTAGTCGGGCATCATCAAAAAGGTCTTTGCCTTTACAAGCTGCTCAGGCTCCTGCTCCTTGAGTGCCGTCAGCTGATAGATGGTATTGTACATCTGCTTCTGAATTCCCGTACGGGCATACAGCTCATCGTGCGAAATCAGCGCAAATACCTTTTCGTCCATACCTTCGGTGCGCGCGTCACGGTAGCCGACAGCGTCACCGATCACCTTGCCCTCTTCGTCGAGAAGCAAGAAGTCTACGCCCCAGGTGTCAATTCCCATATACGAGGGAATTTTGCCGATCTCGGCACAGCGCTTCATACCTGCAATCACGTTCTCTGCCAGAGATACGTGATCCCAGCAGTAGTGTCCGTTCTTCATTTCAATTCCGTTTGGAAAGCGGTAAACTTCCTCTAGCTGAATCTTTCCGTCCTCGATCCATCCGAGAATATGTCTTCCGCTCGACGCGCCGATATCTACGGCGAGATAATACGTAGGTTTCATTGTAATTCTCCTTTTAAGTTAGTTTCGTTGTTCCGTTTTGTTCGGTTTACTGCTCCGTGCTCGCCTTGGTTTCGCAATAAATGCAGCGATAGACGTGGTTCTCTGCGTCGGTGAGCTTGAATTTATGCGCCAGCTCCTGCTCGCACGAGGTAATGCAACGGGGGTTCTTGCAACGAATCACACCCGTAAGATATTCGGGAAGTGCGATGGATTTTTTCTCAACGAGAACGCCGTCACGAATGATATTGACGGTGACGTCGGGAGCGAAAAATCCAATGAGATCAAGATTGAGCGAAATATCCGCATCGATCTTGATGATATCCTTCTTTCCCATCTTTTTACTGGGAACGTTCTTGATCAGCGCGATCGAGCAATCGAGTGCATCGAGTCCGAGAAGCTCGTAAAGCTTCATTCCTCTGCCTGCGGGGATATGGTCGATCACGAAGCCGTTATGGATGGAATCAATATTCATACGATTTTACCTGCCTCCTTCAAAAGCTTCAGAATGAGTGCCATACGAACATACTTGGCACAGAGCACCTGCTTGAAATAGCAAGCTCTGGGATCGTCGTCGATCGCAACACTGATCTCGTTGACACGGGGCAGCGGATGCAGGATACAAAGATCCTTCTTTGCCGCCGTCAGCTTCTGCGGCGTCAAAATATAGCTGTCCTTAAGTCGCAGGTAGTCCTCTTCGTTGAAGAATCGCTCCTTCTGAACGCGCGTCATATACAAAACGTCGAGCTCGGGCATCACCGCTTCAAGATCGGTCGTCTGAGTATAAGAAATGCCCTTGCGATCGAGCACGTCGGTCTTGACGTAGCTCGGAAGCTTGAGCTCATCGGGCGAGATCAGCACCACGCGAACGCCCTCATAACGAGCCAGCGCGTTGATCAGCGAGTGCACGGTACGACCAAACTTGAGGTCTCCACAAAAACCGATGGTGAAATTCTCAAGGCTTCCCTTTTCACGGCGAATGGTAAGAAGGTCTGCCAACGTCTGCGTGGGGTGATTATGTCCGCCGTCTCCCGCATTGATGACGGGAATCGATGCCGCCTGCGCCGCAACCAACGGAGCACCTTCCTTGGGATGGCGCATTGCAATGATATCGGCGTAACAGCTGATGACCTTTGCGGTATCCGAAACACTCTCACCCTTCGAGGACGAGGTATTCTGCGCATCGGAAAATCCGATCACACTTCCGCCAAGCTCAATCATTGCCGCCTCAAAGCTCAGACGAGTTCTCGTCGACGGCTCAAAGAAGAGCGTTGCGAGCTTTTTGCGCTTACAGCACTCGGCATATTTGTCGGGATTTGCGATAATATCGTCGGCGGTGTCAAGCAGCGCGTTGACCTCTTCCACCGAAAAATCCAAAATATCAATCAAACTCTTCATTGTTTTATTCCTTTCGGCTTATGCCTTTGCGCCGTTCATGGCAAGGTATGCCTTGATGCGGGCAACGTCCTCTTCGTGCTTTCCGCCATCCTCAAGATACTCGATGATGTCGTATACGTCAACGATCGAATATACGGGGAATCCGAACTGCTCCTCGATCTCCTGCATTGCTCCCTTTTCGGTCTGACCCTTTTCCTTGCGGTCAACCATAATAAAGGTTGCGGCAACCTTTACACCGTCGAGGTGCGAAAGGATTTCCATGCTCTCACGGATTGCCGTGCCTGCGGTAATAACGTCCTCGATAATGACGATCTCCTCGCCTGCCTCGGGAACGTATCCTACGAATACACCGCCCTCTCCGTGGTCCTTCACCTCTTTGCGGTTGAAGAAGAACGGAACGTTGAGTCCCTTCTTCGAAAGAGCAACTGCGGCAGAGACCGACAGCGAAATTCCCTTATACGCAGGACCGTACAGCACAGCCTTCTTCTCGCCGAGCTTTTCAAAATAAGCCTTTGCGTAGAACTCGCCAAGCGTTGCGATATCCTCGCCCGTCTTGATCATTCCCGCATTGATGAAATAGGGGATCTTTCTGCCGCTCTTTGCGGTAAAATCGCCAAACTTCAAAACGCCTGCGCGCTCCAGAAATGCAATAAATTCTCTCTTATAAGCTTCCATCGTGTTTTCTCCTTTAATTTAGTCTACGAATTCACGAACGCAACGCTCGTATGCCGCAACGGGATCCTCTGCGGCGGTGATCGGTCTGCCTACGACGATGTAATCCGAGCCGATCTTCTTTGCCTCTTCGGGGGTCATCACGCGCTTCTGGTCACCGAGTTCTCCATCGGCAAAGCGAACGCCGGGAGTCACGGTAACAAAGCCGTCGCCGCACTTCTCGTGCACCTTGCCTGCCTCAAGCGGCGAGCAAACGACACCGTCAAGTCCCGCGGTCTTTGCGTTGTGCGCGTAGTGCAGAACGACGTCGGCAATCGGCTCCTTGATGAGCAGATCCTTTTCCATACTCTCCTGATCGGTCGAGGTGAGCTGCGTGACGGCGATGAGCATCGGGCGCGTTCCGTCGGGACGGGTCAGTCCCTCAAGTGCCGCTTCCATCATACGAACCGTACCGCCTGCGTGGAGATTCGTCATATCGACGTCGAGGCGCGAAAGCACCGCCATCGACTTTTTCACGGTGTTGGGAATGTCGTGAAGCTTGAGGTCAAGGAAAATCTTGTGTCCTCTCTTCTTGATCTCGCGAACGATCGACGGACCTTCCGCATAGTAAAGCTCCATTCCGATCTTGACGAAGGGCTTTCTCTCACAGCCCGAAAACTTGTCGAGGAAGGAAAACACCTTCTCGGCAGAATCAAAGTCACACGCAATAATTACGTCTTTTCCCATAATATACTCTCCTTAACTATAGTTTTCATGATAGGGTATCTGCCCAATTTGCCGCAAGGCGAACCCATTCGGCAATGGCAGATTGATTATATTTCGGCGTTCCGCACTCTGTAATACGGTTGCCAAGCGCCATTCCGTGCGGTCCGTCGGGATAAATATGAAGTTCAAACGGAATTTGTGCCTGCGCGTACGCGTCTGCCACCGTCAGGGCGTTGCGAACGTCCACCACCTGATCGTTTGCCGTGTGCATAATGAAGGCAGGGGCACTGTCCGCATCCACGTGCTGTTCAATTGCCGCCGCAGAGAGTTGCTCCTCGGTCGGCGTATCGGTGCACCAAAGATTGCGAAAGGATTTGATATGATTCTGGAACTTCGGCGAGATCACGGGGTAGATCAGCATCACGCCGCGCGGCTTTGTCTCACCGTACGGCATCGCTACTGCTTTGAGAACCTCGTCATTCTTCCAAAGCACACCGGTCGACGCCGCCAGATGTCCGCCCGCCGAAAAGCCGACGACGAAGAGCTGTTCCGGATCAATTCCGTAGTTCTCCGCGTTGTCCTTGATATGCTTGATCGCCAGCGTTGCTTCGATCAGTTGTGCGGGAAACGGCTTTTTGCGTCCGACGGTATAATGCAGGACGAAGGCGTTGTAGCCGTAGGGCATAAACGCGTGCGCGATCGGCTCTCCCTCACGCTCGGAGCAAATTTTTCCGTAACCGCCGCCCGGAATAATCAACAATGCCTTGCGGGTAAACGAGGGAATCGGATCGGCAATATAGGTGTCAAGATACGCGTCCTCGTTCCCCTCCATAAGATAAATTCTTTCGTGCTTCATATCGCTCCTTATGCAAGTCCGATGATATCGGAAAGCGAATCAATTCTGTATTTTTCCATCACGCGAGGAAGATCCTCGATGATCTTTTTACAGGCAAAGGGATCGACGAGATTTGCCGCGCCGACTTCCACGGCAGTCGCACCCGCGAGCATCATTTCGATCACGTCTTCTGCCGTGCTGACGCCGCCCATTCCCACCACGGGAATTTTGACAGCGTGCGACACCTGATACACCATTCTCACCGCTACGGGGAAGATGGCAGGTCCCGAGAAACCGCCCATTTTGTTGGCGATGACGGGCTTTTTGGTCTTCAGGTCGATTCTCATACCGAGCATCGTGTTGATCAGGCTGATGCCATCCGCACCTGCTTCCTCACACGCCTTAGCAATCGCAACGATATCGGTGACGTTCGGCGAAAGCTTCACGATCACGGGTTTCGTGGTCACCGCCTTTACGGCTCTTACCACCTCTGCCGCTGCCTCGGGAGACGTACCGAAGCTCATACCGCCGCCGTGCACGTTGGGACAGCTGACGTTTACCTCAAGCCAGCCCACTTCCTCACACGCGTCAAGCTTCTGACAGGTGTACGCATAATCATCCACAGCAAAGCCGCTGACGTTTGCCATCACCTTTTTGTGAAAGACCTTCCGCATTTTGGGAAGCTCCTCCGCGATGACCTTTTCAACACCGGGGTTCTGCAGACCGACGGCGTTGATCATTCCCGCCGTACACTCGGCAATTCTCGGGGTGGGGTTGCCGAAGCGGGGATCCTTGGTTGTTCCCTTGAAGGAGAAAGTACCAAGTAGATTGATATCGTAAATTTCAGCAAATTCGTAGCCGTATCCAAAGGTTCCGCTGGCGGGGATCACGGGATTATCCAGCTCGATGCCGCAGAGATTTACACTCAGTTTTCCCATAAGATCTCCTCCTTTCGAAGCACAGGTCCGTCCTTACAAATTCTCTTATAGCCCGTGACCGTCTTGCAGGAGCAACCCATACAAGCACCAAAGCCACAGCCCATTCTCTCCTCAAAGCTGAACTGTCCCTCCGTCTTTGCCGTCTTGTAGATGGCACGGAGCATCGGTTCGGGACCGCAGGTGTAGAAATAATCGTAATCGATCTCTGCCATCGCGTCGGTAACGAAGCCACGCACACCGTACGAGCCGTCGGCGGTCGCAACAACCGTCTTCACGCCGAGTGCCTTAAAATCTTCTTCGCAAAAAATCTCGCTCTTCGTGTTAAAGCCAAGCACCACCGTGGGCGTCTTGCCTTCGGCAATGAGCTTTTTTGCAAGCAGATAGAGAGGGGGCACGCCAACGCCGCCGCCAAGCAGAAGCGGCTTTTCTCCCGAAAGAGAAAGATCGTATCCGTTGCCAAGACCCGTGAGGACGTCAAGCGTCTGTCCCGCCGTCATCTCTCTCATTTTTTCGGTTCCCTTTCCAACCACCTTATAGATGATCGTCACGCTCTTCTCGTCGCGGTCGAATACCGAGATCGGACGACGCAAATAGAGTCCGTCGAGGAGAATATTGATAAACTGTCCCGATGCCGTAATGTCCGACACGTCGCCGATCAGCGTCATTTTCATGACGCTGTCGGTCAGCGCGATATTCTCGGCAATCGTAAAAATTCCTTGCTTCATTCTTTGTTTTCCTTTTCTTATGCGTCAATGGTCGAGATGCAAAGCGTTGTTTCCTCGAGAACGTCCAAGAGAACGCGGACGGTATCGAGCGAGGTGAACATCGTTACGTTGCTCTCAATCGCCCAAGCGCGGATCTGGCGTCCGTCGCTGAGCTGATTTTCAGACTGTACGTCGGAGGTATTGATGACGTATGCAATATGTCCCTGACGGATCGACTCCTGAATTTCGTTCGATCCCGTTTCGATCTTCTCCAGGACGTGCGTACGAATCCCGTTCGACTTGAGGAAGTTTGCCGTTCCGATCGTTGCTTCGATGTTAAATCCGAGCTCGTAGAAGCGGCGAATGAGCGGCAGTGCCTCTTCCTTATCCTTGTCCGCAATGGTTACAAAGACCGTACCGTAGTTCTGCAGGTGCATGCTCGACGCCTGAAGTGCCTTATAGAGTGCGCGGTTGAGCTGATCGTCGTAGCCGATTGCCTCACCCGTCGATTTCATCTCGGGCGAGAGGTACGCGTCAAGTCCGCGGAGCTGGTTGTAGGAGAATACGGGAACCTTGACGTACCAACGCTTCTTCTCGGCAGGATAAATATCGAAAATTCCCTGCTCCTTGAGGCTCTTGCCCATAATAACCTCGGTTGCAATGTCGGCAAGGCTGTAGCCCGTTGCCTTCGAAAGGAAGGGTACAGTTCTCGACGAACGGGGGTTGACCTCGATGATAAATACGTTGTCCTCTTTATCCACGATAAACTGAATATTGTAAAGACCGACGATACCGATGCCCAAGCCAAGCTTCTTTGCATACTGCAGAATTACTCCCTTGACCTTGTCCGAAATGGAGAAGGGCGGATATACCGAGATCGAGTCACCCGAGTGAACACCCGTACGCTCGACAAGCTCCATAATACCGGGAACGAATACGTCGCGTCCATCGCAGATTGCGTCAACCTCGACCTCTTTACCGATGATATACTTATCAACCAATACAGGCTTATCCTCGTCGATTTCAACGGCGGTCTTCAGATAGTGGCGAAGCTGACGCTCGTTTCCAACGATCTGCATTGCGCGTCCGCCAAGCACGAAGCTGGGACGAACAAGTACGGGATAGCCGATCTCGGCAGCAGCCGCAACACCGTCCTCAATCTTGGTTACGGCGCGTCCCTGTGCACGAGGAATGTTATATTCGTTGAGCAGATTTTCAAACTGATTTCTGTCCTCTGCTTTAGCAATCGCCGCGCAGTCGGTACCGATGATCTTCACTCCGCGCGCGTCGAGCGGCTCGGCGAGGTTGATGGCGGTCTGTCCGCCGAGCGATGCAATGACTCCCTCGGGCTTTTCAAACTCGATGATATTCATAACGTCCTCGGGCGTCAGAGGCTCGAAGTAGAGCTTATCTGCCGTCGTGTAGTCGGTCGATACCGTTTCGGGGTTGTTGTTGATGATAATTGCCTCGTAGCCCGCATTCTTGATGGTCTGTACTGCGTGCACCGTCGAGTAGTCGAACTCAACACCCTGTCCGATACGGATCGGTCCTGCACCCAGCACCACGATCTTCTTTTTATCGGTGAGCACCGAAGCGTTCTCTCCCGTGTAGGAGGAATAGAAATACGGAATATACGCGCCCGTATGGCAGGTGTCTACCATTTTGAATACGGGGAACAGATTGTGCTTCTTGCGGAAATCGTACACCTCAAGCTCGGAGCACTTCCACATTCTTGCAACGTACTTGTCGCTAAAGCCCATCTTCTTTGCCGCCGTGAGGGTTTCGAGATCGAACACGTTCACACGAAGTGCCTCTTCCATATCGATGATATGCTTGATGGCTTCGAGGAAGTAGGGCGTGATCATCGTGATCTTGTGGAGCTCTTCAATCGTCACACCGCGGTAAATCAGCTCTGCGATCGCAAAGATATTATCATCGCGGAACTCGTGGATATAAGCAAGAATATCCTCGGTGGTCATATTGTCAAACTTATGGTGATATACGTGGTTGACACCGATCTCGAGAGATCTCATACCCTTCAGCAGGCACTCCTCAAGATTCGAACCGATGCCCATAACCTCACCCGTTGCCTTCATCTGCGTACCGAGCGTGTTGGAAGCCGCGGTAAACTTATCAAACGGGAAGCGAGGAAGCTTTGCAATACAGTAATCAAGCTTCGGCTCGAATGCGGCATTGGTATTTGCAATCTTGATGTCTTCAAGAAGCATACCAACCGCGATCTTTGCCGTTACACGGGCAATGGGATAGCCCGATGCCTTGGACGCAAGTGCCGACGAACGCGATACGCGGGGGTTGACCTCGATGAGGTAATATTCGCTCGTGTGAGGATTGAGTGCGAACTGTACGTTACAACCGCCCTCGATCTTCAGCTCACGAATGATCTTGATTGCCGAATCGTTGAGCATCTTTTCATCGTGCTTGGAGAGCGTCATAATGGGAGCAACGACCAGCGAGTCGCCCGTGTGTACGCCGACGGGGTCGATATTTTCCATACCGCAGATGGTAATGGCGTGGTCTGCCGAGTCGCGCATAACCTCAAACTCGATTTCCTTATATCCCTTCACGCTCTTTTCGATCAGTACCTGATGCACGGGAGAGAGCTTGAACGCATTCGTTCCGATCTCAATCAGCTCTGCCTCGTTGTTGGCAAAGCCGCCGCCCGTACCACCGAGGGTAAATGCGGGACGAAGCACGACGGGGTATCCGATGCGCTCGGCAGCACCCTTTGCCTCTTCCAAACTATACGTGATTTCCGAAGGAATGACAGGCTCGCCGATCGACTGGCAAAGCTCCTTGAAGAGCTCTCTGTCCTCAGCACGCTCAATACTCTCCCTGCTCGTTCCGAGAAGCTCCACGCGGCACTCCTTCAGAATGCCCTTCTTCTCCAGCTGCATCGCAAGGTTAAGTCCGGTCTGTCCGCCGATGCCGGGAACGATCGCGTCGGGACGCTCGTAGCGCAGGATCTTTGCGATATATTCGAGCGTCAGAGGCTCCATATATACCTTATCTGCAATCGTCGTGTCGGTCATAATCGTTGCGGGGTTGGAGTTAACGAGAACTACCTCGTAGCCCTCCTCCTTAAGTGCGAGACAAGCCTGAGTGCCTGCGTAGTCAAATTCTGCCGCCTGACCGATAACGATAGGTCCTGAACCAATAATCAAAATCTTCTTGATGTCTGTTCT
>JAGBSP010000053.1 GCA_017631855.1 Clostridia bacterium | reverse complement strand
GTCGGTAGACAAAAGTGCGTTTTTTGTTGGTTGCGGAGGTGGGATTTGAACCTCACGACCTCCGGGTTATGAGCCCGACGAGCTACCAAGCTGCTCTACTCCGCGATATGAATTTGCGCTAACCGAAATGGTGCCGGTGACCGGGGTCGAACCGGTACGATACTCACGTATCACGGGATTTTAAGTCCCGGGCGTCTGCCTGTTCCGCCACACCGGCAAGTGATTCTTGCTCTGGACTTTTTGCTCCCCTTCGTTAGCATAAAATATTATACCACACTCTTTTCTCTTTGTCAACCCTCTTTCCGAACTTTTTTGGAAAACTTTTTGTTTTCTTTTGATTTTTTATTTTTTGTTCCTCGAAACCACTTGAAAAAGGAGAGATTTTGTGATATAATATATGAAATTATGAAATTTAGCTTTGGAGTGTATCTATGGAAACTAAAAGAAGCTCGTTTACGGGCAAAATCGGATTCGTTCTTGCCGCGGCAGGCTCTGCTGTCGGACTTGGTAATATTTGGCGCTTTCCTTATCTTGCCGCAAAATACGGCGGCGGTGTGTTTCTGCTCGTCTATATCCTTCTCGCAATCACCTTCGGCTTTTCGCTGATGGTCGCTGAGATCGCGATCGGTCGAAAGACGGGAAAGAGTGCCATCGGCGCGTTTGCCTCGCTGGATAAGCGCTATTCCTTTGTCGGCTGGCTCGCCGCTGCCGTGCCGATGATTATTCTTCCGTACTATTCGGTCATTGGTGGTTGGGTACTGAAATACTTCACCGGATTCGTCACGGGTTCTGCGTCCACGATGGCGGCAGACGGATATTTCGGCAACTACATTTCCACCGTTTCCGAACCGCTTCTTTGGTTTTCGATCTTCCTTGGAGCAACGGCACTGGTCGTCCTCTTTGGCGTAGAGAAGGGAATTGAGAAGGTCAGCAAGGTGATGATGCCTCTGTTGGTTGCTCTGACCCTCTTTATCGCAATTTACACCATCGTTACGATGGACGGCGCGTGGGACGGCGTGAAATACTATCTGATGCCCGACTTCTCGCACTTCTCGATTATGACCGTGGTTGCCGCAATGGGACAGCTCTTCTATTCGATGTCGCTTGCGATGGGTATTATGATCACCTTCGGTTCGTATATGAAGAAGGATATCAGCATTGAAAAATCGGTCAGACAGATCGAGATTTTCGATACGGGAATTGCCTTCCTTGCAGGTCTTATGATCATTCCCGCCGTCTTTGCCTTCTCGGGCGGAGATCAAAGCGCACTCGGACAGGGGCCCGGTCTTATGTTCGTAACCCTTCCTAAGATTTTTGAAGCGATGCCCGGCGGAACTGTCATCGGTGCGCTCTTCTTCTTTATGGTCATTCTTGCCGCTCTGACCTCGTCGATCTCGCTGATGGAAACCATCGTTTCGATCTTTATGGATAAGGCGAAGGTTTCTCGCCGTGTCGGTTGCTTGATCGTTCTTGGACTTTCGATCCTCATTGGCGTTCCCGCTTCGATCGGTTACAGTGCGTGGAGCGGTGTTACCATTCTCGGAATGCAGTTCCTTGATTTCTTTGATTTCATCAGTAACAGTATTATTATGCCGATCGTGGCGTTTGCAACCTGCATCTTCGTTACCTTCGTAACCAAGCCGAAGGGAATCATCGAGGAAGTCGAGCTGGATCAGAAGTTCAAGCAGAAGAAGCTGTTCTCGGTTGTGATCCGCTTCGTCGCCCCCGTGTGCATTCTTGCCATTCTCGCATCGTCGATTCTTTCGGCATTTGGAATTGTCAAAATTTAAATATGAAAAAGAAGATAGCATAGCTATCTTCTTTTTTTCAAAAAAAGACTTGACTTTTTCTTGAAAAGTGGTACTATTTATATGGTATGATGAAAATGATAAAAACGTCGAAGGCAGGGGAGAAAAAATGAAGATGCCGATGAAGGTCAAGGGCGCGATCTTTGATATGGACGGAACGCTGATCGATTCTCTTTTTTTCTGGGATCGTTTTTGGCAGAGCATTGCCCAACGCGATTCGAAGAACGAAGGCCGTTTGCCCGACGAGGCGCTTGCCAAACGGGTTCGCACCACGACCTATCCCGACGCGCTTCGCCTTGTGGCGGAGGCATACGGGATAACGGATTCGTCGTTTTTTGAGGAATATCTGCAATTTTTAAAGGATTTCTATCGCTATGAGGTCACGCCGAAGCCGGGGGCTGAGGAGATCCTCTTATGGCTTAGAGAACAGGGAATTGCCATCTGTCTTGCCTCGGCGAGCCACAAGGACAATCTGGAGATTGCCCTGCGCGCCGTGGGACTTCGGGAGTATATTGACAGTCTGCATTCCTGCGAGGAGGTTGGCGTTGGCAAGGAGCGTCCCGACGTCTTTCTCAAGGCGGCAGACTTGATGGGGATTTCTCCCGCAGAGTGCTGTGTCTTTGAGGATTCCTTTTTGGCGCTCGAAACCGCCAAGGCGGCGGGCTTTCACACGGTCGGCGTGTACGATCGATACAGCTACGAACAAGAGCGGCTTCGCACCGCATCCGAGATCTATCTTGCCAAGGGACAAACGCTTGCCGATCTGATCGGACAAATCAAATTTGACGACGAAAGATTGTGAGGAACGAATGATGCACGTCAAAACAGGAAAAAAAGAAGTAAATATGCTTTCTGGCTCGATTATGAAAGGACTTTTCAGTATCGCGATCCCGATTATGATAATGAACGTCGTGATGTCGCTTTTCAACGTCGTCGATATGACGATTTTGAAGATGTTCGACTCGAGCGGCGGTTACGCGGTGGGCGCGGTTGGTGCGTGCGGCACGCTGATTTCGCTGATCACGGGACTCCTGATCGGCTGCTCGGCGGGCGCGAACGTTGTGATTGCCAAGTACATCGGAAAGGGCGACCGTGAGCGCGTGGAACGTGCCACGGGCGTATCGATTCTCTTTGCCTTTGTCGGTGGTATTGCTCTTGCCGTGCTTGGCATATCGTGCGCTGAGATCTTCCTTGGCTGGATGAACTGCCCCGAGACGCTTCTCAAGGATGCGGCACTTTATTTCCGTCTGTATTTTGCGGGAATTCCGATTTTGATGGTCTATAACTTTTCCGCCGCGATTCTTCGTTCGGTGGGAGATTCGCGCCGTCCGATGATCTATCTGATCCTCGGCAGTGTCGTCAAGCTCGTATTTACCTTCCTCTTTGTTGCCGTATTTCATATGACGGTAGAAGGAGTTGCCTACGCAACGCTTCTTTCGTGGGTAGTTATGGTCTTTTTCGGTCTTCGTGCACTTCTGACCCACGACGGTGTGATTAAGCTCAAGCTTTCTCGCATTCGCTTTTACGGGGCAGAGCTCAAGGAAATTCTCATCGTCGGTGTCCCCGCGGGACTTCAGCAAGCACTCTATTCGATCGCAAACGTCATTATCACCGCAACGGTCAATTCCTTCGGACCCGATGCGACGACGGGAATTTCGATTGCCAACAACTTTGACAATATTCTCTATCAGATTTCCACCGCGCCCGCTCTTGCCGTAATGCCTTACGTCAGCCAGAACATCGGACACGGAAACGTCAAGCGCGCACGGCACGTTGTGCTCAACGGTCTGATTATGACGACGGCGCTCGGTGCGGGATTTGGCGCGCTGTCTGCGATCTTCTCGGCACAGCTTTCCTCGCTGATGACGACAAGCCCCGCTGTCATCGCATATTCTCAGCAAAAGATGATCATTATTTCGAGCACCTACTTTATCTGCGGTATCAACGATATCTTCGGTGGAGCACTCCGCGGAATGGGTCGTCCGAATCTTGCGACGATTTCGACACTCGTGTATATGTGTTTGTTCCGCTTCGTTTGGGTATACGGAATTTTCAATAACCTGCCAAACCCCAATATGACCGTATTGTATCTTGTATGGCCCATCGGTTGGGTTTTGTCGATCGTCACGCTTCTGCCGTTCTATTTCAGAACCTTCAAAAAGCTGGAGCGTGAGCACAGCGGCGACGTTTTGGAGAATGCAGTATGAACATAGCCATTGGATCCCGAAAAAGCTTTTTGCATTATTACGGGGACGATCTGTATAAAAAATGTAAGGAATTCGGCTTTGACGCCATTGACTGCCGAATGCTGACCGATACGACTTCGGAAATTTACTCGCTTTCCGAAAAAGAGATCATCGCGCTTCACAAAAAAGAGCGCGCTTTGGCAGACAAAGCGGGAGTGGAGCTCGTGCAAACGCACGCCCCCTTTGGCGGTCAGCCCAGAGATGTCACGCGAGAGGAGAGGGAAAAGCATCTTACGTGGATGAAGCGGTCGCTTCGTTGCTCGTCGTTGCTTGGCGTAAAGCTTTGGGTGCTTCATCCCTTAACACCGATGGGATGCAGTGATCTCATCACAGGAGGCGTGGAAGAAACGAGAGAGATCAATCTCGACGTCTTCTCAAAGCTGTTGCCTGTGGCAAAGGAGTGCGGCATTACGATCTGTCTTGAGAATATGCCGTGGCCAGAATTTTCGATTTCCTCGCCCGACGAGATTCATGCGATGGTCGATACGGTGGGCGACGAGCATTTTAAAATGTGCCTCGATACGGGACATAACAATATCCATAGCAAGGGAGTTTCCGCGGGAGATCAGGTGCGTGCGCACCGAGAGGTTCTTCGAGCCATTCACGTGCACGACAACAACGGAATCCACGATCAGCATCGCTTCCCGTATAACGGACTTGTCGAGTGGGAGGACTTCGGAAGAGCACTTCGGGAGATTGACTTTGCGGGACCCTTCACCTACGAATGCGCCCCGTCGCCGCGGCTTCCTCTGTATTTCTTTGAAGCACAGCTTCGGATGCAACGGGAGCTTGCCGATCATATTCTCGGCAACAGATGAAAGGGAAAACGGAAAAAATGAAACGGAATTTTGATTATACGTGGGTGATCGTCGGTGTTTGCTTTTTGATGGTGCTCGTTTGCCTTGGTTTTGCCAGCTCCACGAAATCCCTCTTTCCCGATGAGATCGCAAAGGATCTCGGTACCGAGCGAAGCCTGGTTTCGATCGGAGAGAGCTGTCGGTATATTGCTACCGCCATCGTCAATCTCTTTTTTGGCTTCCTTGTAGCCAAATTTGGCCCGAGAAAGCTGATTTTTGCGGGATTTTTCTCATTGGTTGCCGCCAATCTCCTTTATTCGTTTGCGACTGAGCTCTGGCAGATCTATCTGGCGGGATCGCTCCTCGGACTCGGCTTTGCGTGGACGACCACAACGATGGTCGGATACGTTGTCGGACGGTGGTGCCCCGAACGCAAGGGCACGATTATGGGCATTATTCTTGCCTCAAACGGAATTGGCGGAGCGATCGCCATTTGGCTTGTCGGACGAATGATTGATCCGAACGTTGTGGGTACGTACCGTAATGCCTACCGTATGATCGCGATCGTGATTGCGGTGACGGCTGTGATCGTGCTGATCTTCTTCCGTAACTCTCCCAAGGAAGAGTCAATGGGGAATTCTGTTCAAACCAAGAAAAAGCGCGGCAAGGATTGGGTTGGTATCGAATTTTCCCAAGCGACGCGCCGCTGGTATTTTTGGGGCGCTTGCGTTTGTATTTTCTGCTCGGGACTGATCCTGCAGGGAAGTCACGGTATCGTGGCAATGCACTTTAAGGACGTTGGCATCGACTATTCCGCCGTGATGGGAATGATGTCGTTCGGTTCGGTGCTTCTGGCGGGAGCAAAGCTGATGACGGGAATTCTTTACGATAAATTCGGACTTCGTTTGGCGGCAAGCCTTTGTACTGCGTTTGCCGTGATTTCGACGCTGATGCTTGCGATGGTGCAGGGCAACAGCTTAGGCTTTGCGCTTGCCGTCGGATTTACGGTGGTCGGTCAGTTTGCGCTTCCCATTGAAACGATTATGCTTCCGCTTTACGCGTCGGATTTGTTCGGCAATCACTCATATGCCAAGGTCCTCGGTATTTTCGTTTCGGTGAACGTGGCGGGATATGCCATCGGTGCGCCTGCTTTTAATCTTTGCTACGATCTGTTCGGAAGCTATACGCCCTCACTTTTGCTCGTGGCAGGCGTGATGGCGGTCATTCTCGTGCTCTTGCAGTTCGTCATCTCGGCGGCACACAAGGAGCAAAAGAAAATAGAAAATTTGCTGACGGAAAAGAAAGAGAATGCAAGCCTTTGACGGTTTGCATTCTTTTTTTTGTAAAACGAAAACCACGCGATAGTGGCGGGGGTCAATATAGGTTCACCGATAAGCAGAAACAAAATAGATGATATCAACAAAGCAAACAAAGAGTGTTTGTAGGGAGCAGCGAGGACGCCGGTCCCTACAAGGTGTAACAAAAATTAAAGAGAACCCGTTTACGGGTAGCAAGTAATACATATGTGTTATATATACTGCATCGCCTTAATATAATTAATATGTAATATTTGCAAGGGAAAACGAAACGTTCTCGGCAGCTTTCGTCGGCGAAGCCGATTCATTGCCCAAAGAAGAAAGAATAGAAGAAAGATATAGAAAAGATATAGGTAGAAAGAAGAAAAACGCGCCCCTTGGGAGAGAGAAAAGGCAGATGGGAAAAGGATTGGTTCGCTTTTTCGTTGTTTCTTGCAGATTTGCGAGAATTTTGGGCGCAAAATACCAAAAACTGCGAAACGACAATTGTATAAAAGTGACAAAAATGAATTTCTTCTTAGATTATTATTGACATTTTTGACAATCGGTGATATAATCAAAATATCGAAGGAACAAAGTTCTTTTCAATGATACGAACGCTTTTATCATTCGAAAAAATTAAGAAAGGAAACAATTTTATGAAAGCAAAAACTTGTATCAAAAAAACATTATCTATGATCGTGGTTCTTGTAATGCTTCTGACGATGATTCCCGTTGGAATGATCTCTGTAAGCGCAGCAGCTACGATCGACCTCGCGGGTTATGACACGGCAACTGAGTACGTGATCACGAACGCAGAGGACTGGGCTGTAATCGCAGCATCCGACAAAGACTTTGCCGGCAAGACGGTAAAGCTCGGTGCTGACCTTGACTTCGGTAATGCAGCAGCAGCAACGCTGTTTGACAGCTTTGCAGGAACGTTTGACGGTCAGGGTCACTCCGTTTCGAACGCAGCTGTAGCAGGGAACGCCTTGATCGCTGACGTCCTCGTAGGCGGCGCAACCGTTAAGAACGTTAAGTTTGTAAACATTGACGTTACCGGAACGGATAACGCAGGCTTGATCGCAGGAAAGTTCAACCCCAAGAGTGAGGGCGAAACGACGACGATCTCTAAGGTTAACATTGATGAGAACAGCTCCGTTACCTCAGACGGTAAGAATGTAGGTGGATTCTTTGGTTTGATTCCTAACGTAGGAACCTACAATCTCGTTGTGGAAAAGGTTTTGGTCAAGGTAGCCGTTACGGGAGGTGTTTCCGGTGGCTTGTTCGGTAAAGAAGAAGGCAACCGTTCGCATACCAATGCTTTTGTTAATGTCTCCAATTCCGTAATCGCTCCCTCTTCGGCAGCAACCGCAGGTATCTTCGGTTATTTCGGCGGCGGTAAGGTTAACAATCCTCCCATTGCAACCTCTTCTATGATAACGTTGAAGAATGTAGCGGTTGATGCTACGAACTGTACGAACGCTTTGTACGGAAACTGCTATAACCACTCCACTACGGCAGAAGGCGTATCGGTAACGAAGGATCAGCTTTTCGGTACGATTTCCGGATATGCAAATGCATTCAATACCGTACATTCCGCACGTAACAACACGATCACTGCTCTCGCAGCTATCGCTGATAACGTTCCTACGTTGGTTTCCGCAGGCACGATTTCGTACATTGCAAACTACGATGCAGACGGCTTTATTAGCGGATTCATTCCTGCTGATATTGCAGTTGCATTGGGTAACGTAGATGTAGCTCTGAAGAATCTGGCAGATGTAGACGCGAAGAATGCTGAAGACCTCGCTGCAGCGATCGAAACGCTCAATGCTGCAATCGCAGAGGTAGAGGTAGCAATCGCAGAAGCAGAGGAAGCTGCAACGGCTGCTGATGAGGCATTGAAGGCTGAACTTGCTACTGCAATAGCTGCGGCAAATGCTGAAATGGCAGAGGCTATTGAAGCGATTGCTGAGGAGCTCGATGCTGTAAAGGCTGAGCTCGAAGCTGCAAACAAGGCAATTGAAGCGTTGAAGGCTGAGGATAAGGCTCTTGCTGATGCTAACGCTGCTCAGGATGCAGCTGTAGAGGACGTTGAGGCTGCAGCAAAGGCTGCAAACGGCCTTGCTCTGACCGGCACGATCATCGGCGGTGTTTCTCTTGTACTTGTTATTGCTTTGGCAGTATTGGTACTTCTTCGCCGTAAAAAAGCATAAGTTTTAGAATTTCTTGGCTCCCGACCTTAATGGTCGGGAGCTTTTTTGTAAAACGAAAACCACGCGATAGTCGCGTGGTTCAAAAAAGGCTATGCCGATCAACAGAAATTCAACAAAAAGTAAGAGCAGAATGTTTTTGTGCCAAAGGCTCCCTTGTGTAAAGGGAGGCTTATGGTGGAAGCCGTTTACAGATAGCAAGTAACAATTGCATGGCTGGCTGGCCAATATACAGCGCATTTGTGCGCATCCAGTAGTATTAGAGCTTCACACAAAACTGAAATCCCCCCGTTATACGGGGGGATATTTATTCTTTTCTGACAAAAACTTCACAAAACCCCTTGAAAAAGAGTGGAAAATGCGGTATAATAATATAATTGGAAAGCCGTATGGTTTTTCGGTAATATGAAATGAGGTTTTCAAAATGTTAGAACTGAAAAATATCTCCTACCGCGTAGGAGAAAAGGAAATATTAAAGAACGTCAGCCTTGTGATCGACGATCGCTTTGTCGCCATCACGGGACCGAACGGAAGCGGAAAATCGACGCTTGCCAAAATTATTGCGGGCATCGTCGAGCCGACCGAGGGACAGATTCTCTTTGACGGCGTGGATATTACGAATCTCTCGATCACCGAACGCGCCAAGATGGGCATCAGCTTTGCCTTCCAGCAGCCCGTTCGCTTCAAGGGAATTACCGTCAAGGATCTGATTTCTCTGGCGGCAGGAAAGAACACGAACATTTCCGAGGCGTGCAACTACCTCTCTGAGGTCGGACTTTGCGCCAAGGACTATATCAATAGAGAGGTTGACGGCTCTCTCTCTGGCGGCGAGCTTAAGCGTATCGAGATCGCGATGATCAACGCGCGCGGAACGAAGCTTTCGGTCTTTGACGAGCCCGAGGCAGGCATTGACCTGTGGAGCTTCAATAATCTCATTAAGGTATTTGAGAAGATGTACGAGCGCACCAAGGGTACGATCCTGATCATTTCGCATCAGGAGAGAATTCTCAATATCGCCGATAAGATCATCGTGGTCGCAGGCGGCGAGGTCGTCGAATACGACGATTGCAAGAAGGTATTCCCGAAGCTCATTGACGTGCAATCGGGATGCCGCTACACAAAGAATATGTAAGGGGGAAGAGAGATGGATAAGATACAGCAAAACCTTCTCAAGGAAGTCGCGGGACTTCACGAAGTCCCCGAGGGAGCTTACTCGCTCCGCATCAACGGCAAGCTTCACGGCAAGAACTCCTCGGAGAACATTGAGATCGTGCAGAAGACCGACAAGCCGGGCATTGATATTTATGTCAAGGCAGGCACCAAAAAAGAATCGCTTCATATTCCCGTCATTCTTTCGCAGACGGGACTTCGCGAGCTCGTGTATAACGATTTCCATATCGGCGAGGATTGCGACGTAACCATCGTTGCGGGCTGCGGCATTCACAACGGCGGTAGCGAGACCTCGGAGCACAGCGGTGTGCACGCATTCTATCTTGCCAAGAACGCAAGAGTCAAGTACGTCGAGAAGCACTACGGTCAGGGCGACGGCAACGGAAAGAACATTATGAATCCCACGACCTACGTCGAGCTCGAAGAGGGCGCATACCTCGAAATGGAAACGGCGCAGATCAAGGGCGTGGACTCGACCAAGAGAACGACCAAAGCAATTCTCGGCGCGAAGTCGACGCTGATCGTCAGCGAGAAGATTATGACGCACGGCGAGCAGTTTGCCGAAACCGAGTTTGAGGTTGAGCTTAACGGTGAGGGCGCGGGAACGCACGTCGTTTCTCGTTCGGTTGCAAGAGACAAGTCGCGTCAGCGCTTCGTTTCGCGCATCAAGGGCAACGCCGAGTGCTCGGGACATACCGAGTGTGACGCCATCATTCTGGACGACGCCACCGTGGCGGCAGTGCCCGAAATTCTCGCGGTTCACCCCGACGCATCGCTCATTCACGAGGCGGCAATCGGAAAGATCGCGGGTGAGCAGCTCATTAAGCTGATGACCTTGGGACTGACCGAAAAGGAAGCCGAGGAAGAAATTATCAACGGATTTCTCAGATAACAAATATGCCACTCACGCGATTGCGTGAGTGGCTGTTTTTATAGATGCTTTTCTAAAAATTCAACGAGTCGACGTAAATATTCCTCGGTGGCAAAGAGGATCGCCTGACCGTGGCGCGCGTCTGCGACGAGAAAAAGCTCGGTACGCTCGGGCGAGGATTCGTGGGCACGCACCGACATTTCGGTGGGAACAAAACGGTCTTCCTCTCCGTGAATGAGCAGAACGGGAAGAGAGGTGGCTTTGAGCGAGTCCTTTACCGAGCATTCGCGAAAATCAAAGCCCGCCAGCGTCCGTGCCCAGAAATTCATAAAATAGACGACGGGGTAGGGATAGATCTTGTAGGAGCGACGGAGCGTCCGTATGATAATCTCCCACGGCGACGAAAAGCCGCAGTCCGAGATCACGGCGCGAACCGTTGCGGGGAGCGCGAGGGACGACGCCGTCAGCACCGACGCGCCTCCCATCGAAAGTCCGAAGAGCGCGAGCGGAAGTTCTCCGAAGCGCTGCTCGGCAAACTCTGCCCAGCGCTGTACGTCGTATCTCTCCTTTGTACCAAAGCAGAGATATTTTCCAGAGCTTTCTCCGTGTGCTCTCTCCGAAACCAGAAGCAAATGATATCCCGCCTCGTGGAGCGCCCTTGCCTGAATCGAAAAATCCCTGCGCGCCGAGGAGTGATAGCCGTGAAAGAAAAGGACCGCGCCACGCGCATTTTCACAGGGTAAAAGCTTGCCGCGAAGACAAAGTCCGTCGTGCGAGGGGACCGATACCTCCTCAAAGCGTTGCGCGTCGAACCAAGTGCGCGCATCTTTGATCAATGCAAAATGAGCTTCAGAAAGTCCGTGACCTCTTCCGTGCTCGTGATGATCGGACGAATAGGCTTTTCTGCGCCGACACGCGCGGATAAATATGAAGTGACCGAAGATAAAAAAGAGAAGAAAGATTGCCAACACCATCGTTGAAATTCCGAAAAACAGCATAGACACCGCACCTTTCCGTATAGGGTTACGGTAATAGTATATCACAAAAGAAGGTAAATTACAAGAAAAGCTTTCGATTTGATCGGTATGATTTTCTCCCAAAGTGAGAACCCTAAATGCGAAACGGGGGTGGGGAAATGCTACGTAAAAAAAGAAGACGGGAAGCGAGATACCGAGTGCTCAAACGGACGCTCGATCTCGTGTTTTCCTCGCTGCTCTTGCTGTTTCTCGCACTTCCGATGCTGCTTCTTGCGATTGCCATACGCTTGACTTCCCGCGGTCCCGCCATCTTCCGTCAGCTTCGTGTGGGGCGCGGCGGTAAGCTCTTTGTTTGCCTCAAATTTCGAACGATGGTGACCGATGCGCCGAGCAATTGTCCGAGCGCTGAGCTTAGGGACGGAAGATACGTGACACCGATCGGTCGCTTTCTGCGTCGGACCAGCCTTGACGAGCTTCCGCAACTATGGAACGTGCTTCGCGGAGAGATGAGCCTTGTCGGTCCGCGTCCGCTCATTCCTTGCGAAGAGCTCGTGCATACGCTTCGCCGTCGGAGCGGAGCAGACCGCCTGCGTCCGGGGATTACGGGACTTTCCCAAGTCCGCGGACGCGATTTTCTGCCCGACCTCGACAAGGCGCGCCTTGACGCCCGCTATGCGCGAACCCTCCACCTTGGGGGAGATGTGCGGATCGTTGCCGAAACGCTCTTCGGCGTCTTTTCGGGTAAGGACGTTTTTTCTGCTCAAAGAGCAAGCAATTTCCAGAAATAGTAGATCAAACCGTAGAGCGCGCCCGCAAGCGTACCGTAAAGCAGAACGGGACCCGCGACCGTAAAGATCTTTGCGCCCACACCGAGCACGAGTCCCTCGTCGCGGCTGTCGATGGCGGGCGAGGCAACCGAGTTGGCAAAGCCCGTGATGGGAACCAGCGTGCCCGCCCCCGCATAACGCGCGATGCGGTCAAAAATTCCGATGCCCGTCAGAAGAACCGCAAGAAACACGAGGGTTACCGAGGTCAGTGTGGCGGCGTCGTCCTTGACCAGATGCAGGCAGTGCCCGTAAAGTCGGCAAAGTCCCTCCCCGAGAGCGCAGATCGCGCCCCCGACGAGAAACGCGCGCAGACAGTCCGACACGATCGGAGATTTCGGCGCGTGCGCGGCGGCGTATTTTTTGTATTGCTTTTTGTCAATGTTCATAAGCTTCTCCTTTGTGTGAATGTAAGGTTACTTTGTCCGATTTTGCAAATTTTTATTCTATTTTTATTCTTCTCTTTACAAATCGGAAAAAATGTTGTATAATGAAGGTAATCAAATGAAAGAATCCGAAAGGAGAACATAAAATGGCAGACTGGAATCAGATCAAGAAAAATCTCGGAACGGCGGCAGAGAAAGCGAAAAAGAAGACGGGAGAGCTTGTGGACGACGCGTCGATGCAGATGAAGCTCAAGCGCCTTGAAGCCAAGAGAAACGCGCTGTACGAGCAGCTCGGACGGCTGACCTACCGTCAGCTCAAGACGGGAGAAAGTCAGGCAGAAAAGATTGCCGATACGATCGAAGGACTCGACGACGTCCGCGCCAAGCACCGCGCACAGGCAGAGCTCATTGCGAAGACCAAGCGCGAGAGAGCAGAGCAGAAGATTGCCTGCGAGGCAGAGGCAGAATAAAAGCAAAACAAGAAGGACCGCGTAGCTGTGTATTTTACAGCTGCGCGTTTTTTCTTTTTGACAAAATTTATGTATCCTCTTGCTTTTTTTTTCTTTTTGGTATATAATGGTCGACAGAAAGACCTAAGGGTGAATTACGGAAAGGATTTATTATGCCGCATAAGGGAATTGCCAGCAGAAAGCTGTTTGGTTGCCTGTTTTTTTTATACGTTCTTAACGTATTTGGAAAAATTGCATTTTCGGCGGTCACGGTTGAGCTTGTTGACGCGGAAATTATGACGAAAACCGAGGCAGGACTTGTCAATGCGATGTTCTGGCTTGCATATGCCATCGGTCAGGTGTTCGGCGGCGTCGTTGCAAGTAAATATTCTCCGTACGCACTTTTGTCGATTACGCTCACGAGCTCCTTTGCGGCAAATGCGCTCATCGTCGTGCTCGACAGCTTCTGGCCGATCCTGATTCTCTGGACGATCAACGGCTTTATGCAGTTTGGTATGTGGCCCGCGATTCTTCGCATCGTTTCGACCGAGCTGATTCCGACGCACCGAGTCAAGGGACTTGCGCGTATGGGATATTGCTATTCGATCGGCTCGATTATCTCTTACTTACTGACCTCGGGAATTCTTCTGATCTTGCCGTGGCAGTCGCTCTTTGCGGCGTGCGCGCTCGTCAACCTCGGATCGCTGATCTTTGTGTACTTTATGGAAAAGCGCTATGCGCCAATCATTCATACGCACCGTACGGAAGCGGCACCTGTTGTGATCACAAAGCCCAAGCGAGAAAAACTGACTTGGGCGTTGGTGTGGGGCGGAGGAGTGATCTTTTTCTCAGCGCTTGGGTTTATCAAAAATCTGACCGAAACCTGCATCAAGAACTGGATGCCGACCATTCTGACCGAAACCTACGGCGCGTCTCCCAGCTTTACGCTTCTTCTTTCGGTCGTATTGCTGATTGTTAATATTTTCGGTGTTATGTTCAGCGGACTTGTCTATAAAAAAGCAAAGCGAGATGAAGCAAGAGCACTTTTGATCTTTTTCCTTGTTTCGCTCCCGATAAGCTTTGCGCTGTTGCAATTCAGGACCTTCCCGATGCTCTTGACGACCCTTTTGATGATTCTCATTACCGTGCTCACAGCCGCCATGGGGCAGGTGCTTGCAATGATTTATGCGGGACGCTTTCGTGCGCTTGGACTTACGGCATTCGTTGGTGGTTTGCTGAATGCCTGCTGTGCGCTTGGCAACGTGGTTGCAACGTGGGGCGGAGGATATCTTGCGGATCAATTTGATTGGGAAACCGTCATTTTGGCTTGTACGATTCTGATTGCCGGCGGACTTGTTCTTTCGGCGATTACGATTCCCGTATGGAAGAAATTCAGACAGAAGAATCCGTAAATACAAAAACAAAAAAGCACTTGGAATTTTCCAAGTGCTTTTGCGTTATCTTTTTTCTTGATAACTCTTGATTACTTCTGCCATACATTTTTCACACAGAGGAAATTCGTTATCCTCGGGGATTTTTTCGTGGCATATCTTACAGAAGGGTTCATCGGATCTTACCATAATTCCTTCGCCAATACCGATAAATTCTATTTTTGTACCTTCGTTTAAACCGTACTTTTGTCGCAATTCTATCGGAATAACAATTCTTCCGAGCTTGTCAACCTTTTTCATAATCCCTCCGAAAAATAAAAAGTGCGCCCACCGAAGCAGACGCACAAAAACGCAAACTCCGATAGTCGCCAAACTAATCCATTGCAAAACAGGTATACCCAGTCACACAAAAGCCGGAATTTGCATTTTATCAAATTCAAACTTTTGTGTAGCGAAAAAGGGCATACCTACCCTAAAAAGAAGAGGATACCTACTTTGCAATATTGAATTAGTTTGGCATTCTTATTATAACACGGTTTTTGGAATTTGTAAAGAGTTTTTTTGTTTATTGTATCCCAAAAAAATAAAAGCACTTAGGAAAAATCCCAAGTGCTTTTTTATTTACGCTTGCGAAGCAAGCATTTCACATTGCAAAGCAATATTTCACTGCGAAGCAATTTCACTTGCCCGTAGGGCAAATTTCACTGATGAGCTTTGCTCATCAATACATTCCGCCCATTCCGCCGGCACCAGCCATAGCGGCATTTGCAGCTGCCTCAGCGGCAGGATCCTTCTTGTCGGCAACAACCGACTCGGTGGTCAGAATGACCGATGCGATCGAAGCAGCGTTCTGAAGTGCCGAACGAGTAACCTTGGTAGGATCGACGATACCCGAAGCCATCATATCGCAGTAAACCTCGTTGTAAGCGTCAAAGCCGTAGCCAACCTTACCGCTCTTCATGATCTCGCTGACGATAACACCGCCGTCAAAGCCTGCGTTTGCAGCGATCTGACGTACGGGCTCCTCAAGAGCCTTGAGAACGATGCGGACACCCGTCTTTTCGTCGCCCTCGACCGTGTCAACCAGCTTCTCAACCTCGGAGATAACGTTGAGGTATGCCGTTCCACCGCCTGCAACGATACCCTCTTCCACAGCCGCGCGGGTTGCGTTGAGAGCGTCCTCAATGCGGAGCTTCTTTTCCTTCATCTCAGCCTCGGTAGCGGCACCGACCTTAATGACGGCAACACCGCCCGAAAGCTTTGCAAGTCTTTCCTGCAGCTTCTCGCGGTCGAAATCGGAGGTGGTGATCTCCAGCGTCGACTTGATCTGTGCGATTCTCGACTTGATCTCATCGGGCGTGCCTGCGCCGCCGACGATGATGGTGGTTTCCTTGTTGACCTTGACCTGTCTTGCACGGCCAAGCTGTGCGAGCGTGGTATCCTTGAGCTCAAGACCGATCTCAGAGGAGATGACCTCACCGCCCGTCAGAATTGCGATGTCGCGGAGCATTTCTTTTCTTCTGTCACCAAAGCCGGGAGCCTTGACAGCAACGCAGACGAAGGTTCCGCGGAGCTTGTTGAGTACGAGCGTGGTCAGAGCCTCACCCTCAACGTCCTCAGCAATGATCATCAGCTTTCTGCCTGCCTGAACAACCTGCTCAAGAACAGGGAGAACTTCCTGAATGTTGGTGATCTTCTTATCGGTAATCAGGATCAGCGCGTCGTCAAGAACGGCTTCCATCTTATCCATATCGGTTGCCATGTAGGGAGAGAGGTATCCGCGATCGAACTGCATACCCTCAACTACCTCGGAGGAGGTGTCAGCCGACTTGGACTCTTCTACCGTGATAACACCGTCAGCGGTAACCATTTCC
>JAGBSP010000052.1 GCA_017631855.1 Clostridia bacterium | reverse complement strand
TGATCTGCATGCTTGGCGCTCCTTCTTCCTTTATTTGGAAAATACTAACGTTCTTATTTTACACGAAAAATTGAAAGAAATGGTAAGGAAAATGTTAATTGATATTGAAAAATCTAAACTTTTTGAAAACAAATACGATATCATCAAAACGGAGGAACAAAAAATGCAAATCACAGACATCAAAGTCAGAAAACTCTTTGACGAGGGCCCGATGAGAGCCATCGTTTCGGTCACCTTTGACGGCCAGCTTGCCGTACACGACATCAAGGTCATCTACGCCCGCGAAAAATTCTTTATCGTAATGCCCAGCCGAAAGAATCCCGACGAAACCTACCGCGACATCGTACATCCCATCAACGCCGCGTTCCGCAGTGAGGTGGAGAGATCGGTCATCGAGGCATACCACAAGGAGGTCGAGCTTCAGGCATCGCAAGCCGCCGACGAGATCGAAAATCCTGCGTTTGTATAAGCCAATCATCAAGCCTTCCCTTTGGGGAGGGCTTTTTTTATTCAGACCGTTCCGTGCGAAAAAAGCATTTGTCCGCCGCGAATCTGCAGAAGTCCAAAGCTTCCTTCGGCAAGGCTGCCGGGGTTGAACACCCAAAGATCCCGAGGGAGTCGGTAGCCGTCATAAAACTCGCTTCCCTCGGAATAATAGTTTTCCAAAGGCAGGTGCGTATGACCAAAGAGCAGTGCATCCGCGCCACGCTCCGATGCGTATCGAATCGCGCGATCCAGTCCCGATTTGACCGAGTGGCGGTGTCCGTGCATCAATAAAATTTTTCTTCCGCCGAGATTCAGTATATACTCCTCGGGCGTGCTTGGATCCAGTGAAAAATCGCAGTTTCCGCGCACCGAAAAAAGCCTCGGCTCCCCCTCGGGCAGGTCGCGAAGTCCGTCGCCAAGGAAGAAATACGCCTCGGCATCGCGGTTCTTGGAAAGAAGTGTGTGCACAAGATCACTCCGTCCGTGCACGTCCGAAAAGACGACGTATTTTTCGGTCGTCATACCGAAAGAAGCTCCTCTTGTTTCTCTGCTTGCGAGTCCCGATCCTCTTGCTTTCTCATCGAAGCACCCGACGGTACGAGGAAGCGAAGCGCTCTCTTTTCTACCGACAGATGTAATTCATCCGCGCGGACGATCTCACCGTCGACGCTGATATTGGTGGTTCTCTCAAAGATCAGATCAACCGCATCCATTTTTTCACTCTCTAAAATTTTTGCGTATTTCGGTGCGAGATGCGTTCCCTTTTTATACGCGCCGACGATCGAAACAAATTTCAGGCGTCCGATTGGAAAGACGCGGAGCGCGTCGAGCTTGCCGTCGGTCAGCAAGGCGCGGGGATTGGAGTGAAATCCTCCGCCGCAGAAGCAACCGTTGGCGTAGGTATTCAGCAAATAGTCGCGAAATTCCTCAGCCCCCTCTGCTTTGGCGCGCACGCCGGGCTTACGGATGAGCGTGATCACAAGTCCCGCAATATAGGTCAGCTTTTTGGGAATGAGCTTGTTTTTCTTGAGGTCGAGCGTTTTGCAAACGACCTCGCAATCAAAGCCGATGTTGACCATATTGACGGCATATCGGTCGTTACAGCGGAGAAGGTCAATCGTCACCTCGTCGGCGGAAAGCTGATCCTCTACCTCGAAGAAATGCTCTCCACCAAGAAAATTGCGAACGAAATCGTTGCCCGTGCCCGACGGGATCAAGCCGAGAGAAGCGTCGGTTTCCTTCGGGAGTGCCATCATTCCGCAGACCGCCTCACCAAGCGTTCCGTCGCCGCCGCAAGCGTAGAAACGGTAGCTCTCGGTGGGATCCTCCGCGACGCGGCGCGGGATGTAGTCGGTGGCGTCACCGATGCTCTTCGTAAAATAGAGTTCGACGTCCTCGCGTCCGAGCGCGCCGAGCTTTTCTTCAATCTTTGTCGCCATTTGTCCCTTACCAGCCGCAGGGTTCAGAATAAAGCAATATTTCATTTGGTTTGATCCTCCTCCAATGCTCGGGTGGAATATTTTCGCCCTCTCTTCCATAAAATGGAAATGAGCGGCAATATTTTTCCTATTATAATATTATTTTATCACAAATCGCGTGTTTCGTCAATCCTAAAATCTTGGTACTTTCTCTTTTTCTTTTGCATATTCTGTAACGAAGAATACTGTGCGAGAAGGAGGAACCCCTGATGCAACTTGACCGTGATGCCTTAAATAAGGTTCTGAGCCTCAATGACCGTCAGCTCAAAAACCTGATTCAGCGCCTTGCCGCCGAAAGTGGTATTGATCCCAAAGAATTCAATATCGATCCGTCGAGCATTGAAAGCATCCGTACGGCACTCGGCAGTGCGACCGACGACGATCTGCGCCGCATTACCGAGCAGTACGAAGCGAACAAGAGAGGACGGAGATAGACCAATGGATGAAAACAAGGAACCCGAGAAGGCTGTCGAAGCGAATGCTCCCGACCTTTCGCGAGCGATTGAGGGAATTCTCGCGCATCCCGAGCTGATCTCGACGATCGCCGCGGCGCTGGGAAAGTCTGCGCCTTCGGCGCAAGCGCCCAAGGAGCGTGAAGCGATGACAGAGGTAGCGCCAGAACCCTCCGTGCCGCTACCGAAGGAAATCCCCCCCGAGGCGCTCGCGACGATCGCACCGCTTCTTTCGGGACTTTCGGGGGTGGGTGGGGGTATGGGAAAAGGTGCGCCGCCGCCAAGAAAGGATGATCCGCGCGCCTGCCTGCTTCTTGCGCTCAAGCCTTATCTGAGCACGGGACGATGTCAGGCGATTGACGATATCCTCCGCCTCACTACCCTCTCCGAGGTACTTCGAGGCTTCGGAACGTTCGGGAAAGGAGGTCACTAATGTATTCCAGACGAGAGCTTGGCGACCGCTATCCGCGCGTTCCAAGAAACTACAGTGGCAATGCCTTTCGTGAGGAAGCGCCGCCCGCTCCGAGTGAGCCGATCGAGATAACAGATGCGGCAAAAACCGCGGAATCGATCGAAGAAGCGCCCCCCACGGAGCTCGCTCCGACGGGCGAGGAAAGCATTCCTGCCGCGCGTTCGGGGTTGTTTTCCCACACGGGCGCGCTTGGTGGACTGTTTCGACAGGGCGGATCGATCGGTTCGGAGGAGCTTTTACTGCTTGGGCTGATCCTGCTTCTGTCGCAAAACGAAACGCAGGACGATCTTTTGCCCCTTCTTTTGATTTTGCTCCTCATTCGGTGAAAAAACAGAAACAATGCCCAAAGCAAAACAGCGCAGCCGTTCGTTCTTACGGCTGCGCTGTTGTTCTATTTTGTTCTTCTTATTCAATTTCTCCGAACAGGCGGAGTGCTTCGATGGCGGCATTCTGCTCTGCCTCTCGCTTGGATCTGCCCGTGCCGTGTCCGATGACGTTCGAGTTCATTCTCGCCTCGACCGCAAAGTGCTTTTCGTGATCGGGTCCGCTCTCTCCGACGACGTGATAAGTAAGTACGTCCCCCTCTGCTTGCTGAATGAGCTGCTGCAGCTCGGTCTTCGGATCGGTGATGATCGGACTGTAATGCTCCTCCAGCTCTCTCTTGATAAAGGGAATGATAAATCGGCGCACGCGCTCCTTGCCCTCTCTGCCCGCGTCAAGATAGATCGCGGCAATGAGTGCCTCAAAGGCGTTCTCGAGCGTCGATTGACGGTCTCTTCCGCCGCCCTTCTCTTCTCCGTTGCCGAGCAGCAGGTATGCGCCAAGCTCGATCTCTCTTGCGTAGGACGCGAGTGCCGACGACTGCACGACTGCCTTTCTTCTCTGCGTCAGCTCGCCCTCGGTCAGATCGGGGTAGCTCAAAAACAGATACTCGCTGGTAATCGACTCCAGCACGGCATCGCCGAGAAATTCCAGACGCTCGTTACACTGTGCCGTTACTTTCTTGGCGCGAAGCTCATTGGCATAGGACGAATGCGTCAGGGCCTCACGGAGAATGGAGCGATCCTGAAACTGATATTCAATTTTCGCTTCGAGAAGTGCTACGTCTTTTTGCATCACAAGTTCCTTTCGGTGGATTCTTCGGTCGTAGGTTCTGAGGATTTTGCTTCTGCCTTTTCGGCTTTTTTGCGCTCTGCAAGGATCGCAAGCTCTGCCGTAAGATCCGAGGTCAGGTCGTTCTCGGCGGCATTCATTGCTTGACGAATGGCATTCTTGAACGCCTTTGCCTTGGACGAGCCGTGCGCCTTGATGACAGGCTTTGCGATGCCGAGGATCGGCGCTCCGCCGTACTCGCTGGCATCAAAATTCTTTTTGAGGTCGCCAAGATGCGGTTTTACAAACAGGTAACCGATCTTGGTCATAGGTCCTACCGTAAAGAGATTTTTCAGCATCGATCCCATCAGCTTGCCCATTCCCTCCATAGTTTTGAGGAGAATATTGCCCGAAAATCCGTCGCAGACGAGAACGTCGCATCGGTCACGCATCACGGCGTTTCCTTCGATGTTTCCAACGAAATTGATCTGCGGGTTGTTCGAGAGAATTTTATAGGCTTCGATCTGAAGCTCGGTTCCCTTATGGTCTTCCGTTCCGTTATTGAGAAGTCCCACGCGAGGACGTTCGACCCCCATCATTTCCTTCATATAGACCGAGCCCATCACCGAGAACTGCTCGAGATACTCGGGGGTGACGGTGAGGTTGGCACCCGAATCGAGCAAAAGCACGGGGGGCGTCATCGGAAGCACCGCCGCAATCGCGGGACGGCGTACACCCTTGAGCTTACGGACGATCAGATTTGCTCCCGTAAAGAGCGCACCCGTGTTGCCCGCGCTGACAAAGGCATCTCCGCGTCCCTCGGCGAGCAGGCGAAGTCCCGTGCTCATCGAGGAGTCCTGCTTTGCGCGCACGGCACTGATCGGGTCGTCCTCCATGGTGATCTCAACCTCGGTATGCACGATCTCAAAGCCGTCGAGCGACACGCCAAGCTCTTTGGCACTCGCTTCGAGCTTTTCGCGGTTTCCGACCAGCAAAAATTCGACGTCAAGCTCCTCTTTGGCAAGGAGCACGCCTCGGATGGTTTCGGCGGGAGCGTGATCTCCCCCCATCATATCTACGATGATTTTCTTCATCTCAGTTTCTCCACAATCAATTCGATTTCTGCGAGCGCTCTCTTCGAGAGTTCCTCATTCTTTGCCGCTTTTCCGCCCTTGACGCGGTACGGGAGCGGCTCTACGATGCCGAAATTGGCGTTCATCGGCGTAAATGCGCCAATGCCGCCGTTTGCGACGTAGTAGGACATTGCGCCGAGCATCGTCGTTCTCGGGAAGAAGATTTCCTCTTTTCCGAGAGCCTCTCTTGCGGCGCTAAGACCTGCCAAAAGTCCCGAGCCTGCCGACTCGACGTATCCCTCAACGCCCGTCATCTGTCCCGCAAAGCGGATCGGTTTTCCTCTGAGGCGGTAATTCTCCTCGAGATATTCGGGGGAATTGAGGTAGGTGTTGCGGTGCATCACGCCGTAGCGCAGAAACTCTGCGTTCTCAAGTCCGGGGATCATACGGAAGACTCTTCTCTGCTCGGGGAAGGTCAGGTGCGTCTGGAAGCCGACGAGGTTATACATCGTCCCTTCGCGATTTTCCTTGCGGAGCTGAACGACGGCGTGCGAGGTCTTTCCGACTCTCGGATCGATCAGTCCCACGGGCTTGAGCGGTCCGAAGAGCAGTGTGTCGCGTCCGCGTCTTGCCATCACCTCGACGGGCATACAGCCCTCGAAGACCTTCAGATTCTTCTGCTCCTCGCGGTCAAAGTCGTGCAAAGGCGCTTCCTCGGCAGAGATCAGCGCCTGCCAGAACGCCTCGTACTGCTCGGTATTCATCGGGCAGTTGATATAGTCGGCGTCGCCCTTGTCGTAACGAGAGGCAAAGAAAGCGGTATCCATATTGATGCTTTGCGCATCGACGATGGGCGCGGCGGCGTCAAAGAAGTGAAGTCCCGAAAGACCGAGCTCTCGCCGCATAAAGTCTGCCATCTTCTCCGAGGTCAAGGGTCCCGTGGCGACGACGGTAATTCCGTCGCTCTCCGAGATCCCCTCTGCCTCCGCCTCGATGATCTCGATATTCTCGCACGCGCGGAGCTTCTCGGTGATATATGCCGAGAATTTTTCACGGTCGACGGCGAGCGCCGAGCCTGCGGGAACGCGCGTGGCGTCTGCCGCCTCCATCACGAGCGAGCCGAGCGCGCGCATCTCTGCTTTCAGCAGTCCCACGGCGTTCGCGGTGCTGTCCGAACGGAGAGAATTTGAACAAACGAGTTCAGCAAAATTTTCCGCGTGATGGGCGGGGGTATATTTCTTCGGTTTCATTTCAATCAGGCGGACGCGGACACCGCACTTCTGTGCCTGCCACGCCGCCTCGGCGCCGGCAAGTCCTGCGCCGATGACGGTAATCGTTGGTTCCATAAAATTCCTTTTTGTTTTAAGATACAATGAATCCAAGGCTCCCCTTTTGGGGGAGCTGTCGCGAAGCGACTGAGAGGGCTTTAGAATGACACCCTCTCCGTCACGCTATCGCGTGCCACCTCTCCCAAAGGGCGAGGCTTTCTTTTTCTCAATTCTCCTCTACCATAGCCTCGGGTGCGACCTCTCGCTTATAGCCACAATCCTTCGTATGGCAGACGAGCATCGACTGTCCCTTCTTGCGGAAGAGCATCTCTCCGCAGTCGGGGCATTTTTCCACGGTGGGAAGATCCCAGGACGAAAAATCGCACTCGGGATATTTCTCACAGCTATAGAACACCGTCTTTCTCTTGCCCGTCTTCATGACGATCTTCGAGCCGCACTTAGGGCAAGGTACGCCGATATCACGCGTCTTCTGCTTGGAGAAATTACATTCGGGATAGCGGACGCAAGCAAAGAAGGTTCCGTAGCGTCCCGTTCTCTGCACCATATCCGCGCCGCACTTTTCACACTTGAAGTCGGCAACAATGAGCTTCTTTTCGGTCGTTTCCTCTCCCTCTTCCTCGGCGGTGGCTTTGGTCAGGGGTTTGGTATTGCGACACTGCGGATAGTTGGGGCACGCCGCAAATTTTCCGTAGCGTCCGTTCTTGACGATCATCTTCGCGCCGCACTTGTCGCAGATGATGTCGGTTTCCTCGACGGGGATCTCCAGCTCGCGATTTGCCATTTTTTCGTTGGCTTCGCCAAGCTCGCGGGAGAAATCCTGCCAGAATTCCGAGAGCACCGAGTTCATCTCAATCGAGCCCTTAGCGATCGAGTCGAGATCGTTCTCCATCTTTGCCGTAAATTTATAGTTGACGACGTCGGGGAAGCTTTCCATCATCAAATTGTTGGTCAGCTCACCCGTGGGCGTCGGGATCAGCGACTTCGACTTGCCCTCAAGCTTTACGTAGCCTCGCGTAATGATGGTTCCGATGATGGTAGCAAAGGTCGACGGACGACCAATTCCCATATCCTCGAGTGCCTTGGTGAGCGCCGCTTCGGTATAGCGTGCGGGCGGCTCGGTAAAATGCTTTGTGGGGTCGATCGAGAGAAATTCCACCTTCTCTCCCTGCTTGACGGCGGGAAGACGAATGTTCTTCTGCTCACGAACCTCGTCGGCGTTATGCCCCGTATCGTCCTCGCTCTCCTCGTACACCGCCATATATCCCTGAAAATCGACGGTATATCCGCTGGTGCGGAAAATATATCCCTCCGACGCGAAATCGGCGGTTACCGTAGCGAGTACGGCAGACTCCATCTGGCTTGCGACAAAGCGCTCCCAGATGAGCTTATAGAGCTTGAACTGATCGGACGTGACGTATTTTTTGATCTTGGCGGGCTCGAGGTCGACTCTTGCGGGGCGGATTGCCTCGTGTGCGTCCTGTGCGCCTGCCTTTGCCTTATAGACTCTGGGCTTTTCGGTCAGATATTTCTCGCCGTACTTTGCCGAGATATACTCTCTTGCCTCACCCTGCGCTTCCTCCGAGATACGGAGCGAGTCGGTACGCATATAGGTGATAAGACCCTGCATGCCGCCGTTTTCTGCACCAACGTTGATACCTTCGTAAAGCTCCTGCGCAATTCTCATGATCTTCTGCGAGCGGAAACCGAGCTTTCTTGCCGCTTCCTGCTGCAAGGTCGAGGTCGTGAAGGGGGGCGCGGGCAGCTTTTTCTTCTTGGATTTCTTGACCGAGTGGACCGTAAAGGGCTTGCCGCTGACGGCGTTCACGACTGTCATTGCCTCATCCTCGCAGGTCAGCTTGATTCTTCCCTCTTCATTTCCATAGAAACGAACCGTAAAATCGTGTCCATCACCTGCCGAAAGAAGTGTATCGATCGTCCAATACTCCACCGGCTCAAAGCGGCGGATCTCCTCCTCACGCTCAACGATCATTCTCGTTGCGACCGACTGTACGCGTCCTGCCGAAAGTCCGCTACGGACATTCTTCCAAAGGAAGGGAGAGAGCTTATATCCGACGATACGATCGAGAATTCGTCTTGCCTGCTGGGCGTCAACGAGGTTCATATCGAGCTGTCTTGGTGCTTTGATGGCGCTCTTGACTGCGGTCTTGGTGACCTCGTGGAAGCAGATTCTCATCGTTTTTTCCACGGGAATGCCAAGCGCGACCGACAGATGCCACGCAATCGCCTCTCCCTCACGGTCAGGGTCGGTTGCGAGGAAGACTTTGTTTGCCGCTTTCGCTTCCTTACGGATCTCACGGATCAGGTCGCCCTTGCCGCGAATGTTGATATAATGTGCGTCGAAATCGTTCTCAACGTCAACGCCGAAGCTACTTTTGGGCAGGTCGCGCACGTGTCCCTTGGACGCGATGACCTTGTAGTTCGAGCCAAGATAGCCCTTGATGGTAGATGCCTTGGAGGGTGACTCCACGATAACCAGATTTGCCATGAATGATTCCTTTCTGTTGGAAAATATATCTTTGATTTTATTGTTTACTTTCTGAGTTTCTCCCCCGCCGAGATCCTTCGCTACGCATCTCCCATCGGTGTCATTCTCGAGCGAAGCGAAGAATCTCGATGGGAGATGCTTGCTCGAGGATGACACGGCGGGGGGATAAAAATTTTTCACTTTCTGTGATACAGACCGCCCGGAAGCGATTCGACAACGCCGTACAGTTCCAGCATCGTAAGCACGGTCAGCACCTCTCCGATGCCGATGCCGTTTGAGAGAAGCGCATCGGGCGAGATCGGTTGGTCGATCGGCATTCGCTCCAGCACCGCTTTCTCGGTAGGACTGAGTGGCACGCTCGGTGCACTCGGTGCTTCGCTGACGGGTGTCTCTTTCTCTTTTGTCGGCTTGAGCTTGGGCGTCAGCTTTGGAATAGACTTTGGCTCGGACTTAGGGGTTGGCTTGGATATAGGCGCTTCGCGTCTGCCAAGCCGTCCCGTTTCGTAATCGGCGGGCACACCGAAATAGCGGAGTGCCGCGTCGCAGTCGGGGATCTCCTGACGCTTTTTGAGCGCTCCAAGATCGAGCATCTCGCCGTAAAGAAATTCGTAGTGTTTGAGAATTTCCTGAGAATTCAGCGCCACGTGCGCACCCTCTCCAATGAGAGCGTTTGGTCCTTCAGCACCCACGTCACCAACGTTGCCGGGGACGGCGAAAAGCTGTCTTCCCTGCGCAATCGCAAGTCGCGCGGTGATCATCGAGCCGCTCTTAAGCGCGCCCTCAACGAGAAGCGTTCCCTGACACATTCCGCTGATGATGCGATTCCTCATCGGGAAGTTTTGCGGACGTGCGGGCTCGTTCGGCGGATATTCGCTGATGATCGCGCCGCTACGCAGGATTGCCAGCTTTAATTTTCTGTGTGCCTTGGGGTAATCGACGAGAACGCCGCACCCGAGCACAGCAACCGTTTTTCCCTTGGCGGCAAGTGCTCCGCAGGCTGCCACGGCATCGATACCGAGTGCCAGACCGCTGACGATGACGACGCCTGTGAGCGCGAGCTCATTTGCCATCGTAAACGCTGTGCGTCTGCCGTATTCGCTCATTTTTCTCGTACCGACCACGCCGATGGCGGGACGGTTTTCGACCGAGGGGAGTTCTCCGAGCACGTAGAGCACGGCAGGCGGATCTTCAATATTTCTCAGTCGGGACGGGTAGCGAGGATCGGCGTAGGAGATCACGTCAATTCCGCGCTCCTCACAAAGGGCGGCGATCTTCTCCGCCTCCTCGATATTTTTGTTACAAAGACGAAGCTTAAGCTTCTCCCCAATGCCGTCGATACGCTCGATTTCCTCCTCGGTCATCGAGAAGAGCTCGTACGGCTCGTAGGTGGGTGCTATTCGTCCGAATTCACGGGAGGCAACGCCGCATGCAAGCGAAAGCCAGATCCAAAAGATATTGTTATTCTCTTTTCCGAGTCTTATCACGGTGTTCCTCCTTATGGTTTTTTCGGTGGTTTTTCTTACTTTGCTCTGACCGTTTCCCAGATGCAGACCGTGGCTGCCGCCGCCGCATTGAGCGACTCGTTGCCCTCCCGCATCGGAATGATGGCACACTCGTCGCACGCCTCAATCACGGTGTCCGAGAGTCCGTGCCCCTCGTTTCCGATGACGAAGCAGTCCTCTTTTCGCAAAGAGATCTCTCCGATCGGACTTGCGCCCTCGCGCAGTGCCGTGGCGTATACCCGCCGTCCCGCGCTACGAAGCGCTTGAATGGCAGAGGCAAGCTCTCCCTGCCCTACGGTCAGAATAGGCAGGCGGAAGATCGCGCCCATTGCGGCGCGAAGTGTTTTCGGGTGGTAGAGATCGGCGCAATCGTCGCTGAGGATCAGCCGATCGATGCCGAGTGCGGCGCAGCTGCGGATCACCGTGCCGAGATTGCCCGCGTCGCGCAGAGATTCCGCAATCAGCAACCGTTCCCCCGCAAAGCGGCTTGCGTCAAGGCTCTCTCCCTGCGGCAAGCGCTCGTGCAAGCGCTCCATCGCGCGAAGAACCGTGACGATCCCCTCGGGAGATGCTTCGTCGGTGATCTTTTCAAACACGCTCTCGGACGCATACACAATGCGGCGCTCCTCCAGCCGTCCGCGGCGGATTGCCTCGGCTACGGCTTCTTTTGTGGCGTCGCTTGCCCCCTCCGAGAGCCAGACCTCGACGATCTCGGCACTCGAAGAAATCGCTTCCCAAAAAAGCTTTTTGCCATCCGCGCGCAAAAGTCCTTTGGCTCTGCGGTGCTTCTTTTCGCCAAGTGCCGTGAGCGCCTTGACGCGTTCATTTTGTCTTGAAGTAATGACTTCTCTCACGGGTTTTCCCCCTTTTTTTCTTTACAAGAAAACGAAAGAAAACCCCGCGTGAACGGGGTTTTCGAGCTCTGATTAAAGAGCTGCCTTTGCCTTCTCTGCGAGAGCTGCGAATGCTTCCTTGTCGGAAACTGCAAGCTCTGCGAGCATTTTGCGGTTGAGGTCGATTCCTGCGAGCTTGAGGCCGTGCATAAAGGTGGAGTAGTTCATTCCGTTCACCTTTGCCTGTGCCGAAATACGAGCGATCCAGAGCTGACGGAAGTCTCTCTTCTTCATCTTTCTGCCTGCAAAAGCGTAGTTTCCGCTCTTGAGAACAGCTTGCTTTGCCATCTTGAAGTGCTTGGACTTTGCGCCCCAGTAGCCCTTCGCTGCCTTGAGTACTTTATTTCTTCTCTTGCGCGTCATCATTGCGCCCTTAATTCTTGCCATTTTATATTTTCCTCACTTTCTTATTACTTGTTGATCATTGCCTTGATGTTGGCGGTCATT
>JAGBSP010000008.1 GCA_017631855.1 Clostridia bacterium | reverse complement strand
GATTGTGGTAAAAACGGGCTTGTACAGTGCCCGATAATTCTGTTTTGCCTTGTCTGTGTTGCTTTCTTTTGGTTACTTTTCTTTCCCGAAAGAAAAGTAACGCGCGTCTTACTTATCGTATCCGTTCGGATTCTGCGATTGCCAGCCGTAGGCGTGACGGCACATCTCCTCAAGACCGTACTCGGCGCGCCAGCCAAGCACCTTTGCCGCCTTTTCGGGGTTGGCATAGCACTCGTCGATATCACCCGGACGGCGCGGTGCAATCCGATACGGGACCTTCGCTCCCGTTGCTGTTTCATAAGCGTGCACGATATCGAGCACCGAATAGCCGACACCCGTACCGATGTTGAAATAGTCAATGCCCGTCGTTTTCTCGGCATACTCGATCGCCGAGAGGTGAGCGCGCGCCAAGTCGACCACGTGAATGTAGTCGCGCACGCCCGTGCCGTCGTGCGTCGCGTAATCGTCGCCGAAGATCGAGAGAAATTCTCTGCGTCCCGTCGCGACCTGCGATACGTAGGGCAAAAGATTGTTCGGAATTCCCTGCGGGTCCTCTCCGATGCGTCCGCTCGGATGCGCTCCGATCGGATTGAAATAACGAAGCACCGAAACGCTCCATTCGGGATCTGCCTTGACGAGATCCGCAAGAATTCGCTCGATCATCAGCTTGGTTTCACCGTACGGATTGGTGGTCGAGGTCGGGAAATCCTCGGTGATCGGTACGCTGGCGGGCTTGCCGTAAACGGTTGCCGACGAGCTGAACACGATACGCTTTGCGCCGTATTTTGCGAGAAGCTCGCAAAGATTCAGCGTTCCCGTAATATTATTATGGTAATAAAGCAGAGGCTTCTCGCAGGATTCACCCACAGCCTTCAGCCCCGCAAAGTGAATACACGCCTCGATCTCGTTTTCCAGAAAGACCTTCTCAAGCTTATCCCGATCGAGCAGATCGACCTCGTAGAATCGAAAATCCTTCCCCGTGATCTCCTTCACACGGCGCAAAGACTCGGGCTTGGAGTTCATAAAATTATCCACCACAACGAGCTCGCGTCCCGCCGTCAGAAATTCAACCATCGTGTGCGAGCCGATATAACCCGCACCACCCGTAATTAAAATTGCCATATTTGCTTCTCTCAGCTCAGCTTTTCGGGATATACGCCCGCTTCCTTGAGCGCTTCCAGACTTGCCTTGACCTTGGGTTTATCGTCCGAATAGGTCACACCGTACCAAGCATCCTCCGACTCATAGACGCGAACACGGCACTCGCCCTTTGCCATCAGCTCACCAACTGCCATCGGAAGATAGCACTCGCACTTGAGCGGATTATCGCCGAGATTGGAAAGGAAATCAACGAAATATTGCTCGAGCTGTCCGAAAAGCTTCGGCGTAAAGCCCCAGAAGTTCATCGAAACGGGGGTCGTGAGCGAAATTCTGACCTCCTTGCCGTCCGCCTCAAAGACTGCCTCCTCGCCGTCGCGCGAAATTGCAGTGCGCTCAACGATTGCCTGAAGATAGCCTTCCTCACTCACCTCGCAAACGCCGCGCGATACCGTACCGTGATCGGTCAGCGTGTTTCCGACGCGGTAGCCGACCATACAGTAGTCCTCGGTGGGCGCCGTGAAATGCGAAGCCACCAAGCGATACGCACTCTCACCGTAAAAATCATCGGCATTGAGCACACAGAACGGCTCGTTGACAAGTTCCTTTGCGGCAAGCACCGCCTGCGTCGTGCCCCACGGCTTCGTGCGTCCCTCGGGAAGCGTAAAGCCTTCGGGAAGATCGGTCAGACGCTGAAATGCGTACTCAACCTTCACCTTGCCCTCAAAGCGAGAACCGATGGTCTCCTTGAAGAGCTCCAAGTGCTCCTCCTTAATGACGAAAACGACCTTATCAAAGCCGTTACGAATGGCGTCAAACACCGAAAAATCGATAATAAAATCCCCTTCCTTCGTGATGGGGTCGATCTGCTTGAGTCCGCCGTAACGCGAGCCCATTCCTGCTGCCAGAATTATCAAAGTCATATCTCATCCTCCAAAAGATTTACGTTTATCATTTTGAGATTACAGTATAACATAATTTTATCATAAATAAAGCACTCTTTTGGCGCTTTTAACAATTTGTTTACATTTTTCTACAAAAAACTCTTGACATTCTTTTTTAGCTATGGTACAATATTTCTGTCCCAAATAAGACACTTTTGGAGGATATACTGTCCATGATCCCAAACTCAACCGAATTGCTTTCGATTCTTCGGGCGCATCCCGTCTTTGCCTCGCTGACCCCCTCCGCCGTGGTCCGATATTTTTCGGGCGGCACTTGCGAGATTGTTTCCTTTGGTGTGCACGAGGTCGCATATTCCCCGTCGACCGAACGCGTCCGCATCGGAATTCTGCTTTCGGGCAAGGCGCGTGTGGAAACCGACGCGCAGGCACTCGTCAAATCACTCCGCAGCGGAGAGCTTTTCGGCATTGCCAATCTCTATGCCGAGGACGAACCGTTTCCGACGTCGATCGTCACAACCTCGCCCGCGAAAATTCTTTTTCTTGACGGGGACGCCGTAAAGAAACTGATCGAGGGAGAGCCCGAAATCCTCAAAAACTATCTTGCCTTCCAGAGCCGAAAGATTGTCTATCTCAACCGAAAGATCACGACGCTGACGGCGGGAAGTGCCGAAAAGAAGCTTGCCGTTTTTCTTCTTGATTACGAACAGGACGGCATCTTCATCCCTCCCTGCCCGATGAGCCGCCTTGCCGAACTGCTCGGAATGGGACGAGCCTCACTCTACCGCGCCATCGACGCTCTCTGCGATGAGGGACTGATCGAAAAGCAAGGAAAAACCATTCTTCTCCAAAACAAAGACGCACTTTTGCGCTTGATATAAAATTTTTACCAAAAGAAAGGAAATCTCAGCATGAAACACTCTATTCTCAAACTCATTGCGCTGACCTTAGCGCTTTTGATGATCCTTCCCGTTGCCCTTTTCGCCTGCGCTCCCGCGGCACAAAACGGCACGGAGACCGACGGCGGCGCTTCCTCGGACAACGAGGAGGAAACGAACGGAGGCTCGAAAAAGACCACCGAAGCAGGCGTTGCCATCAATATGACCGCCGAATGGGAAACGCTGTACGGCGACAACACGCTCGTGCAGGGCTGTCTTGTAGTCAACCGTGAGTTTGCCGAGAGTCATCCGAACGAACTTGCGAAGTTTCTCGAGGACTACTCCGCTTCGGTCAACACGATCAAGGCGGGCGGCGAGAATGCCGTAAACCTCATCGTCAGCGCAGGTATTCTTCCCAAAGCGCCCATTGCGCAAAAAGCTCTGCCCAACTGCAATCTCTGCTATTTTGCAGGCAATGATATGAAGCCCGTGATGAACGCATTCTGCGAAAAGATCAAGGCGGTCGATCCCAAGTCGATCGGCGGCAAGCTCCCCCCGGACGATTTCTATTATTCGGCAGACGGAGATGCAGCTGCGGCTGACTCCGATCTTGAAATCAAGGTCTATGCGCTCAATGGAACGACGGCGCTCGGTATGGCGGAAATGATCGTCAACTCGAAGGGTGGAACCGACGATATGAATTATAATATCTCGCTCCATGCAGACGCAACCGCAATCGTCGGTGCGATCCAGAACGGCGAATGCAAGATCGCGGCGCTCCCCACCAACGTTGCCGCAAAGCTCTTCAACGCACAGGGTAAGATCCAGCTTCTCGCGCTCAATACCCTCGGTGTGCTCTATCTCTTGCAGGGCGCGGGCTATCCCGCAATCGATTCACTCGATGACCTCAAGGGTAAGACGATCTACGTTCCCGGTGCCGGTGCTAACCCCGAATATATCACGGTAGCTCTTCTGCAAGCGGCAGGACTTGTGATCGGCTCTGACGTAACGATCGACACTACCACCTATTCGACGCCCGACGCGCTTGCCACCGCCTTTGCTACGGGTGCGATCGAGCTTGCCGTACTCCCCGAGCCTAAGGTCACCGTTGCCCTGACCCAAGCAAACACGAAGAAATAATCCAAAATATTCCCTACCATTTTTAAATTTTCAAAGAAAGGAGCGTTGAACGATGCAGCTTGTGAAAAAAATTGCCATCGCGTTTGGCAAAGCACTGCTGGTGATTGCCTTTTGGAGCGTTCTTTGGTATTTTCTCTCGGCACGGATCGGTATTGACCTCGTCTTTCCGACGCCCAAAGCTGTCTTTTCCGAACTTTGGCTGCTCGTGACCGAACGAAGCGAAAGCCTTTATCGCTACGGCGTGCAGTACAGCTTTTGGCACATTACGCTCGTTTCTCTGCTCCGTGTTGTCTGGGGCGTGCTCGTTTCGCTGATCATCGGCTGTCTTGTCGCTTATCTGACAAGCATTTCCCGTCTGCTTCACACACTGCTCTCCCCCGCCCTCACGGCAATCAAGGCGACCCCCGTCGCATCCTTTATCATTCTGGCAATGCTTTGGCTTGATAAATCGGTCCTTCCAGTCTTTATTACGGCGCTCATCGTCGTTCCCATCGTCTGGGCAAACGTTTCGGAGGGAATTCGCGCGGTTGATCCCAATCTTCGCGAGGTGGCGACCGTATACCGATTTTCTCTCGGGAAACGTGTGATGCGTCTCTATTTTCCCACCGTGGCTCCCTACTTCTTCGCCGCCTGCCAATCGGCGCTCGGTATGGCGTGGAAGGCAAGCGTTGCGGCGGAGATCCTCGCTGTTCCGCAACACTCGATTGGCACCGAGATCTTTCTCTCCAAGCAATATATGCTTCCCGAAACCCTCTTTGCGTGGACGCTTGTGGTGATCGTGCTGAGCTTGATCATCGAAACATGTTTCCTTTTTGCGCTAAGACGGCTCGGACAAAAATTCCGAATGCTACCGAAAGGAGAGAACGATGCTGACACTTGAACACATAACGCTACGCTACGGCAAGCAGACCGTACTCGACGGCGTTAGCTTTGAATTTCTCACGGGTGGCATCACAGGGATCGTCGGCGCGTCGGGCATTGGAAAAAGCTCTCTACTGCATGCAATCGCAGGTCTGACGACGATAAGCGACGGAAAAATTCGTTCCTCGCACGAGCGGCTTTCCTATATTTTCCAAGAGCCTCGCCTCTTTCCTTGGATGACGGCGCTGGAAAATATCACCACCGTCGGCGCGAACGAGGAAACCGCGATGCGCTATCTTCGCATTCTCTTTGACGATGCCGAAGAGGTTGCAAAAAAGCATCCGCACGAACTTTCCGGCGGAATGAAGCAGCGTATCTCGATCGCACGAGCACTTGCCTATGCTCCCGATCTGCTTCTCTTGGACGAGCCCTTCCGAGGTCTTGACACCGAAGCAAAAGAAATAGCGGCACGACTGATTTTAGAGGAAACGAAAGGAAAGACACTCCTTTTTGTCACACACGAGCAAGCTGATCTTGCTCTCTGCGACGAAATTGTGCGGATGGAGGGTACACCTGTTTTCCGTTTGATGTTGGAAAAAAGCGGCAGAGCCGAAAATGAATAATTTCCCCAACACAAAGTCAATACTCCCGATACAAAAATTTCGTATCGGGAGTATTTTTATGTACTATAACAAAGTGGAAATCTGCGGAGTCAACACTTCGAATCTCGTAGTGCTGACCGATGAAGAAAAGCGCGAACTTCTGCTTCGCGTCAAAAAGGGAGACGAGGGCGCGCGGCAAGAGCTGATCTACGGAAATCTCCGCCTCGTTCTAAGCATCGTGCAACGCTTTACGGGACGAAAGGAAAATCTCGACGACCTCTTTCAGGTAGGTTGCATCGGTCTTTGCAAGGCGGTCGACCATTTTAATACCGACCTCGACGTGAAATTCTCCACCTACGCCGTCCCTATGATCATCGGCGAAATCCGCCGCTATCTGCGCGACAATAATTCCATCCGCATCAGCCGCTCGGTGCGTGATCTTGCCTATCGAGCCCTGCAAGCCAAGGAAGAATTTATTCGTGAGATGGAGCGAGAACCCGATGCCGAAGAGATTGCCAAACGGCTCGGCGAAAAAAAGGAAGCCGTGGTTCGGGCAATGGAAGCCATCGTCGAGCCAATCTCGCTCTATGAACCCGTGTTCAGCGAAAACGGCGATTCGATCTACGTGATGGATCAGCTCAGCGACTCGAACAGCTCGGACGAGCTTTGGCTCGAAAACATCGTCCTGCGCGAAGCAATGAATTGCCTTGGAGAAAGAGAACGTACCATCATTCAGCTCCGTTATTATAAAAACAAAACTCAAATGGAAATCGCCGAGGAGATCGGTATCTCCCAAGCACAGGTCTCCCGCCTCGAAAAAGGCGCCCTCGAGAGAATGAGGAAACAGATCGAGTAAAGGAGATGTGTTACTTTTCTTTCGGGAAAGAAAAGTAACCAAAAGAAAGCAACACGTAATTGATGGATTTTGTAGCCGTATTTTTTGTACAGACTTCGGCTTTCTGAGGAACAAACTTGGCGGACACTATGTACCGCCAAGTTTGGGATGCGATTTTATTAAAATGATTTTTGTGTTAAGTTTTTGAGATTCTTAAGAACTTTTTCCAAAAAGTTCTTAAGTAGGGTGTGGGGCTAGCCCCACAAAAACGCGTCCCCTACACAAAAATTTTCTGATACTGTTTTCCCTGCATCGCGCTGTCGAGCGTAGGGATCAAAAGCGAAAAATCCGCCACAAGCGAATGTGGCTTCTTTTCGGGATCGTCCTGTCTCATCGGCACAAAATACACGCACTTGCGGGAAAGCAGCAGTCCAATATTTTTGAGATTTGCCGAAAGCGCATCGTTTGACGCAAGGCAAATCACGAGCGGACGGTCGCTCCGTAGATGCGCCTTTGCCGCCATCGTCACCGCCGTATCGGTAATGCCAAGTGCCATTTTTGCCAAGGTATTTCCCGTACAAGGACAAAGCAGAAGCGCGTCGAGCGGCGTTCTCGGTCCGAGTGGCTCTGCCCCCACCACCGTATGAATGATCTCTCGATCGCAAATCTCCCTCACCTTCCGACGGAGCTCCTCGGCGCTTCCAAACTGCGTATCGGTCGCGTATACGTTCTCGCTCATCATCGGCTGAATTTCAAGACCTCTCTCGCGAAGCGAGATTAACTGTTGGAGTGCCAACGCGTGTGTGCAGTACGAGCCGCACATCGCAAATCCAATCATTCTCCGCTCACCTCCTCTCTCAGAATTTTTCCGACGCACGCGGCGATCAGCTGACCTGCGCTCGTCGGCGCGTATTTTCCCGGAAGCGAGGTCGCCCAGAGCACGTTGGAGCCAAGCTCTTTTGCGGCAAGAACGTCCACGCCACCGGGAACTGACGCCAAATCGATCAAGAAGGTATCTCTCGTTGTCATCGAGAGAAATTCCCGACCGAAGAGCCAATGAGGCACGGTATTGTAGATCACGTCATAGCCGTGGGCAAGCTCACTCGGAACGACGCCCTCCCGCAAGAACAGCGTATCGCATCCGAGGCTCTCTGCCCACGCAAGGTCCTCACTCTTTCGTGCCGCAACCGTCACACGTGCGCTAAGAGAGAGCAAAAGTCGTACAAGATGCTTTGCGATCCGTCCAAATCCCGTCACAGCAACGCGCGCGCCACGGAGATTTCGCGTCAGACTGTTCATCGCGATACTGATCGCCGCCTCTGCCGTCGTATAGGCGTTCTGAATCTGAAACTCCTCCGAGTCGAAATAGTCCCGTACCCGAATTCCCGAAGCCTCGGCAGACGCAACGACGGTTTCGGGAATTCTTCCCCCGATCAGAAGCGAACCCGATGGCATTTCTGACAAAATGTCGCAAAGGCGGATGCGCTTTTCCGAGATTGCCAAGGGAGAAAAGAGCAATACTCCGTCGGTCGTAGCGGGAAGAGGAAGGAGCACGGCGTCCGCTCCCTCAAGTGCCGACACGAGGCTTCGTGCCACGGGGATTTCCTCCTCTCTTGCCGAGCGCTCAAGTCCCCAGAGTTCGACCGATGCACCGCTCAAGGATAGCTCGCGCGCGGCAATATACTGTCGCAGATCTCCCCCGAGAACTGCGATCTTTTTTTGTTGTTTCATCGTGCTATCGTCCTTTCGATTGCGGCCGCTCTTGCGGCGACCGCTACGATAGTATTTTATGAAAACCGAATTCTTTTGGTGTAAAAATATCTCGCTTCCTTTTCTTCTTTTCACTCTCTTTTTATACTTTTTTATAAAAGGATTGACAAATGGAAGGGAGAGTGGTATAATAAAGTGATATTTTATTTTTACTATATTATTTTTGAAAGAAAGGCGATATACCCCCATGAAATGGACTTCTTTAAATGATCTTCGCGAAAAATATCTTTCCTTTTTTGAGTCGAAGGGACACTTAAGACTCCCCTCATTCCCGCTCGTTCCCATCGGAGACAAATCTCTGCTTCTCATCAACTCGGGAATGGCACCGATGAAAAAATACTTCACGGGAGAAGAAATTCCTCCCCGCAACCGTGTCACCACCTGCCAGAAGTGCATCCGTACCCCCGACCTTGACCGTGTCGGTCACACCGCACGTCACGGCACATATTTTGAAATGCTCGGAAACTTCTCCTTTGGTGACTACTTCAAGGAAGAAGCAATTCCGTGGGCGTGGGAATTCTTAACCGAATGGCTCGAGATCCCCGCAGACCTGCTCTGGCCCTCGATCTACGAAAACGACGAGGAAGCCTACGACATCTGGACCAAGAAAATCGGCGTTCCCGCAAATCACGTCGTCCGCCTCGGCAAAGCAGACAACTTCTGGGAACACGGCTCGGGTCCTTGCGGTCCCTGCTCCGAGATCTACTTTGACCGCGGAGAAAAGTACGGCTGTGGCTCGCCCGACTGTAAGCCCGGATGCGACTGCGACCGCTTTATGGAGATCTGGAACAACGTCTTCTCGCAGTTCAACAACGATGGAAACGGCAACTACACCGAGCTTGCGCAGAAGAATATCGATACGGGTATGGGACTTGAGCGTCTCGCTTGCGTCATGCAGGGTGTAGACAACCTCTTCGAGGTCGACACCGTCCGCAAAATCCTCAACACGGTCTGCTCGATTTCGGACAAGACCTACGGCGAGAACGCCAAGGACGATATTTCGATCCGCGTCGTGACCGACCACATCCGCAGCGCAACCTTTATGATCTGCGACGGCGTCATTCCTTCCAACGAAGGACGCGGCTACGTGCTTCGCCGTATTCTGCGCCGTGCTTGCCGCTTCGGTAAGCTGCTCGGCATCAACCGCGCATTCCTTTGCGAGCTCTGTGAGGTCGTCATCGGAGAGAACATCGGTGCATACCCCGAGCTTGGCGACAAGAAGGCATATATTCTGAAGGTCATTGCCACCGAGGAAGAGCGCTTTGACGCTACCATCGATGCAGGTCTTTCGATCCTCGCTACGATCATCGAGGACGCTGAAAAGGCAGGAAACACCGTCATTTCGGGCGAGGATGCCTTCCGTCTGTACGACACCTTCGGCTTCCCGCTTGACATTACGCGTGAGATCGTCGAAGAAAAGGGACTTTCGATCGACGAAGAAAAATTCACGGCTCTGATGAAGGAGCAGAAGGATCGCGCAAGAGCCGCACGCGGCAACATTGGCGGTTGGGACGAGAGCTCTAAGAAGATGCTCGCCTCGATGGAAAAGACCGAGTTCTGCGGATACAACGAGCTTTCTGCCGAAGCAAAGGTGCTCGCGATCATCGTTGGTGGCGAGAACGTCGACGTGCTGACCGAGGGCGATGCAACGGTGGTTCTCAATAAGACCCCCTTCTACGGAGAAGGCGTCGGACAGATCGGTGACGAGGGTACACTCGCGTCCGACACCGCATCGCTGACCGTTACCGATACCAAAAAGACCGACGGCGTTTACCTGCACGAGGTCACGCTGAACGAGGGAAGCATCAAGGTTGGCGATACCCTCACCGCAACCGTCGGAACAAAGACCCGCCGTGCGACCATGCGTGCACACTCGGCGTGCCACCTGCTTCAGGCGGCGCTCCGCACGGTGCTCGGCAACCACGTCGAGCAGGCAGGCTCTTACGTTGCCCTTGACCACACCCGCTTTGACTTCACGCACTTTGCCGCAATGACAGCAGAGGAGATCGCCAAGGTCGAGGCGCTCGTCAACGCATATATTCTCTCGGCAAACGAGATCACGATGAACGAAATGCCCATCGATGAAGCAAAGAAGCTCGGCGCGATGGCTCTCTTTGGAGAAAAGTACGGCAAGGTCGTTCGCGTCGTCAAGATGGGCGACGTATCGGTCGAGCTTTGCGGAGGAACGCACCTTGCGAACACCGCCGAGATCGGTCTTTTCAAGATCGTATCTGAGGCTTCGGTTGCCGCAGGCGTACGCCGTATCGAAGCCGTCACGGGTGAGGCTGTCCTTGCTCTCTTGGAAGAAAACGGCGCACTGATCGCAAAAACTGCCACAGAGCTTCGTGTGCAAAAATCCTCCGAGATCGCAGAGCGCGCTGCTCAGTTGCAGAAAGAGCTCCACGCAATGAAGAAGGAGCTTGAGGCAATGAACGCAAAGCTTGCTGCAACCAAGCTTGACGATATTCTGGCTTCCGCAAAGACGGTCGGCTCTCTTCGTCTGATCACGGCAGAGCTCAAGGATATGCAGCCCGACGCTGCACGCAGTCTTGCTGACGAAATCAAGGCAAGAGCCGCCGATGCTGTTGCCGTGCTGGCGCTGAACAGCGCCGAAAAGCTGAACTTCCTTGCGGTAGCAGGAAAGGATGCTGTTGCAGCAGGGGCACATGCAGGTAAGCTTGTTGGAGCTGTCGCACAGATCACGGGCGGTAAGGGCGGCGGACGTCCCGACAACGCGATGGCTGGCGGTCAGGACCGCGCAAAAATCGCAGAAGCGCTCACCGCATCCGAATCCATTCTCGCTTCAATGCTGAAATAATTTGATCCCCGATCCCTTCGCACCACCGGTGCGAAGGGATCTTTGTCCCAAAGAAAGGCACACTTTCCACAAAATCCCAAAAAGTTTCTCGTTTTTTGTTTACAAATTAAATATAATATGGTATAATTATATAATAGGGATTTTATCTCTGCCCAAAGGGCATTTTACCTTGAACTATATGAGATTGCTTTGAGGAAAGGAGCATCGTCATGTCCAATAAAAAATTCGATTTATTTCGCCGTCTTGAGGAGCTTCCCTCCCGCCTCTATATCATTCTGGCGGTCGTAGCGCTAGCTCTTCATATTGCGATCTGTCATTACACCTCGGCATCGGTGGTAATCACGGGACTTGTGTTAAGTATCACCTATCTCGTCGCGGTTTCGATCATCTATTTCGTGACGCAAAAGCAATTCCGTCTGTACCGCATTGAGGCAGACGCGTCGGATGAGCAAAACAATGGCGTCGTCCGTGCCTTCCGTACCGCACTCAACGTTCCCTACGCCGTCGTCAACCCGAACGGCAAAATCGTAACGGTGAACACCGCGATGCGCAACGTTACGGGAATTCGCGGCACGCTCTTTAACACTGACATTTCGTCGATCTGTCATTGCTCGATGGAGGAAATTCTCTCCCCCAAGGAAGATTTTATTCTGACCACTCCCGACGAAAGCGCAAGAAATGCCTTCAAGCGTTCGCTCGTACAAATCGGAGAATTCAAATTTCAGGTTGACGTTCATCCCCTGCATTCCAAAGGAAAGCAGTATTATATGCTCGTATTCCGCGATGCCACCGACCTTGAGCTGATGACAGACCTCTACCACGATAACCTAACAGCGATCGCCTACATCGTCCTCGACAATCTCGAGGAGATCGCACAGTATGTCAAGGTCAGCTATCAGTCTGAAGCAAGACAGGTAGAAACCCTTCTTAAGGACTTTGCGGCAGAGCTGGGCGGAATGATCCGCGAGTACGACCGCAACAAATACGTACTCCTGCTCTCGCGTCAAATGCTTGCAGAGTGCATCAAAACGAAATTCGATATTCTCGATAAGGTCCGCGAGATCCATATCGGTGATGAAAATCTTCCCATTACGATCTCGATGGGAATTGCCACCACGGGAGAAACAATGGCGCAAAGAGAGCGCGATGCTCTGGTTGCCCTTGATATGGCATTACAGCGCGGCGGCGACCAAGCCGTCCTGAAGAACGAAAATGGAAACTTTTTCTTCGGCGGACGAACCAAGAGTCAGCAAAAGAGAACCCGCGGTCATTCACGAATCATTGCAAACCGTCTTTGCGCAATGATCTCGAGCTCCTCGAACGTCATCGTTATGGGACACGCGAATCCCGACTTTGACTCCATCGGCGCTTGTATCGGTATTGCCGCACTCGCAAGATATCTCGGTGTCGATGTCAAGATTGTCGCGGATTCCGAATCCGAAAACTTCAAGTCTTGTACGGCGCGTCTTCTGGACATTGCCGACTACAAAAATCTCTTTGTGGACGGCGTCATCGGTCTTGGCGAATCTTCTTTCGGAACACTTTTAATCGTAGTCGACGCCAACAACTTTGCCATTCTCGAAGCACCCGAGATTGCCAAGAACTCCTTTAAGACGGTAATTCTTGACCACCATATCAAAAAAGAAGAGTTTGAAAACGAGCCTCAGCTCTCGTATATCGATCCCTCCGCCTCCTCCGCGTGCGAGCTTGTGACCGAAATTCTGGAGCAGACGCTTCCCGTCGGTACACTCCGCAAAGAAGAAGCCAACGTCATGATGGCGGGTATTATGGTCGATACCAAGAACTTCACCCGTACTGTTGGTACACGTACCTTTGCCGCTGCTCTGTATCTTCGTGGTGCGGGTGCCAGCCCCGAATACGCGCGCACCTTCTTTGAGGAAGCGTTCGAGGACTACCGTGCCGAAGCTGAATTCGGCTCAAAGGCGCAAATCTATCACGACAAAATAGCGATCACCTCGATCGAGGGAACGGGATCTTCGGGCGACCGTATCGCCGCCGCGAAGGCATCGGATAAGCTTCTCACCGTGCGCGGTGTCAACGCCGCCTTTGCACTGATCCGCATTGGAACAACAGTGCACATTTCAGCGCGCTCGAACGGATCGATCAATGTTCAGCTCATCCTCGAAAAGATCGGTGGCGGTGGACATTTTGACGTTGCGGGCGCGGCAATCGCAAACAGCGAACTCGACGAAGCAAAGCAATTGCTTCTCCAAGCCATCGACACCTATTTTACCGAGGTTTCTTCCAAATCGTAAAACTATTGTACCAAAGGAGAATACACTATGAAAGTAATTTTAACCGCTGACGTCAAGGGTCAGGGAAAGAAAGACCAGATCATCGATGTTTCGGACGGATACGCAAGAAACTTCCTGCTCCCCAAGAAACTTGCCATTCCTGCCGATAACAAGGCGATCAACGAGGTCAAAAATAAAGAAGCGTCCAAGCAGCACAAGCTCGACGTAGAAAAGCAGACTGCCAAAGAGATCGCGCAAAAGCTCGAAAATATCGTTGTCCGCTTCGTTCTTGCCGCAGGACCCGACAAACGCCTTTACGGCTCTGTCACCTCCAAGGAAATCGCAGAAGCCCTCAAAAAGGATTTCGGAATTGAGATCGACAAGCGAAAGATCACGCTCCCCGTCGCAATCAAGTCCTTCGGTCAGTTCAGTGCAGACGTTCGTCTCTTCACCGACGTCGTAGGTAAAATCCATATCGAAGTTGCAGGAAAGGAATAATCCTGCCCCCATTTTAAAGTAAAGGATAAAGACAAATGAATGACGAACTCGTAAGAAAGCTTCCCTTCTCTCTGATTGCAGAGCAGTCGGTCCTCGGCTCGATCCTTCTCGACCCCGAAGCACTCAACGAGGTGGCGGAAATTCTCTCGCCGTCCGACTTTTATCTGACCGAGCATACTCAGATCTATACCGCGATGCACGAGCTCTTTCTCATCAACAAGGAAATCGACGTCGTTACGCTGATCGATATGTTGGTCACCAAGGGAATTTATAGCAAATCCGGCGGCGAGGACTATATCCGTTCGCTCTATCAATCGGTAGCAAATGCACTCAACGTCAAGGACTACGCTACCATCGTCAAAAACAAAAGCCTTCTGCGTAAGCTCATCGAGGCTTGCTCCGAAATCTCCGACCGCGCGTATAGCGAGGAAGGCTCGACCGAGGAGCTCGTCGGCTATGCGGAAGCCAAAATCTTCGACATCGTGCAAGGACGCGACACCAAGGGATTTGTGCACATCTCACAGGTTCTGAAGAGCGTCCACGAGCACCTGCACCTGCTCTCTACCGAGCCCGAAGCAACTCAAGGTACGAAGACCGGATTTTCGGGCATCGACGGCGTTTTGGCGGGTATGGGAAATTCCGACCTCATTCTGGTCGGTGCGCGCCCAGGTATGGGAAAAACCTCATTCTGTCTGAATATCGCCACCAACGTCGCTATGCAGACCGGCAAAAACGTCTGCATCTTCTCTCTCGAAATGTCTGCCGATCAGCTCGTTACCCGTATCATCTCCAGTGAAGCATTGGTCGATAGCTACGCCCTTCGTACGGGCAAGCTGGAGCCTCAGCAATGGATGGATATCGCTACGGCAACCACCAAGCTGGCAGGCTGTAATATTCTCATCGACGATACAGCGGGCACAACTGTCACGGCAATGAAGGCAAAGCTTCGCCGCGTACAGAACCTCGGTCTTGTCGTTATCGACTATCTGCAGCTGATGCAGGGCGACCGTCGCAACGACAACCGCGTTCAGGAGGTTGCCGAGATCTCTCGTGGACTGAAGCTGATGGCGAAGGAACTAAATGTTCCGATCATCTGCTGCTCTCAGCTCTCCCGTGGTCCCGAAAGCCGTACCGACAAGCGACCGATGCTATCCGACCTGCGTGAATCGGGATCGATCGAGCAGGATGCCGATACCGTCATCTTCCTCTATCGAAACGAATATTATGACAAGGACGCGGCGCAGGACGAGGGCAATATTGCCGAGGTCATCATCGCCAAGAACCGTCACGGTTCTCAGGGAACCGTAAAGGTCGGTTGGAACGGACGCTACACGAAGTTCCGTTCGATCGATACCGACCGCGAGGAGCCTTAAGAGGTGTCTATGCCTACTCTGCCAAAGCAATTCATTTGCGCATCCGAACTTTCGGGACTGCCCGCAGACACACCGATTCTCGTTGCCTTTTCGGGCGGTGCTGATTCATCAGCACTCCTGCATATGCTCGCCCACGAGGCAAAAGAGACGGGCGCTGTCGTCTTTGCCGCGCACGTCAACCACGGAATTCGTGGCGAAGAAGCCGATCGCGACGAGGAATTTTGTCGTCAAACAGCAGATGCGTTGGGAGTTCGTCTGTTCGTATTACACGCCGACGTACCGAACGAAGCGAGGGCGACGGGAGAAAGTATTGAAACAGCGGCAAGGCGAATTCGTTACGATTATTTCAATCGCCTAATGCTCGATCAAAACATTCCTCTTCTAGCAACAGCGCACAACGCGAACGACAATCTCGAAACGATGCTCTTTCATCTCACACGAGGAAGTGGTCTTTCGGGACTCTGCGGCATTCCGATTTCACGCGTTTGCGCGGGCGGCTGTATCGTTCGTCCTCTACTTGGAATGACGCGTGCTGAGATCCTTTCGTACTGCAACACCCACGAAATCTCTTACGTCAATGACAGTACGAACGTCAACACTGAATACACGCGCAACCGAATTCGCTCCGAGGTGATCCCTGCGTTGACAGCGATCCACCCTTCTGCCGTTGAAAATTCGGTAAGGCTTGCCGAACATCTGCGTGCCGACGCTCTTTGTCTCGACGGTATGGCGAAACAATTTCTTACAGAAGCGCGACGCGACTGCGCGATTGCGTGCGAAAAGATCCTATGTGCCCCCTCGGCAATCTCACATCGTGCGCTGATGCTACTCTACCGTGAGTTCTCCGGCGGCACGGCGCTCGAATACGCGCACCTACAAGCCATGCGTCGCTTGGCAGAACGCGCTGTACCGCACTCCTCGATCTCTCTGCCGCACGGCATTTCTGCGGTAATCGAGGACGGATGGCTCTATCTGCAATCCAAAACAGCGCCTCTCTCCTACGAGCCCTATGAAATTCCACTGACACAGCCGAAAACTTTGATTTCACAAACAAAGTGCGAAATCGTCATAGAGCCGTCACAAACTGCGAAAAATATTTACAAAACGTCTATACAATTCTCTCTGAATTCTGCTACAATAAAAGGGATGCTTTTCGTCCGAAACCGACGCGAGGGCGACCGAATTTTGCTTGGCGGTATGCACAAAAGTCTCAAAAAGCTCTTCTGTGAAAAAAAGATTCCGCCCGAGCTTCGCGCAAGACTTCCTATCCTCTGCGACGGGGACGGAATTCTTGCGGTTCCAATGCTTGGTATTCGGGATGGAGCGAAAGCGAAAGATCCCTTCGAGCAATCCCTGACTATTACTTTTAATTTTTTTGAATGACAGAGAAAAAACAAGGAAAGGCTAACGGTTATGACCCAGGATATTGAAAAGATTTTATTGACCGAAGAACAAATCGATGCTCTGTGCGCTCGTATCGCAAAGCAAATCGAGCAGGACTATCAGTCTTCCCCAAAAAAGCTGATACTCATCTGCATTCTGAAGGGATCTCTTCCCTTTACCGCAGAGCTGATGAAACGCATCTCTCTGCCCATCGAAATTGAATTTATGAAGGTTTCCTCCTACGGAGCCAGTTCGGTTTCGTCAGGTGTGATCAATCTTCATCTCGATCTTCACCGCGACGATCTCTCGGATGCAAATTTTATTATCGTAGAGGATATTGTCGACAGCGGACGAACCCTTTCTTACCTCGTACGCTACCTGACCGAGCGCGGTGCAAACAGCGTCCGCACCTGTACTCTGCTCGACAAACCCGACCGCCGCACCGTCAACTTTACCCCCGACTATTGCGGTCAGATCATCGACGACTACTTCGTCGTCGGCTTTGGCTTGGACTATAACGAAAAATACCGAAATCTTCCCTACGTCGGAATTCTCAAATCCTCTGTCTACGGTGGTTGAGAACGCCAATTCTGAAATGGAGAAAACGAATGAAAAAAAGCAATTTTAAAGTTCTGATCTTTTATGCGGTCCTCATCATCGCCATTTTTGCGGCGCTCTCGTTGATGTTTGGACAAAAAGAGGAGGAGCGCACCACCTACGGCGACGTTATCGAATATTTCAAGGAAGACACCGTCCGAAGCTTTGTACTTGACGATGGCTACACCTTAATGATGACCGTATATTATACAGACGAAAACGGTGAGATTCCGCGCAACGAGAACGGAGAGATCATCGCGCAAACGCACATCGTCGAATTCCAAATGCCCTCGTATATCAGCTTTACCGAAGAATTCGGAGAATATTATAAGGGCAACGAAAACCTGATCTTGGATGAATGCGATATTCAGCCCGAAAAGCAAACGCCTCTTTGGGTTGCGTTCCTTCCCTATATTATCGTAATCATCATCTTTATCATCCTCTTCGTCGTCATTTCGCGTCAAGCGAACGGCGGCAAGGGGGGAGCCGGAAAAATGATGAACTTCGGCAAGGCACGAGTCAAGACCGCCGATATGTCCAAAAACAGAGTCCTCTTCCGTGACGTCGCAGGTGCTGACGAGGAAAAGGAAGAGCTCGAAGAAGTCGTAGAATTCTTAAAGGATCCTGCAAAATTCTCGCGTCTTGGCGCAAAAATCCCCCATGGAGTACTGCTTGTAGGACCTCCCGGTACGGGTAAGACGCTTCTTGCCAAGGCAGTCGCAGGAGAAGCGGGCGTTCCCTTCTTCTCGATCTCGGGTTCGGATTTCGTAGAAATGTATGTCGGTGTCGGCGCATCGCGTGTGCGCGACCTGTTTGAAAACGCACGAAAAGCACCCGCCTCGATCATCTTTATCGACGAGATCGACGCTGTAGGACGTCATAGAGGCGCAGGACTTGGCGGCGGACATGATGAGCGTGAGCAAACACTCAACCAGCTACTCGTCGAGATGGATGGCTTCGGATCGCACGAAGGCATCATCGTCATTGCCGCAACCAACCGCCCCGACATTCTCGATCCCGCACTGCTCCGTCCCGGACGCTTTGACCGTCAGATCACCGTCAACTATCCAGACATCAAGGGCCGTGAGGAAATTCTCAAGGTTCACGCAAAAAATAAGCCGCTGGAAGAATCGGTCGATTTTGCCGAGATCGCTAAGATGACCGCAGGATTTACGGGCGCAGACCTTGCCAACCTCCTCAATGAAGCATCGCTGTTGGCGGCACGCCGCGGAAAGTCGCTCATTGGTATGGACGATGTCAAGGATGCCTATATCAAGGTAATTGCTGGTCCCAAGAAGAAATCCCGCGCAATGAAAGAGCGTGAAAAGAAAAATACCGCTTATCACGAAGCAGGTCACGCGATTATCGCGCACGTCCTGCCGACGATGGACCCCGTACAACAGATTTCGATCATTCCCAGCGGAAACGCTTTGGGATATACCCTCAATCCTCCCGCAGAAGACAAATACAGCGTCTACAAAAACGAGCTCAAGGAAAAGATCTCGATGTTACTCGGCGGCCGTGCCGCAGAAGAGCTGATCTTCGGAGATATTTCGGGAGGCGCATCCAACGATATTCAGCGCGCCACAGACATTGCAAAGAAGATGGTTACTCAGCTCGGTATGAGCGAAATTCTCGGACCGCGTTCGTTTGGCTCGGATCATGGAGAGGTCTTCCTCGGCAGAGATTTTTCGAACTCGCAGGACTACTCCGATGAAACGGCAGCAAAGATCGATGCAGAGATCCACACGATCATTCAGGACGCTTACGACAAAGCAAAGCAGATCCTGATCGAAAAAATGGATAAGCTTCATTTCGTCGCAGAATTCCTTCTCAAAAACGAAATTATGGACGGCGAACAATTCACCGCAGCCATGGACGGCGAGCCCACCTTTGAGGAACTCGAAGAAATGACTGAAGCAAAGGCACGCCGCAGCCGTGAGGAAAATGAGGAACGCCGCAGACAGGAAGCCATCGAAGCACGTCGCAAGAAAGAAGAAGAGGAAGAGAGAATGCGTCAAGCGCAGGATCCCTCCTCCCCGTTCCGTAATTTTGATATTCGTCCCAACGATCCCCCCGTCGAAAGCGATGACGAGCCGATCGACGAGGAAGAGGCAGAGTCCTCGGAAAGCATCGAAGACACCGACGAGACGGTCGAAGAAGAAATCGATGAAACCGAAAACGACAAGCAAGAATAATTTCAAATTATCTAAAATGCTTTATGAGGGAAAACCCCACTTGTGGTTTTCCCTCTTTCATTTGCTGTGCAAATGAAATTCACCCTTTCGGGCGCTGATAAACGGTTGGATATTTCGCCCGTTGCGACGGGCGACCGAGGCGCTGCCTCTGGACACCGCAAGCTTTTTGAAAAAAGCTTGATCAAAAACTTTCACAGAAGCTTAATTTTTCAGCTGTGCTGTTTTCTTTTCGATACCTTTTCTTTTCCAAAAGAATTTGAAAAAGCTTGATCAAAAACTTTCACAGAAGCTTAATTTTTCAGTTGTACTGTTTTCTTTTCGCTACCTTTTCTTTTTCAAAAGAATTTGAAAAAAGCTTGATCAAAAACTTTCACAGAAGCTTAAATTTTCAGTTGTGCTGTTTTCTTTTCGGTACCTTTTCTTTTTCAAAAGAAAAGGTACAAAAAAACAAAGACCGTTGCCGAAGCAACGGTCTTTATTGTTTTGTTTTAGATTAGTCTGCCGTCAAGCCGGAACGCTCAATACCCTGAATCAGATATCTCTGACAGAAGAGGTACATTACGATCAGCGGAGCAATGATCATCAAACCGCCCGTGTTACGGATTGCGGTCTTATACAAACTAATATCGGTGTCAACCGTATCCATCAGCTTACTCAACGTAGTCGGAACGTTTCTGTAGATGTCATCCATCAGTACCGTATCCGAGCCGGGGAAGAACAAGTTGATATAGAACTCATCGGTCCACTGCCACGAGAAGGAGAAGAGGAATACGGTAATCATCATCGGAACGGACAGCGGGAGAATAATCGTAAAGAAGGTTCTCATAATGCCCGAGCCATCGATGTATGCCGACTCTTCCAACTCATCGGGAACACCGCGGAAGAACTGACGGAGCATAAAGATGTAAAGTCCGTTCTTAAACGCCAAGCCGCAAATCGAAAGCACGATCAAAGGCCAGAACGTATTGGTCAGGTTCATTGCGTAACCGTCAATAAACATTTCCCAAGAATCCGGAATAATATCAATTGCCGCCAAGGACTCATTCGTATATTTAAAGATACCCAGAATGTTAATTCCACCGCCATTGAGGAACTGCATAATGCCGAGAATATCGAAGTTAACGAATTTCTCAGACATCGAGAACTGCAACGTCTGGTGCGGAATCGTCAGAGAGAAGATAACCGCAAGGAATATAAGTCCATTACCCTTAAATTTAAACTTTGCCAAGCCGTACGCAACGAAGCAGCAGATGAAGGTCTGCAAGAGCGCCGTACTTACCGAAAGCAGCAAGGTGTTCGTAAACGCTTCCAAATATGCGTTGTCCGTCCAGATCGCTTTATAAATGTCAAAGGATACGTTCTTCGGAATCAAACGAACGGTTGCGTCAGCAAAATCCTCGGGAGCCATGATCGATCCCGTAATCTTACTGAAGAACGGGAACAAAACGATGTACGAAATTCCAACCAAAAGAACCAGTCGGAAAATGTAGAAAACTACTTTTTGGAGGAAGAACGTCGACAAGAATTTTGCCTTCAGTCTTTCCTTCAGAGGTGTACGCTCAAATTCGACTCGGATTTTATTCTTCGTCTCTTTTTGCACCTTGGGCTTGTTATCAATGTTTTGTGCATTCATGTCAACACCTCCTTAATCCTTTCTCTGGTAGAATACGTATGCCGACATGATCGCAGCAACAATACCGATAATAGCAAGTACGACCAAGAAGTACATCCAAGCCATTGCGGAGCTGATGCCCTTTCCTTCCATACTTTGACCGTAAATGTTCTGAATGAAATTCATTACAACATTCGAGTTTGTCGTAAACGAGTCAATGATGGTGTAGACCGCATTAACCAGGATCATCGGGCTGATCATCGGGAAGGTGATCTTCCAGAAGGTCTCCCAAGCAGATGCACCGTCAATCTGTACCGATTCGTAAATCGCGGGAGAGATGGACTGAAGTCCTGCGAGGAAAATCAGCATCTGTACACCCGAGCGGTTTACGATATCGAAAATATTGTTGATTGCATTGGTAACGAACGATACCAGACCCTGACCGACTGCCATACCGTCAAACATCTGCTGAAGGTCAAGCGTCGAAACCAAATCTCCTGCGGTGCTTTGACCAGAACCGTCGTCAATACCGTCGGCACCGCCCATATTCTGTCCCAGCGTATTGGATGCTTCGATCGACTCCATCAGACCCGTCGAAAGAATAACGGGAATGAAGAAGATTGCACGGAACACGGCACGACCTGCCATTTTCTGGTTCAAAAGGACTGCCATAAACAAGGAGAAGATCAGGATCATCGGGATATCCATAACCATATCGGTTAAACCCTTTACCAAATTCTGAACGAAGTTGGCATCCTCAAAAAGTGCGTTAGAGTAGTTTGCCCAACCAACGAATTCAAAATTCATTGGTGCGCCTGCTACATCGGCATAAGAAGCCAAAGAAAAGCTGTATCGAATCGAGTCGATAATAATGGGAATGTAGATTAATACAAATCCCAGAACAAAGGGAAGAACAAAGAGCCAACCGCCACGAGCTTTGCGCTTATCGAGAGAGGCATTTCTTCTTTTCTTGGGTGCTTTGATTTTTACATCAGTCGTCATAAATAATACCTTCTCCTTTCATTAAGCTGCTTGGCTCAGAACGATATAACCATACGCTTCGATGGTATAGGTTCTGCCCTCAAAGACTACGATTACTCGGTAATCGTTAAAGTTCATCAAGAACGACGTTCCGTTCTCATATTCCTGATATACGATAGTATACGGAGTTGCCTCATAGCGGCTTTCGTTATTGAAGCTCGGAGTCTCGATTGCAATAACGTTGTCTACTTCGTTGCTCTCACGCAAAATCTCATAGTTCAGGTCAATCTTGTACTGATCCTTATTGAACTTGGTCTTTTCACCCTTACCCCACTGTGCGTTGTTGACCATGGTATCAAACAGGTCCTGTGCCTCAGTTTCAATCTCGGTCTCAATACTCGTGGTACCTCTACCCATGATCTTATCGCAAAGTGCTTGGAATTCCGCATCGTCTATCAATGCACGCAGATCATCATAGTATGCTCTATCGAAGTCCTTTTCGCTTTCGAGATACTTCATCATCGTTTCGATCGACTCGTAGAGATACGACAATTTCTGAGCCGTTGCAATGATGGTATATGCCGTACTCGAGTAACGAGTACCAACAACCCTGTTCCAAGCTCCGCGGACGTCGGTAAACTTCAGTCCTTCTTTGTTCAGATATTCCAATACTGCCTGCTTTTGCGTATTAAAGGTATCTCTCATATTCGGAGTTGCACCATTTGCCAGCTCTGCATCGGTATGCGCAATCAAATCTCCGCCCAGGGACTTGATTTCATTGATCGCCTCAATGACGGTCAATCTAGCATTGAAAATCTTTTCTCTCTTTGCCTCTGCCGCAGCAAGCTTCTTATCTTGCTCGTACTTCAGTGCTGCATCGAGATCGGTGATGATATCGTTTACCATCTCATCATCGTCTGCAACACGAACACCGTCAAGGAACTTGTGATCGACGATAACACTCGTCTGTACGTCCTTGATGAGCGAGTTAAGCTTGGTGTACTTCGAAACCATATCGTTATACCAAATATCGTAACGAATGGAGTAGTACTTACTGGTCATTTCATATTCCTTAAGACCTGCCGTATTCTGATACGAAAGCAAGAACTTAAGAGCTGCACCGCTCTCGAGCGTCTTCAGGAATGCATAGTCCAGATTTCCTTCGGTATTGAAGGGAGTACCTGCGATCTCTACGTAGCCGTGGAGAACCATACCGAGGAACGGAACGGATGCCGTCGAGAAGTCAATTCTACTCGAGTCAAGCGCAATATCGGTGATGTGATCAACATACTTCCAAGAGTACGCATTACCGCCGGAAGTCAAAAGCTTTGCATTGGGCATATTCTTACGAATATATGCAAATGCTTCTACCGTGAAGTCCTCGGTATCTGCGCGGTTGTAAGGATCATCCTCATCAAAGTCGGAGTTCAGATACGAACCAAGCGTGGAAATCGAAAGTCCCATCGGATCGTACTCATTGTACTCCGGAATGAACTTCTCATAGAAGTGGCTGAAGGATGCCGAAGACAGTGCCATCTCAAAGAAGCTCGTGTAGGTGTGTTGGGTTGCGCTGTACTCTCTCTTACTTGTATAACGGTTATCAATAGTCTTTGCCGCATGATCGCTCAAAGAGTAACCGTCAAAGTTGTAGTTTGCGTTAGCAAATACGAAGTCAGCGTCGGGATATATGCCAAAGCCCTTTTCCTTTGCATAAGCGAGCAACTCTTCGAAGTCCATATCCTTCTCTACAGTGCCCTCCCACTTGAGGTTATACGGAACAGCTTCCATCGACAAACCGCCCTTGCGGTATCCCTTCATCACAAAGTTGACGTTGCTTACGCCATCCTCTGCCAAGGAATCGTACATCGTCGAGATATCCTTGAAGCTGGTCAGCGGAGCCATTACCTCAACAGGAATCGAAAGAATCTTCTTCGTAGTCTTAAATGCACCGAAAGTTTCGATGTACAGAGGCATATTCTCTTCTACGTCAGCAGCGGTCAAACGCGTCAGAACACCTTGGGATTCCAAATATTCACGATATGCCTTTGCCATACCCATATAAGAGCATTCGTAGTAATCTTCTACTCCGTTCTCTGCTGCCAACGTATCGTCGGTAAGCATCTTATAACGGATCTTATAAGAGCCCGTGTATTTTCTGTCGGAAACGACCGTATAAGGTCTGTTTTCTGCAACCGATACCGAGTCTTGCAAGTTAAAGCTGTCGGTAGGTCTGGGCTTGACCGAAATCTTGATGGTATTGTATTCACTCGTAGGACCGCCGTGCGACGAGGTCAGCTGCATCAAGGATGCACCCTCTTCAACAACAGCAACGAAGCCACGCATCTCTTGATACGGAGTTTCCTTGATCACGTTACCGAAAACGTCATACTCATAACTAACGAATGTCTGCTCCTCTACCAATCCGAAGACAGGATAGCGAACAATTTCCATCAATTTTCCTTCAATCTCGTGGTAAGCGTAGTCCTCACCATAAATTTTACCCGTAAAGTCCTTCTTGTTGCCAAGCTCCGCAATTGTTGCGAAATCGAACAATGCACCCGAACCGTCGGGGAAGAAGGTATAACCAGGATTCGGATTCATTCCCGCTCCCATATAGGGCAGGACCTGAATATCATTCAAACGGTATTTGGTTTCGTCAAAACGAATACCGTTCGCAGGCAGAGTTACCACCAGACCGTTGTCATCGAGCGTGTACTCGAGCGCCATACGGAAGAGTGCTGCTTCGATCTTTTCTTCCTCAAAGCCGCCCAGATCCGCATAGTCTGCGTTCTTTTCGTCAACGGTGTAGTCGGGACAGTATCTCTTGATAAACGATTCCAAACGTCTGATCTGGTTTTCGTTCTCTGCGGGATTTTCGATCTTCAAACGGTAGATCGGCGTTTCGTTCAGGTCAACGCCAAGCTCTGCCCAGAAATCCAAATCTCTCTGAGGAATCACTGCCTTACTCGGATCCTGCAACTCATAGAAGGATCTAAGCTTGGTGTATTCAAACTGCTCTCTATAGAAAGGGCTGTTCTCATCGAATATAGGGTCGCCCGAATAGGGATCCATGGCAACCGTATGCCATTCGATCGCTTCTTCGATCACGTTAAAGATCTTTTCCTCTGCCGAGGTCTGCAAAATTGCCTGAGGAACGACCGTTTCACTGACTTCACGTCCGAGCGAGTATTCTACACGAATACCGTTTTTAATGCTCTTGACCGAAATCTGATCACGGCAAGCTGCCCAGTAGTAGCTGTTGTAAGTAGCAGCCGCAGCATCCTTATCCTTAATGTTTGTAAAACTTACAATAATCTGGGAAAGCAACTCATTTTTCGTTCCTTCACCCTTTTGCGTGCTTGCGTCGGAGGCAGTAGAATCTCCAATGTTATACGGATTGGAGAACAGAAGCTCACCGGTAGCTCTGTTTTTGACGGCGATCTCACCGCTGTACGCGTCAACGTAAAGTTGGTACTTGTCGTTGCCGTAGCGGTAGTCCATCGTTTTGAGCTTATCTTCCGGGGTCTGAATGACACCCTTGCTTCCGTCGGCAAGTGAATACTCACCCGTCTTGTAAGCATAGGGCTCGAGCGCCATACCGGACGGTGCCATCAACGACTGTCCGTCACCCGTATTGTAAGTGTAAGCCTCTGCCTCACCATTCGTCTCTGCTGCACCGATCAGCAACGTTCCTGCGCTCAGGATCATCAGAACGGCTAAGAGAGACGATATTATTCTTTTCATTTTCATAGTAACATCCTCCTATCCGTTACATGCGGTACTGAATCTCGGTGACGATGTTGGTAATAAAGCTGACCAGCTTTCCAAGCAACGTCGAGAACAGCAATGCGATAAACATAATACAAACCATTCCAACGATGGTAGAGAGCGTCATAATTAAGTTCTTGCCCATCGTATAATCGTGCGTGACCATCATTCCGAAGAACAGGAGGAATCCTGCCCATACGAATCCAAAGACCGTAATAACGGAAATCAAGCTTGCCTCGTTTGCAAGAACAAAGTTCGATGCAATTGTAGCAGGAATGATCACTAAAACAAGGGGCGGGAGCGAATAGGTCGTCGCAATAAAGATATCCTTCAGGCTTCCTTCACCCTCAAAGAGTGTCGTCAAGCACCAGTTTGCGATAATCCAGAGTGCCAGCGGAACAACGACTGCCATTACTGCTCCAAAGAAAGTCATATACGTTCCACGAGCGTTCATAATGTAGCCCTTACCCAAGCTCTGATACCAGAACGCAACAACGGTTACGCCAAGGATCGTAAGACCTGCTCTTGCCGAGCCGCGCTTCTCGTGTTTCAAATCCCAGAAGCCGTCAAAGGGATGGAACATTACGTGGAACATATACATCAGTTCCTGAGCGTAGGTTCTCTTTCCCTTGGTAACCGAAACTCGCTTGTTGAATTTCTTCGCAAAGCCGAAGAATTTTGCAAGTCCGATACAAACCACAACAACGAAGATCGGTACCAAAATAATGAACTTCGAGAGCCATTCCTTACGGATCTCCTTGTAGGACTCTGAATAATTTGCGGTGTCATACGCTGACTTGAAGTATTCCAGAGATTCTTCATAGTCACCGCTACGGTACAGTGCTTTACCGATTCCGATGTACGCCGCGTCGAAGTTAGAGTTTCTCTTGAGAATCTCGGTCCAGTCCTCGATCGCCTTGTCATTCTGTCTTGCATTCTGGTTTGCCAGTGCACGAATCAAAATGTTACCGTACTCGGTTCTGCTGTATACCGTAAAGTTATTGTCATTCTTGTTCAGAAGCAACATCTTATCGCCCTGATAAACAATACCTGCCAACGCCTGGTTGGGAATATTTCCGAGCTGCATCTGCGACTCAGCACCCATATCACCAAAAGCAAACAACAAGTTTCCGTCAAAGTCGTAAGTAAAGACCTTACTTCTCTTCTGGTCAATGATCGACCACGTCTTTTCGGGACCGATTGCAACGTCAACCACGGTGGAAGCTCCAAAAATGGTATTCGATGCCTTTCTCATCTTATGGTCAACTTCACCCGAAGGCGGATAGAAGCCGTTACGGCGCATAATCTCATCGCCCGCTGCGTTAAGCATCTTTACGGGAGCGTAGTCACCCGAGGTAGACTTCGAGTCAATCGCACTCGTTACCTGTTCAGGGTGAATCGAGCTAGTGGTAACGTAAATGAAGTCACCGGTGAGAGTAATGTTATTAAAGGCAGACGAAACCTTCTGAGCGTCCTGCTCCTTCTGAGCCTCCGTCTGGAAACGCTCCCACAGCTTTTCCCAAGCGGAGACCGTTACCTTCTGTGCACCGACGAATCCGGTAAATTCACCTTCATCGGTCATAACGATAATACCGTCAGTAGAGGTAGAAGATACGACGTAAAGTCTGTCGTAATTATCTACTGCAACTGCAATAGGAGTATAAACGCTATCGGTTCCAAACAGCTCGGATTCAGGCTGAGGAATGATTTCCAAAAATTCTCCGTTGCGGTTAAAGGTAACGATTCGGTTGTTACCACTGTCGCAAACGTAGATCTTACCGGGAACAAGCTCACCTGCAACATATTTATCCGAAGTGATAAATACGCCCTGGGGAGTCTTCAGTGCATCCATGGTACCTTGTGCGTTTATAAAGCTCGTAATGATGTACTTTGCCTTGTAATAACGGTCGAGCACCACGATACGGTTGTTCGTTGTATCTGCAATATAGACGTTGTCATTATCGTCTACTTCGATATCCGACGGGCCGTTGATCTTGCCGTAGGTGTCCATTGCCGTCTTGTAGTTAGTCTTGGCTTTCTTTACGGAGTCGAGTGCCTTATTCAACGAATCTTGAGCTGCTTTAAACTCCTCATACTCCACAGCCTCGCTATTCGGATACTGGCTCGAATCCTTACCCCAAGCAGCGTAAAATTTCGCCTGCTCCTTCTCTGCCGCAATCTCACATGCAGTTATCGTATCCTGTAAAGGATAGAGTTCAGGATAATACTGTCCGATAAAATCGAGGTCGTCCAATCCCATTCCCATCGAATCCACCGTTTTATCGGGGGTATATGCATCAGGAGAATGGAGTGCTTTTCCGCTGATCGAATAAGTATACGTCTGATACGGAGAAGCCGCTGCGACAGGAAGAGCCAAGGCCATTACCAGCGCAAAAATCAAGCAAACAATTGCTGTAAATTTTTTCATTGCTTTTCCTCCTGTCAATTAGTCTTTCATACCACTGGATCCCATCGTTTCGATGATGTTCGACTGGGATATTACGAATACCGAGATCGGAACGATCATCATGACGACGGTTGCCGCCGCAGATGCACCGGCACGCTTGATACCGCCCGCGGTGATCTGTCCGATTGCGTAGTTGAGCGATTTGAGCTGCTCCGAGTGAATGTAGATCGAAGCACCTGCGTTCCACAAATCCTTGAACGAGAAGATGATCAGGGTCAGCCACGCGGGCTTAACCATCGGCATCGCAATCGTCCAGAAGGTGCGAAGCTCACTTGCACCGTCAAGTCGTGCACTTTCGAGCACGGCGTCGGTTACACTGGATTCCATAAACTGCTTCATCAGGTAAAGTCCCAACGTAGAGCTCCATGCGGGAACGATGATTGCCCAATACGTATCAACGATACCAAGCGCACTCATCAGAATGAACGACGTGATTGCCGTAACCGTCTGGTGGAACATCAGCGAGGTACGAACGAGTTTAAACATTCCTTTTCCGCCGGGGAATTTGATCTTTGCAAACGCGTATGCTGCCAAAGACGAAAGGAACAAGCTTCCAAACGTACCTGCTACAGAGGTAAATACCGTGTTGAAGATGTAACGTGAGAACGGAACAAGGTTTCCGCTCATCAGAGTAAAGAGATCCTTAAAGTTCTTAAAGGTGGGATTCGAAACGTAGAATCTCGGGGGGAACATCCAAAGCTCGTCAAGAGGCTTGAGAGATTGGATTACAACGTAGTACATCGGGATGAACATGAATACGCCGAGGAGCGCGAGTACTACGGTAATTCCTGCGTCACCGCCGCGGGAACGGGCAAGTACGACTTTATGCTTTCTTGTTCTTAATTTCTTTGCCATATTACGTACCTACCTTAGAAAGAAGTTTTCTAACCAATGCATTCGAGCCAACCATGACTGCGAACAGGACGACTGCGATTGCCGACGAGTAACCCGTCTCAAAACGCTGTCCGCCGTAGTCATCCAGGTGGTGCATGATGGTATGCGCCGCATAGTCAACCGACGGGAATCCGCAGAGCGCGGTAACGACACCACCGAAACCGAAGGACTGCGTAATCGACATAACTGCCGAGAACATCAGCTGAGGCTTCATGTTCGGGAGGGTGATGTACCAAAGCTCCTGCCAACGGTTCTTGATACCATCGACGGCACCCGCCTCGTACTGTGCTTTGTCAATACCCTGCAAACCTGCAATGTTTGACAGGAAGGACGTACCAAGCGAGGTCCAAAGTGCAACCACGATACACAGTGGCATAACGTACTTCGCATTTTCAAACCACGCGATTGGTCCATCTATAATTCCCAATTTTACGAGCCACGCATTTGCCCAACCGTAAGAGTCCGCCGAGAACAGCGTACCCCAAACCAGATAAACCTGACCTGCGATCGAGGGTGCGTAGAATACCAGAGTTACTACCGCTCTGATCTTGGGAGAAAGCTCGTTAATAAACCATGCGATCAAAAGGGCCATTAAGTAGGACGCAGGTCCGACGATCGCAGCAAAGATCAATGTATTCTTTGCAGCAATGAGGAATATGTCGTCGTCGAGGAACAAACGAATGTAGTTGTCGAGCCAGACGATATTCGGCATTTGAAGCAAGTTAAAATCAGTAAAGCTGAGCACGATGGACAAGAGCACGGGCAATACCGTAAAAGCGGTAAAGATCAGCATAAAGGGTGCGATCATCGCGTAGGCAACCCAATTGCGCTTCATCTCTTTCCACGTCCACTGCGCGCGAGTCATATCTTTGCGCGCTACAGCCTTCTTTTGTGCCGTTTTTGAGGACATACTTCTTCTCTCCTTCATTTATTTTTTGTCAATTCGCTTCATTATTATTTATAGGCCTCGTACGACTCGAGTGCTCTCGCTGCATCTCTCAGGTAACCAATCGCCGTTGCGAAGAGTTCTTCGTTGAGCTGCTCGAGATCATTTGCCAACGCGCGAAGGGTTGCGTAATCTTCGGTATTGTAACCTTCAATCGCCAGCATCACATTGTCGTAAGCCGTATCGTAAGCACTATTGTAAGAAGAGCCCTCGTAAATTGCCTGAAGCTCCTTCTCTGCCTGAGCCATACGCTTCTGCGCCAGCGTCTGTCCTACGTAGTCGAGGGTTTCCAGACCGAACTCTGCACGCTTACGCGTAATTTCTTTGTTAATAATCGTAATGTATTCCTGCAGTGCGGTTGCGGGATCCACTTTATTGTTGAACGCATCCAAGAACGCGAAGTTCGTGTAACGCGCAACAATGTAAGCACCGGGATAGTTCGGAATTGCTGCAAGATTCTGGAACTGGTACGAAACCTGCTCATACTCTGCTGCCGTCCAAGGCATACTTGCAAGCGCTTCAACGTTTGCCGTCGGATGCTTTGCGGAAGGTCCGAGAATTGCAATCATTTCGTTCGAATAATCAATCTGATATTCGGTTCCGCTATGCCACTGCATAAACTTCCAAGCACCTTCGATGTTCTCACAGCCTGCGATCATACCGATTGCCGTAACCGAAGATACTGCAACGTTGTTGATCTCACCCTTCTCATTCTCGTATCCGGGCAGCGGATAGAACTTCCACAGACCTTCAATTTCGGTTGCGAAGACCTTGAGCTGGTTGTAGGTTGCCGTGTAGCCCGAGAAGAGGATGGGCATCTCACCGGTTCTGAAACGGTTTGCCGCATCGTACTTGTAGGGGAACGAGTACATCGTAAACATATCACACATCGTGTTGAACGACTCAAGTGCTACGTTCGAATCAAGGTTGATTCTCATACCGTCGTCGGCGAAAAGCTCACCGCCGCTCTGATAGAGGAAGATGTTCGAGTCGTTTGCCATACCGATCATCATGTTGTTTGCCTGAAGAACGGGAATTGCTTCCTTAACGTCGTCCCATGTCTTGGGGATCTTGATGTCAAGCTCTGCGAGAATATCCTCACGGATAAACATCATATTAAAGCTCTGCGTCTCGGGCAGACCGTAGGTATGGAACTTGCCGTCCGCATCTTCGATACCAAGAACGATCATTGCCGATTCGTTAAAGCCTGCCGCGATCTCTTCATATCCTTCGAGATCCTCGATCGGAAGCAGTGCACCACGGATTGCGTAGTTGATAACGGTACCCTGGTCCAAACCGATGTAAACGTCGGGGCCTCGTCTTGCAAGAATCGAAGGCAGCAGCGTTCCGGCAGCAATCAGCTTCAGGTTGATCGTAACACCCGTCTCGGGCGTGAACTTGTTGTTGATCAGTCCACGGATAACCTGCGACTGATCTCGTCCGGTAGCAATCCAGACTTCAACTGCTTCCTCGCTGAGATTCTCATCCAGCGCGCCCATACGGTCGTAGTGGCGGAAGAAGCTCGTAAAGAAGCCTCGAATCTCATAGAGAAGCGTCTTCCAGAAGCCCGCCTCCGCTTGGGGAAGCTCAGCCTCGGGCGACTGAACGTTTACAAAGTCCAAGAGCAACGGCTGCGTCTTTGCATCCGAGAGCCAGGTACCGAGCGTACCGATCTTGGTCTTCAGGTTCTCCAGGTTCTTTGCAACCTCATCGTCGCTCAGACCCATCGTACGAAGCAAACGAGCAATATCTTCCAGCGTTGCCGTCATCGAGCTCTTAACGCCCGCCTCTTCCGAAAGCTCTGCCGAAATCGAGTTCAGCTCTTCGGCAGACAGAAGCATATCCTTCATAACGTCAGGCATGACGCGCGAGAATCCGTAGTCACGGTTCTCGTCAGGATCCGATCCCGTCAGCTTCATAATATTTAAGTAAGCCGAGTTGATGGTATCCAAAACCTCCTGAACTCGGCGAACGATATCACCGTTACTACCGAGCGAGACTTCTATACGCATCGTGTAAACGACGTCTTTTTCAAAATAGAACTTAAACTCGTTCGTACCGTCGTTCAGAACGCAAGACTGCCAATCCGACGAATAGTCAAACTTCAGCTTGGTAGCCTCCGCAAAGGGCAGACCGTTATAGTAGCCGTCATCGCCCTCCTTGAGCGTATCATCACTGTAGAAGCGGATCGCACGGGAGGTGTACATACCTTCCAGAAGCGCCTGCTTGAAGCGAGGAGCAATATGATACATACCGCTCTCGTCTACCGAGAACTTATACTCAAGCCACTGTCCGACACCCTGCCACTTGTCGCCGCCCATCGTGTTGAGCAAGCTCGACTGAGCCGATGCGGGAGAGGTAATTGCACTGGTGTTGTCCGACACGGGGTAGATCGTCTGCGACGAGGTTGCCGTGAAATACTCACCCTCGATCTTTACCGTACCCGTACCGTTGGGAGCCGATGCATACTTCTCAGAATACTCCTCATAGCTCACCGTATCCTCGGGAGCTACCAAACGGATCTCGGAGATCACGATAGGCTCGTTAACCGACTCCAACGTCAGCGTCAGATCCCCCTGAAGGTCGGGAGCAATCACGAATTCAAAGGGCTCGTTGTAGAAGCCACTGGAGTCTCTAAACTGGTACGTCGACCAAGTAGGAGCCTGTGTCAGAGCCGAACGAATTTCGTTTCCGTCGATGTCCGCCGAGAAAAAGCGAAGAGCCAATTCATCAACGAGCGCCGAAGTTTCTGCCGTCCAATATGCAGGCATTTTATATTTAATGAAAGTTTTTCCGCCGTCTTCTACCTTTTCGGCGTCAATTCCGACCTCTGTTGCCTTTGCAAGATAAGCATCCGCGCTCTCGCCTTCCGCCAGCTCAAACTGACCGTCGGGATACACGTTTTTCCAAATCTTAGAGATCGTCAAATAGCGCGCTTCCGCAAAAGGAACCGCATCGTTGATCATGAATACACGCTCGATGGAAGCCACCTTATTTGCCACCGGGTAATATTCAATCACTACGTTATACTTCTTTGCAACGTAGTTCTTTACCTCGTCCTCGTTGACGAGTTTCTTCGACCAAGAGAAAACTCCGGAGCTCGGAAGATAGATACCGTCTATTTCCTCGTAGGTTTGTTTTTCCCAACCCTTATCAGAGTTCGCTTTGTCAAAGTCATCAATTCCGAAGACGATTTCATCCGCCTCCGTTGCTTTTGGCACGTTCGCGTTATTCGCGCTGTACTTGCCGTACGAAATTGCATTTAACAGCTCTTTGATGTCATCCGTGGTTGTATCCGAGACCGAAGCGTTGGTCTTTGCGCCAACCAGAGTAGCGGCGCTGCAGAACAAGAACACGAACGTCAGCAAAAAGGCTGTTATTCTAAGAAATTTCGCCTTTTTCATTCAAATTTCCTCCTGTGAACGTTTTTTGAAGGAGTTTCTCTCCTTCGAGCTTGATGTTGCCATCAAAATGTTTACCGTTTTTCTTGCAGTATTGTTCCTCTACCAAAAGGTAGCATTGGCAGCGGAAGCGCACCGGCGATTACTTTCGCCAAGCAGGCAACCGCTGGGCAAAAGGCAACACCAAGGCAATACTTCAAAAGCAAGACGTTTTCACGTCCCACTTGAACTTTTTGAGCATAGTTTGCCCAAAGAGCCGAAAAATCACGAATATATTCTATCATAATAAACCAAAAAAGTCAAGCGGAACTCCACCGTCTCCAGCACCACGCCCCTAGGCATGTCGCCACTCCGTCACCCCTCAACTCAAAATAAAATCGTCATTTTTTCAACAGTCCTCTCCACACCCCTCGGAGTGTAAATTCCATTTACCCATTTTCTTTCCGGCAACGAAAAATATTGCCATTTTTTGTGCAATTTTGCCTATCGTTTTCTCGTCGGACACTCTTCTTTATATCAAAGTAAATCGTATTTACCTTTCGCTTTTTCGTTTCACAAATCACCCTCCGCATTTCGGCAATATGACTTGTTAAAAATGCACAATTTTAAGGTCTTTTTTTCTACATTCTAACAAAAAATATTTTTTGACTTTTTCTTCATTTTTTCATCTCTGCGCCATTCAAAACACCATTTTTTCAGATTTTTTGTCATTTCTTCCTTTTTCTTCCATTTTTGTATTTTATTGTCATTTTAATATTTTCGCCCTTTCCGACCCCAAAAAGCACTTACATCATCACTCCAAGCCGTAGAATCCGCATCTATCCTCACCATATTCAAAAAAAGCACTAGCGCAAGTCAGCGCCCTTCCAGCCCCCTCTTGAATTAACATCCTTTGCTATCTACGCCACTTCGGGATTATTTTAAATTTTCATCACATTATTTTATTACAATATTCTTTTGTTTGTTATATTTTTTATATTTGTTTTATGTTTTTCGACATTATTTTTAAGAAAATATCACTTCAGTATCCACAAACACATCCCATCCATCCTGAGATTGTTTTTTGGTGACAATATTTTGTGTTGATTTTTTATATAAAAATGTCATTTTTCAATGTTTTTGTTTGCTTTTATCCATTCTTTTACAAACGACAATTACCATATAAAGTAATTTCTCTCCGTAGTCATCCCTCTTTACTTTTTTCAGAAAACAAAAATATTTTAACTTTTTTTCAAAAAACTATTGCATTTTCAAGAAAAATGTGGTATGATATAGAACTGTATGAAAGAATGCGCGCGTACCCTCTCATACGCTCGCTTTACTTTATGAAACCTACAATTGAAACGGAGGTAAAAATCAATGCCGAATATTAAGAGTGCAAAGAAGCGCGTTCTGGTCAACCAGACCAAGGCAATGCAGAACAAGATGTTCCGCACCCAGCTGAAGACTGATATCAAGAAGTACCAGGCTGCTCTCGCTGCCGGCGACAACGCTCTTGCTCAGGAGACTTACAAAGCTGCTGTCAAGAAGATCGACCAGGCTGCTGCTCGCGGAATCATTCACAAAAATGCTGCCGCTCGCAAGAAGAGCCAGTTCACCAAAGCCCTGAACAATATGTAATCATAACCGTACATAGTTCTCACCGCTATGTACGGTTATTTACGTTATTCCTTGTTTTGAAAGGAGTTTTATTATGATCTACCAAAACATTTCCGAGCTCGTCGGCAAAACGCCGCTCTTCGAGCCGAAGCTTTTAGCAAAAAAACTCTCCCTTGAGGCAACCGTTTACTGCAAGCTCGAGTGCCTCAACCCCGCCGGAAGCGCCAAGGATCGCGTTGCCCTCTCCATGATCCGTGATGCAGAGCAGCGCGGAATTCTGCACGAGTGCTCCGTTATCGTCGAGCCAACCAGCGGAAATACAGGCATCGGACTTTCCGCCATTGCCGCCTCACGCGGTTATCGTGTAATCCTGACAATGCCCGAATCAATGAGCATCGAGCGTCGCCGCCTGCTTTCCATGTACGGTGCCGAGATTGTTCTCACCAAAGCATCTCTCGGAATGCAGGGCGCGATTGATCGTGCCAAGGCAATCGCCGCTGAAATTCCAAACGCGTGGATCCCCTCCCAATTCGATAATCCCGCCAACGTAAGCGCGCACATCACAACAACAGCACCCGAAATTTGGGAAGACACCGAGGGCAACGTAGATATCTTCGTCGCAGGCATTGGAACAGGAGGAACACTGACAGGGGTAGGAAGATACCTCAAGGAGAAAAATCCCGCCATCCAAATTGTCGCCGTTGAACCAAGTAATTCCCCGCTCCTCTCCCAAGGCCGTGCAGGCGCACATGGCTTGCAAGGCATCGGAGCAAATTTCATCCCCTCCGTTCTCGACCGCACACTCATCGACAAAATCATCCCCGTCAGTGAAGAAGATGCCTATGCCGCAGGAAGAACGCTCGCCAAGACCGAAGGCATTCTCTGCGGAATCACCTCAGGCGCAGCGCTTCACGCAGCAATTTTGCTAGCACAGCAACACGAAAACAAAGGAAAGACCATCGTCTGCCTTCTCCCAGATACAGGCGACCGCTATCTGTCCACCCCTTATTTTGAGTAAAAAGCACAAAACGCGTGCCAATGGCACGCGTTTTTTATTTCCAAGGAAATTTTGCCTTTCTCCGCATACTCCCACTCTTCCAAACCCATACTAAGAGCAAAACCAAAAAAGGAGGATCTCTTTCTATGACGCCAAAAGAACTCTTATACGTGGAAGATGCACTGGGACACGAGCAGTTTTTCCAAACCAAATGTCAGGAAACCGCCAATCAGTTGCAGGACGCCGAACTCCGCAGTTGCGTATTACAGATGGCAAAAACCCACGAAAAAATCTTTCAGAACTTATACGGATTGCTGTAACGAACGCAACCAAAAATGTAACCAAGAAGGAGAAAAAAGATGGACGATAAAAATTTGATGGAAAACCTGCTTCTGTTGGAAAAAGGCGTTTGCGACCTTTACCTGCACGGAACAATCGAAGCCTCTACGCAAAACGTGCACAGCACTTTTCAATCGGCACTCAGCGAATCCTTGGGAGTTCAAGACACTGTATACTCTAAAATGGCAAGCAAAGGCTGGTACCCCTCCGAGCAAGCCGACGCGGCAAAAATTAGCAGCGTCAAGCAGAAATTCGGAACAAACTAAACACAAAAAAAGACGGTTGCATTTTGCAACCGTCTTTTTTGTTTATTAACCAATGATAATAATATCTCCGCCCTTGAAAGGCTCATCGCTATCGTCAACGAAATCGTCATCGTTTCCGCCGTCATCGTTTCCGCCGTTGTCGTTTCCGCCGTCATCGTTTCCGCCGTTGTCGTTTCCGCCGTCATCGTTTCCGCCGTCATCGTTTCCGCCGTTGTCGTTTCCGCCGTTGTCGTTTCCGCCGTCGTCGTTTCCGCCGTCGTCGTTTCCGCCGTTGTCGTTTCCGCCGTCGTCGTTTCCGCCGTCATTGCCGTTGTTATTTCCCTCATCCTCTTTGTTTTCATCATTCGAAGAAACCGATTCAGTTTCAGTCGACTCAGAATCATCCGCAACAGACGCGTTATCATCGCAAGCAACCAAAGAAACAACTAACAACAGAGCCAAAATCAGAGTCAAGCTCAGTAAAATGCGTTTCATATTTTTTCTCCTAACTTCAAAAAATTATCGTATTGTTTCATTTAGTATAACACATTTCTCTGCGTTCGTCAAGACCTTTTTCCAACCTCGCGCAAAATGTCCGCTGACGAGGACGGAATTCGACCAAGATGATCAGGTCCAACGTTGAGAAGCAAATTCACACCTCGAGCATTCAATCTCGCTCGCAGTGCAAGAATTTCGTCCGCGCTTCTCCAATCATTATCGTAGTATCGGAAGCCCCAGCTGTCATTCATCGTCGCAGGGCACTCCATCAGCTCGTCATCAGCAGGCGTCTCGTCGGTGCCGTTGTCTCCCGTCGAACGGTAGTCACCGCGACCGTTTCCAATGCGGCTGTTGATCAATGCCTTCGACTGAAGCTCTTTGACAAGGCGATACAGCTCATCCGACTGTTCAGGGGTGATCTGCTTCGGCGTGTCAAACCAAACAAGGCAAAGCTCTCCGTACTTCGTCAAAATTTCACGCACCTGAGGGAGAGTCTTCTTGCGGAAGCAGATATCAAAATTCTTTGCCGCATCATCAGGAAAATCCCAGTTGTTCGTCCAGTGCAAACCACCCACCGCAAGACGTTTTGAAAAATATCCACCGCCGTGCGGTTCGTGCCAATCAAGTTCTTGAGAATAATAAAGTCCAAAGGGCATATTCTGCTTGCGACAAGCCTCTGCAAGTTCTCCGATCACGTCGCGACCAAAAGGAGTTGCGTCGACGATATTATAGGAATCGCACTCCGACTTAAACATTGCAAAGCCCTCGTGGTGCTTCGCCGTCATAACGATATACTTCATTCCAGCTTCGCTAGCAAGGCTCACCCATTCGTCGGCATCAAAATAAATCGGATTAAAAGCCTCTGCCAGACGCTCATATTCGGCATTCGGAATACGAAAATTCGATTGAATCCATTCCGCAGTACGCGTGCTCTTCTGTCCGCGATACTCGCCCGCAAGCAAGGAATAGAGCCCCCAGTGAATCATCATTCCAAACTGCGCCTCACGAAACCAATGTCTCTGCGCCGCCTTGTCCTCTACCCGATTTTCTCTCGTCACTTCGGTTCCTTCAAAGGTATCATTGGCATTTTTCAAGGAAATTTTGATATCATCAACTCGATTGTTCATTTTCGATATTCTCCTATTGACAAAGATTAAAATTTGTGATATAATCCTTATATATTATAGCATATATTGTTTTTATCCGTCTATGTTCAAAAACGATTATTTATTGTTTAAAATCGACTTTCGGAGAGTATTATGTGGAAAATCGGAAGAATTAACGCCTGCGGCAAAAAACACGCTCCCCTCAAATGGGAGCTGAAAACGAACGTCGGAAACAACCGTCTCTACTATATCCACAGCGGTGTCGGCGGCTATGTCCACAAGAAAAAGCACGTAGAATTCGCGCCGAATACGCTCTACTATATTCCCTACACCGCCGACTTTACCCCGTGGAGTCACGAAGAAGAGCCGATTCTGCACACCTATGCCGATTTCGAGCTGATTCCGCCCATCCTTACGGACGAAATTCTGACCATGAAGCTTGATCCCAAAACCGCCAAGGGCGCGCTCGGTACCTTTGAGGCAATCTCAAGCGCCTGCACGCAAAAAGAGCTTCTGATCCGAGAAATGACCGAAAGCAATCCCGCAAGACAGCTTCTCTCAGCGTCAATTCTCTATCTGACCGACCTTGTTTCCAAGCACAACGGTATCGCACCGATTCAAGATGAGGTAATCCTTGAGGTGCTGTCAATCCTGCACGCAAAACTTAGCGAACCAATCACAATCAGCGAAATCGCAAGGCTCTGCCACCGCGACGAGGACGCGCTCATCCGACGGTTTACGAAAGTAATGGGGATCACGCCTTACGCCTATCTCAAAGATTTACGCCTGCGACAAGCACTGATTTTGCGCGACGAAGGACGCTCGTGGCAAAAAATTGCGGAAGAGGTAGGCTACAAAGACGCCGCATCGCTACTCCATGCGTTAGGGGAAAGGAAGAAATGAACGTATTCCGAGTTTTGAGGCAAAAGAATAGGGAGGCGTACGTCAGTGCGCCTCCCTATTCTTTTTTGGTGGACCCGAGCTGTAACGTCATTTCAAATAATGTTTGCGAAACTCCGACGGACTCATTCCGAAAAAGCCGTGAAAGGCATTGGTAAAATAATACGGATTGGCATACCCACACATTTCTGAAATTTCCGTAATACTATACGAATAGTTCAGAAGAAGCTGCTTGGCATAGCGAAGCCTCAAAATTTTCAAATAGTTGGAAGGAGTGGTATTCAGTTCTTGTCGGAACTTCCAAATCAGCCCCGAATGACTCAAAAACACCCGTTCCGCCAGCTCGTCCATATCAATCTTTTTGTCAAGATTTCTTCTCATATAGCGGATCGCATGCTCCACCTCATCACTGAATGGCTTGCTCTTTACCGCTTTGTCATTTCCAAACAAATAATTCTCCGCAAAAACGTGCGATATAATATGCGTTAGCAGTTCTCGGTTATCGGGAAGATCAAACGCATGCTTCAGCATTTGAAAAATGGCAGCACGCTGCTCGTTCGGCAAGTTGAGCTTTCCCGCGGATGCGGCAAGATAAAAAGGATGCTCCGCTTGCGGACAAAAGGTAAGGTGATAACAGGTCAGAGGGGACAAGATCCCGCGCTCGATTTCCATATTGGCGGGTAAAAACATAATATCGTTTTTCTGTAGCACCAAAGAGCACTGCGTTTCGGAAACCCTCACGGAATACTCTCCCTCTACGACCAAAATCAGTATGTCCCATTTTCTCTTTATGGTACGTTGCTTAAACTCGGTACGCTCTTCAAGATAAGTTTGGTTGATCAATTCCAGTTGCATGCTTCACCTAAATTACTGTAAAAAATTATAGTTTTATTATAAATCAACGTATGGCTTTTGTCAATAGACTGTGTTATAATTTTTAAAAAAAGAAGTGGGGGTGAGCGATATGGCAAAAAAAGTAGATGCAACAAAAGGAAATCTCGCAAAACTGATATTTATTTATACTCTGCCTCTGATCTTTTCCACCATTTTGCAAAATATGTTCAATATGGCAGACAAGGCGGTGTTGGGAAATATGGCGGGAAGTACTGCGGTCGCGGCCATCGGAGCCACGACAGTTGTTTCCACCTTAATCATCAACGGTGCCATCGGTCTTTCCACCGGTACGTCTATTATTCTTGCCCGCCTCGTCGGTCAAAAGGACACAGAAAAAATCAAGCAAACCATCGACACCTCCCTGATCACCGCCGCCCTGATCGGCTTATTTCTTGCCATTGTGGGTGTTTTGTTCTCCCCCATCATCCTCACCGCGACCAACTGTCCCGCCGAATGTTATGACGGTGCGGTACTTTATATGAGAATCTGTCTGGCAGGTGCCCCTGCCACCTTGCTTTATAACTATGGTTCAGCCATTCTCCGAACACTGGGGGATACGCAAAAACCATTGCTGTATATTACGATTGCGGGAATCATAAACGTGGGGCTCAACGTGATTCTCTGTCTGATTCTCCCCCAAAAGGTCATGGCAGTCGCAATCGCTACGCTGGCATCCAAGATCGTCAGTGTCATTCTTGTGCTGAGACGAATTTCCCGATTTGATAAAAAATTTTCGTTTCATCTTCTGCGCATGCGCCCTCATCTCCCTACGTTCATTCAAATCATTCGCTTCGGCATTCCCACCTCGCTATCCAATCTGATGGTTCCGCTATCCAATCTTCAAATCACGCCCG
>JAGBSP010000051.1 GCA_017631855.1 Clostridia bacterium | reverse complement strand
TGGAATGATGACCGCTATAAACTTACGCAGTATATCATTGATGACGAAGAAACCTTGGAAATCAACAAATTTGAATGTGAATACAGAGCGACTCGTCGAGAGGAATTAACGAAACTTTTTACCGCCAATGGTTGCAAAGAAGTAATTTGGTTGTTTCCCGAAGAAACAGGATTTTACCAACCCATCATTGTTGCAAGGAAGTAAACAAATTCCAATTTGTGAAACGGAGGTATATTCAATGAAAAAGTACACATCTCGTGCAACAAAATGGTTAGCGATTTATACTATAATCAGTGCAATAATATTAGTAATAGGTGTGATTCTTATTATTGCTAATTTCTCGAATCTTGGCTTGCAAATAGGACTAACTATGCTCGGCGGTCTATTAAGTGTTGTTTTTCTCAGTTGCTTTTTTGCTGAAAAAAGTCGATGGCTAACAATCAATGGTGATGAAATTGTTTTGCCAAGAGGTGCAGATATTAACGGTAAAATGGTTTTCAAAAGAACGGTTGCAAAGATAGACGAAATTACTTCTGTTGAAAGCAACCTATATAAAGGTGATGGGTTGATTTCCAAGGACACTTATTTTCACACACTAAAATTAAAAGACGGCACAAAAATCACGTTTACTCTTTATGCATATGGTAAAGAGGCGGAAAAAGAAATTATAGAAACAATAAAAAAGAGTGTTTAACCAATTCCAATTTATCGAGCTGAATCTTTTGGTAAAAATTATGGTATAATACAACGGATAGATAAACTTGAATTTAATGAATGAAAAAAGCAAAATAAAACTGTCAAATGGAGGATTCTATGAAAAAGATAATTACTGCAATTCTTTTCATTTTGGTGCTATTAACAGTTTCGGGGTGTGGGATTTTTGATAAAGATAAAGATAAAATAGAATACACTCTCTCCGAGGACGGAACATATTATGTTTTATCCTATGTTGGAGAAAACATCGAGGAGCTTGTTATTCCCGAATATTATAATGGAAAGCCAGTGCTTGAGATTGGAGATTTTTCTTGCTGCCAAAAAAGAGGACAAACTTCACACAACGATTCTAAGATAAAAAGTGTTAAGATAGATGCAAAGCTTACAAAAATTGGTGATTCGGCATTTGAAGAATGCATTTTCCTTGAAACGATCAACATTCCGCAAACTGTAACCGAAATTGGTGAAGCTGCATTTTCGAAGTGCGAATCTCTTAAAAGCATTGAAATTCCCATAGGAGTAACGCAGATCAGTGAATCACTCTTTTTTGAATGTAAAGAATTAGAATCCATAAGCCTCCACAACAAGATCGTAAAAATTGATTCCAGCGCTTTCTACGGTTGCAAATTAATTGATGAACTCATTCTACCTGAAGGAGTGGAATTTATTGGCGAGAGAGCATTTTCTATGATGGAAAATCTTCAGAAAATCAAAATTTCCGAAGAAAACAAAAAATTTGTATCCATTGACGGAAATCTTTATACCAAGGATCAAAAAATACTTATTCAATATGCACCGAAAAATGAGGGTGAGAGCTTTACAATTCCCGAGGGGGTTGAAACAATAAGCGATTTTGCTTTTTCTGGAAGCTCTATCATTAAAAGTATTTCCATTCCAAATAGCGTTAGTGTAATTCATTCATATGCGTTTTATAAGTGTTCTGCTTTAGGTAACATAAATATTCCAAATGGCGTAAAGGAGATATCGTTATGCCTATTTGAAGGTTGCACATCTCTTAAGGAGATTGTACTTCACAATAAAATAACAAAAATTGATTACGGAGCATTCATAGGTTGCACCTCTCTCGAAAAAATGGAAATTCCTGAAAGTGTTACCGAGATAGGAGGGTATGCATTTTCGGAATGTTCGAATCTTAAGGAGATCAATCTCCCAAGTGGCTTGGCGAAATTGCCCTATGCAATGTTTGAAGATTGTACATCGCTTGAAACTGTTTCCATTCCGAATGGGATAGAGGAAATCGACTTTGACACATTTTTAAATTGTACTTCTCTTAAAAGTGTTTATATTCCAAGCTCTGTAAAGAAAATTAATAATGGAGCATTTGGAGTTTGTACATCGCTTTCAGACATCAATTTTGGCGGAGACATGAATGAATGGAAATCAGTTGACGGTATTCGTGGATTTTGGGGAAACAAGAAATATGATTGGTGCTACGGATCTGGCAATTTCGTTGTCCATTGTAGCGATGGAGATTTTGAAAAATAATTTGATTCTGTTCTCAATATTACACAAAACAGCTTAACAATTTCCAATTTGTCGGCTGAATAGGCGTTGAATATCTCCGTGATTTTGTCAAAGCCTCTCGGCTTTTACAGCACCCGCAAAACTGCGGGTGCTGTTTTTTGTTTTCCCCTTGACAATCCTTTCGTTCGGTGCTATAATAAAGCGTCGAAACTATGATTTGTGAGGCAACCTATGTTACAAACATTTTTAGCAACCCTGACTCCGATGCTGACCCTCTTTGTCTGTATCGCGGTCGGCTTTATCTCAGCAAAAACGAAAATTCTTCCCGACTCGGCAAGCAAGACGATGGCAAAGATGGAAACCTGGATTTTCTGTCCTGCCCTCAGCTTTATGACGATGGTGCGCTTCTGCACGGTCGACACCATCTCGACCCACGCGACAAACATCGTGATGGCGGCGATCTCGGTTGCTTGCGCGATGGCAATCGCAATTCCGCTCGCAAAGGTCTTTGTCAGACAAAACACGCCCGAGCGCGGTGTCTATGCGTATGCGCTTGCCTTTGCCAACAGCGGCTACGTTGGCGATCCCATCGTTCTCGCGCTCTTTGGCGAGGAGGGACTTGCCTATTATAAGCTCTTCTGTCTGCCGCTTTCGATTGTAATTTACACCTGGGGCATCAGCGTTCTGACCCCCAAGACCGAGGAGAAGGGAGGAACGCTTAAGCGTCTTCTCAACGCCCCCACCGTGGCAATGCTCATCGGTGTTGCGGTCGGTCTTTCGGGACTTGGCGGCTATCTGCCCAACTTTGTGGTTTCGTCGCTCGATACGCTCAAGGCTTGTATGGGACCCGTTGCAATGCTTCTTGCAGGTGTTACGATTGCAAAATACGATTTTGTGGGAATGCTCAAAAAGAAAAAGGTATACGTTGCCTCGCTGCTTCGTCTGACCGCCATTCCCGCCGTGCTGATTTCGGTTCTGTTTGCCGCGAAAACCATTGCCAATATGGCGTTTGGACTTTCGATCGGCAACGACGTGCTCTTCCTTTGCTTCTTTGCGACCGCCGCGCCGCTCGGACTTAACACCGTCGTTTTCCCCGAAGCCTACGGCGGAAATCCCGAAACGGGCGCGTCGATGGCAATGATTTCGCACACCCTCTGCGTCATCTCAATTCCCCTGATGTACGCGCTGATGGTCGCGCTTTTCGGCACACCGTTCGCGGGGTAATATCATAGAAAATAGCGTAGCTGTGAAAAAACACGGCTACGCCTTCTTTTTTGCCCAAAAAGCAATATCGTATCAAAGTTTTGCACGAATTTTCTATTGACTTTTCCTACGTTTTATTTTATAATGAAGACAGTATGATGAAGGAGAGTGTCCTCATCAAATTTGGCACGTTTGACATAGGAGGAAAAATCATGTTAATTGACATTCACGCACACGCGTATCGACTGAAAAGATGCGATGGAAAGGGAATGTGCACCCTTGACGAATTGATCGCTTCGCAGGATAGAATGGGCATCAATATGAGCTGTGTGCTCCCGATTGTCAGCCCCGAAATTTACGAGCCTCAGCACGCAATGGATATTGTCGAGATGGCCGAGAAGCGTCCCGACCGAATCATTCCTTGGTGTAACCTTGACCCCAGAGCCATGGCAAACTCGCCGCACGCAGAGCTCGAGAAGATTCTGCAGTGGTATAAGGATCTCGGCTGTAAGGGTATCGGCGAGGTCATGCCTCAGCTCGAAATGAAAGACCCCTTGATGCAGAATCTTTTCCGCGCGGCAGAGAAGGTCGGACTTCCTCTGACGTGGGACGGCTCGGATATGCACGAGGGCGACTTCGGTGTCTACGACGATCCCGGACTTCCTCAGCTCGAGCTCTCTCTGCAGAGATTCCCGAACCTCATCTTCCTCGGACACGGCCCCGTGTTCTGGTCGGAATTTGCGAAGCTCGAAACGCCCGGTGAGAGATGCGTTCACCTGAATCTTGACGGTCACTCCTGCAAAAACCCCGTAACGAAGAGATCGATTCTTGCGTACGCAGGAAAGCCCTTCACCGAAGAGGGCGTGATGCCCAAGCTGATGCGTCGCTATCCCAACCTGCACGGCGACCTCTCGGACGGTACGCCGCTTGCATCGCTGAAGAGAAATCTCGACTATACCGCCGAGTTTATCCGCGAATTTGAGGACAGACTTTACTTCGGTACCGATATCGTCGGTCCGAATTTTACCGAAGAACTCAGCTCGACGCTCGCACAGTGGCTTAAGGACGGCGTGATCACCAAGTCGGCATACAACAAGATCACGCACGAAAACGCAATGAGACTCTTAGGACTCTAAGGAGGAATTGAATTATGGTTATTGATATTCACGCACACGCGTTCAGACATAAGAACCACAGAATTTGTACGCTCGAGGATATGCTTTACGCACAGGAGCAGATGGGCATTGATATGAGCTGTATTCTTCCCATCGTCAGCCCCGAAATTTACGAGCCTCAGCACGCCATGGATATTCTTGAGATGGCAAAGCAGTATCCCGACAGAATCATTCCTTGGTGTAACCTCGACCCCAGAGCTATGGCAAACTCGGTCCACGCACCGCTCGAAGAGCGCCTGCAGGCATACAAGGACCTCGGCTGTAAAGGAATCGGTGAGGTCATGCCTCAGATGGAAATGAAGGACCCCAAGATGCAGAACCTCTTCCGCGCGGCAGAGAAGGTCGGACTTCCCCTGACTTGGGACGGCTCGGATCAGCTCACGGGCGACTTCGGCGTTTACGACGATCCCGGACTGCCTCAGCTTGAGCTGTCGTTGCAGAGATTCCCGAAGCTCATCTTCCTCGGACACGGACCCGTGTTCTGGTGTGAGATCGCAAAGCTCGAGACTCCCGGCGAGAGATGCGTTCATATGGATATGTACGGCCACTCCTGCAAGATGCCCGGCACGAGAACGCCGTTCTTCCCGATCTCGGGTCAGCCGATCAGAGAAGAGGGTGTCGTTCCGAAGCTGCTTCGTCGCTACTCCAACCTGCACCTCGACCTCTCGGACGGCACGCCGCTTGCAAACTTGCAGCGTGACGAGGAATTTTCGCAGGCATTTATTCACGAATTCTATGAAAGAATGTACTTCGGTACCGACTGTATCAGCCGCAACTGTCAGGCTCCGATGCTCGACCAACTGAAAGATTGGCTGAAGCGCGGCGTCATCACGCAGACGATGTACAACAAGATCACTCACGAAAACGCAATGGAATTGATGGGACTGTAATGATGTTAACAAAAGAAATGCTTGTCGAAGCTCTTCGTGGCTTCGAAATTGAAAAAGATTCGATTTTGCTGGTCCATTCTTCGCTCAAAGCGCTCGGACCGATCGACGGCGGTGCCGAAACGGTTATTGCCGCCCTTGAGGAAACGGTCAGCGAGGGAACGCTCGTTTTCCCAACCTTCGCGCAAAAGAATTGGGAAACCGTCATGGAGGATTGGCACATGGATCGCCCGTCCGACGTCGGGTACATCACCGAGGTGTTCCGTAAGCAAGAGGGAAGCCTCAGAAGCGATAATCCCACCCACTCGGTGGCGGCGCGCGGCAAGCACGCAGAGGCACTCGTGGGCGGAGATATTAAGGCAGGACCGCGCATCGGTCCGTACGGCGAGTATCCCTTCTCGCACGGCTCGCCGTGGCAGAGAATGTACGACAGCCGCGAGAAATTCGGTGTCAAGTGCTACGTGATGTTCTGGGGCGTTACCACGAGTCCGATGACCTTCAAGCACTTTGTTGAATATCTCTTGATCGAGGATCTTCTCAATCAAGTGAAAAACGAGGCAAAGCGCGAGGAATTCAAGGCAAGACTTTCGGTCTACCCCGCATCCGCACCCTTTACTTGGCCGATGTATAGCACTCGCGCCTTTGGACCGAAGTTCCAAGAGGCAGGTATTGCCAAGATCCTTCCCGTCGGAGAGGGCGAGATCATTTGCGGTGATGCAAAGCTCCTCGTTGACTTTACCGACAAGACGCTCCGTGAGAATATTTTTACGCTCACAAGGGACGAACCCTTCCACCAGTGGTATCGCGAGATTTGCGACTACATTGCATCGGAGGAAAATCAATGAAAGAAAAACAACTGAAACGAAGCACGCACTATACCCCAAGAGATACGGGCTATGCCATCAGCGGCAGTGCCGAGATCTTCAACCGTACGCTCTACGGTTCGCATAAAAACGACGAAAAGGTTGACCGCTTCTTTACCTTTGCGGGTGACGCTCCCCAGTTTATGGGCGCGGTATCCGACTGGATTTTGAGTAAGGTCACCTATTACGAAAAATGCGGTATTCTCAATAGCGGACTTGCAATCACCCCCGGCCGCCGTCAGCGCTTCTATTACTCGGAGGACATCGACCAGACCTCGCGTTGGTTCCACGACTCGGAGGATATTCACACCGAATTCAAAAACGGTTGGATGGAGTACGAGCTCTCGCAGATGTCGGCTTGGTTTCCGGACGTTCGCGTCAAGCTCGAGGCGTATCCGCTTCTGCCCGACGACGGTTACCTCGTGCATTACCACATCTCGACCGACCAGAGAGTTTTCTTTGCGGCGGGATTTGGCGGATTGACCGAAACGCTCTGCCGTTTTGAATACAAGGGTGAGCCTCGCCGACTTTTCTCGGTAGAGAACACCAAGGGCAATACGGTCACGCTTGGAAAGAACCGCGCTTGCGTTGCTCATACCAATGGCAATACGATGAGAATTGCCACGAGCTTTGATGCTGACTTCGGCATCGGTTCGGCAAAGTCGATGATCGAGCCCTATCCCAGCGCCTTCCTCGGAAGCGAGCCGGAGAACAGCGACGATCAGGTCGTCAAGATCTCGGCACCCATTGAGCCGGGTAAGCCGCTCGACGGTTATATCATCGCGCTCTACAACTCGGACGAGGAAACGCTCGACCGTTGGCTTGCGATGAAGAACCCCATCGCCTACGTCAAACAGCAGATTTATGCAAAATTTGCTTGCATCGACGTTAAGACCCCCGAGAACACGGTGGATCTTTCGGTTGCGCCCACCGTCATCGCGCTCGATGCGTCGTGGCACTACGATTCCTTCCACCACGGTGCGTTTGCCTACCACGCACCCTTCCTTGGCTGGAGAAACTGGTACGCGCCCACCGCACTCGGTTGGGGCGATCGTGTCGAGAAAACGATGCATAAGTACCTCGGACTCATCAGCCGCGGAGATATTAAGGACGAGAAGGTATGGTACGACGATACCCCCGTTTCCGAAGGATATAATAAGCTGGGCGGAAGAACCCACAATCAGGATAATCCCGTCGGCAGTATTCCTTCCTGCTTCTATCAGGATCTCAGACCGAGATACGGCGCGTACAATATGCAGGAATGCGCCCTCGATATGATGCTCTACTACATCGAGTGGTCGGGCAACCTCGAGATCGCTGAAAAATATTTTGACGAGCTTTGTATGATGGTCGATTGGGAGGAGAGAACCTTTGACCCCGACGGCGACGGTCTGTATCAGAATAAGCTGAACACCTGGATCTCGGACGGTCATAACTATAACGGCGCAGGCTGTGCACAGTCCTCGGCGTATAACTATCGCGCAAACTACGTTCTCGCGCAGATCGCAAGAAAGATCGGACGCGATGCCTCGAAATTGGAGGCACGTGCCGAGAAGATCAAAAAGGCACTCAATGAAACACTTTGGATGCCGAACGAAGGCGTCATTGCCGAATGTATTGACACCATCGGAAACTGTCTGCTCCATCCGTCTCCCGAGCTTGCCAGCATCTATCATCCGATCGATTCGGATATGGTGGACGATTTCAAGGCATACCGTATGCTCAAGTTTACAGAGCACCGCATTCCGAGCATCGAAACGGTGTCGGGCGGAGCGCTTCGCTATTCGTCCAATTGGCTCCCGAAGCAGTATTCCAACTACGGCATCTTCCCGTCGGAGAACTCGCACCTCGCGCTGATGTACTTCAAGCTTGGTCTCGCGGAAGAGGGTAAGAAGATCCTCGACGGTATTGCAGATTGCTATTTCACGGGCAGAAACCCCGGTATGGCGGCGCACGTTCAGTCGCCGATGGGTACGTGTGACCTTGGCGATATGGACTTTACCGACGTATCGAGCACCTATCTCCGCCTTGTCATCGAGGGACTCTTCGGTATCAGAATCAACGCCCTCGAGAACCTCGTTTCCATCGCGCCCGGATTCCCGAGCGAGTGGGAGAACGCAAGCCTTGCGCTGAAGGATCTTTCTCTCGATTACCACAGAAGAGGCAATCAGGAAATCTTCAATATCACCTGCGACAGAACCGAAACCAAGCGCATCCGCATTCCGATGCGTGCGGCAGACCTTGAAGCAGTGATGCTCGACGGAGAGCAGATCGATTACGAGATCGTTGCCGCTCCCAACAAGAGCTTCATTATCGTCAAGGTCGACAATGTTGGCAGATTCCAACTTCGCGTGATGCACGGAAGCGCGCCCACGCCCTCGCTCAAGATGACCGATACCGTTCTTGCGGGCGGCAGATTGATGATCGAGCTTAAGGACGGAGCGATTGCCGAGGTATTCGACGTTTCCGAAACGCTGGAGAAGATCAGCATCGTCGGAAATAAGATCTACGCAACTGCCAAGGATATTGCGGGCAATCATACTCTCTTTGTCCGTGCCGTGTCGGGTGAATACGACGCGTGGCTTGCGGCAGATTACGAGATTCTCAAGGAAGATCTTCCCGAAGAGCCGATTGTGGACAATCCCTTTGAGCCCGTCGATCTCTCGAGCTTCTTCAACTGCAAGATGACCGAGATTCACGAGCAGGATTACCTTAGCCCAAGACCTAAGGGATATTCGATGAGTATGAGCCGTAACGGTCGTCATTCGCATACCTGGAATCAGTACGGCAGAACCGATACTTACGTGGACGATAGCTTCTTCAGAACCTCGGGCGGCACGGTGGTTTCGCCTTCGGGCATTCCGTTTGCAACGCCTGCCGAGAACGAGAACGTTGCCTGCGTTTCGATCTACGACAACTTCCCGACCGACTTCTCCGTGAAGCTGGATGGAACGGGACAGGAGATCGCGGTGATGTTCGTCGCAAGTGCGTGTTGCCTGCATACGGGCGTGGAGAGCGTCAGAATTACCGTCAACTATGCGGACGGAAGCTCAAGTGACACGAAGCTTGTCTATCCGATCAACCTCGACGACTGGCTGACCTCGGCACTCACCACCGAAGCAGAAATCTTCTATTTCAGCAATTTCAACCACGCAACGGTGCAGAGAATCAGAATAGATTCCAAGAAGGAGCTTGCAAGCATTAAGATCGAGGCGATTGCCAACGAAGTTATTCTGGGTGTTGCAGGTATCAGCATCCGAAGATAAAAGGAGAAACAATATGTTAACAAAGGAATATTTGATTGAAAGACTGAAGGAATTCGGAATTGAATCCGATTCGATCCTGATGGTGCACTCGTCGCTCAAGGCGCTCGGTCCGATCGACGGTGGCGCAGAAACGGTGATTGAGGTTGTCGAAGACGCGGTCAAGGACGGAACGCTCGTATTTCCCGCGCTTCTGATGGACGAGTGGCGCGAAGTCATTCAGGCGGGCTGGCATCTGAACCGTCCTTCTCAGGTTGGATACATCTCCGAGGTGTTCCGCCTGCAAAAGGGAACGGCTCGCAGTATGAACCCGACCCACTCGATCTCGGCAAGAGGAGTTCACGCGCTCGATCTGATCAGCGGAGATGAAAAGGCAAGACCGCGTATGTCGTGGTTCGATAACTACGGATTCTCTTGGGAATCGGCTTGGCAGAGAATGTACGAGAGCCGCGAGCGCTACGGCGTGAAGTGCTACGTGATGTTCTGGGGCTGTGATATGAAGAAGATGACCTTCAAGCACCTCGTGGAAGCTTGGACGGTGAATTATCTGATTGACCGCATCAAGGACGAGGAGAAGAGAGCCGAATTCAGAGCAAAGATTACGCAGGCGTACTTCAAGTCGCCCGAGCAAACCACCTATATCTTCCCGTTCTATAAGCCGAGTATCGAGTTCACCGAGGTGCTCATTGAGAAGGGCGCGGCAAAGCGAATCACGGTCGGAGAGGGTGAAATCATCTGCGCCGACGTTTACGAAACGCTGAACGCGATGATGGAGTCGATCAAAGAAGACCCCTATTGGAACCTCTCGCCGAACTTTATGAAGCTTTGGTACGAGGATGCAGTTCAGTATATGGATTGAATTTCCAAATAAAAAAGCCTTCTCCCACCGTGGAGAAGGCTTTTGGCTTTTTATAAGAAAAAGAAAAGCAACCCGATTGGGTTGCTTTTCTGGAGCTGGTAATCAGAATCGAACTGATGACCTCGTCATTACCAATGACGTGCTCTACCGACTGAGCCATACCAGCATTTCACTCGACTATGATATTATACCAAACAAAATCACTTTTGTCAAGGGTTATTTTGAAATTTTTTAAAGTTTTTTTGAAAAAATCAAGCAAAAGGATTTTGCAAAAAAATTCGGATAAAATCAGGGAGTTTATTGTACCGCCCGACGCAATTCGTCATATACTGACGGTGAAGGAGGTGGTTCTTATGAAGATACCAAGAAATCAAACGCCTCCCCGAATCATTCAAGAAAGGGGAGGCAACTCTTTTGCCGAGCTCGGCTCACTGACTGCCGCGATGAAGGCGCAGGAGGTACTTGCCGCCGCGGCAATTCCTTCCACTGTGGAGAAGATCGAATTCCCCTCCTCGCATCGCGGATGTGTTTACGGTCTGCGAATTTCGGCTATGCAAGAAAAGAACGCACGCGCTGTTCTGACGAGTGCACGCATTTCGGTGAAACGATGGAACACGGATCGCTGATCTATTTCGATAACGCCGCTACGAGCTTTCCCAAGCCTCGCTCGGTGGTGGAGGAAACGGTGCGGTGTATGACAGACTACGGTGGCAACGCAGGCAGAGGCACACACGCGCTTGCCTTGGCAGCGGCAGAAAAGATCTATGAATGTCGCACGCTCCTCGCCAAGCAGTTTGGTGTGGAAGATCCCGCCAGAGTGATTTTTGCGCTCAATACGACGTCCGCACTCAATCTTGCTCTGAAGGGACTGCTCCGTCGGGGTGACCACGTGCTGATCTCGGATATGGAGCATAATTCGGTACTTCGTCCGCTCTCTAAAATGAGGGTGGCGGGGGAAATCACTTTTTCCGAATTTCCGAGTATGACAGGAGATCCGCGTCGAAGCACCGAGAAGATTTTGGCAGGGATCGCGCTCTTGATCACACCAAAAACGCGAATGCTCGTCACCACGCACGCCTCAAACCTCTGCTCGGTCACCATGCCGCTTCGGGAGATCGGAGCATTTTGTCACCAAAAGGGAATTCTCTTCGTCGTCGACGGAGCGCAGTCGGCGGGACACGAGAGGATTTCGGTCGACGAAATGAAGATCGATGCTCTCTGCATTCCGGGGCATAAAGGACTCCTCGGACCGCAAGGATGCGGCGCGCTCCTTTTGGGAAAGAATATCACGCCCGAAGCTCTTGGAACACTCGTGGAGGGCGGGAACGGAATGGCGTCGCTCGAGAGGGCAATGCCGCTCGTTCTTCCCGAACGCTACGAGGCGGGAACTCTTCCAACCCCTGCGATTGCGGGGCTTTGCGAGGGAGTGCGGATCGTCGAGCGGCTTGGCGTCGACGCGATTGCCGAGCACGAACGGGGGCTCTTTCGACGGGCAAGGGAATTGCTTGGCAATATGGATGGAGTGAGGCTCTACGCCGACGAATACGAGGGCGCGGTGCTGCTCTTCAATCTTAACGGCATTCCCGCTGACCGCGTCGGACGGTGGCTCTCGGAGCGGGGAATTTGCGTCAGAAGCGGATACCATTGCTCGGCGCTCGGACACCAAACGCTCGGAACACCCGAGGGCGGCGCCGTTCGCGCAAGCTTTGGAATCTATAACGACCTCGCACAGGTCGAGCACTTCGCCTTTGCACTGGAGGAAATCCTAAGGGGAGTATAAACGAAACAGCGTAGCCGTGAACAAACGGCTACGCTGTTTTAAAAATGTTCAAAAAACACTTGACAAAAGCGGGAGAGTATGATATACTATATTTAACAATTAAGTTAAATGTTAAATAACAGGAGAGAGACGATGAGCTTACAGAATACGCTAAAAGCACTGTCCGATCCGATCCGCAGGGAAATTCTGAATCTACTCAAAGAGGGAAGAATGTCGGCGGGGGAGATCGTTGACCGATTCCCGGTCACGGGTGCGTCGATTTCAAGACACCTCTCGGTCTTAAAGGACGCCGACCTCATCCGCGATCAACGAGAGGGAAAGTTTATTTACTATGAGCTCAACGCCTCGGTGCTGGAGGAAATTCTCCTCTGGGTGAAAGATTTGAAGGGAGAACGTGAAGATGTTGAAACGAAATAAAGGAAAGCTGATCGTGTCGTCGATCGTGATATTACTTCCAATGTTGTTCGGACTTTTGGGAGGGACGCTGTTGCCCGAGGAGATTGCCGTGCATTGGGGAATGAGCGGAGAAGCTGACGGATTTATGAACTCGTCGACGGTGTTCTTCCTGCTTCCTGCCATTCTGCTTGCAATTCATTGGCTCTGTATGATCCTTACCGCGGTAGTGGATCCGAATGCCGAGCAGAACAAGAAAATGTTCGGAATGATCTTCTGGATCATCCCCGTCATTTCGCTTGCCTCCTGCGGAACCATCTTTGCCGCCGCTCTCGGATATACGACAAAGATTTCTGCCTTTATTTTTCTGCTTCTTGGTGTAGTCTTTATCCTGATCGGAAATTATATGCCGAAAACCACCCGAAGCCTGACGATGGGCATAAAGGTTCGATGGGCGATGGCAAATGACGATAACTGGAACGCAACTCACCGCTTTGCGGGCAAGGTGTACGTCGCACTCGGACTTCTTTGTCTGCTTGCCATTCCGCTTCCTCCCGCCGCGTTTCCGTTTGTGGCGCTCACGCTCGTTCTTGTCGGCGCACTTCTTCCAACCCTCTATTCCTACCGCTTTTACAAAAAGCAGATCCGCGAGGGAAAGGCAACGAGGGAGGACTACAAAGCCGCTTGCGGGGAGATTGTAAAGAAGAATAAAACCGCGGTGACTGTCTCTGTGGTTATCACGATCCTTGTAATCATCGTTTTGGTGCCCCTCATGTTTACGGGGAAGATTGAAGCGACGGCGGGCGAGGAAAGCCTGAGTGTCAAGGCGAGCTTTTCGTCAGACGTGACGATTGATTACGACAAGATCGACGCCGTAGAATATCGCGAGAATGGCGTCGACGGAGAGCGCGTTGTCGGCTTCGGCTCGGCAAAGCTTTTGCTCGGCACCTTCCAAAACGAGGAGTTCGGCAATTACACGAGATATACCTATACGGAAGAGAGGCCTTGCATCGTGCTCACGGTGGACGAAAAGATCATCGTCATCGGTACGGATAACGAGCAGACCACGATGGAGCTTTACGACAGACTTCTTGAAGAGATTGCTGAATAAAAAAGAAAACAGACCATTTGGTCTGTTTTCTTTTTTATATCTTGTTATTTTGTTCCAAACAGACGGTCGCCTGCGTCGCCAAGACCGGGAAGAATATATCCGTGCTCGTTGAGACAACGGTCAAGCGTCGAAACGTAAATGCCCACGTCGGGGTGCGCTTCGGCAACCTTGGAAACGCCCTCGGGCGCGCCAATGATCGCCATAAACTTGATGTGCTTGCAGCCCTTGTTCTTGAGAAGCTGAATTGCGTCACACGCGCTTCCGCCCGTCGCAAGCATCGGGTCAACGATGACAACGAGCTTGTCCTCAATTCCGTGAGGAAGCTTGCAATAGTAGGTTTCGGGTTGAAGCGTTTCTTCGTTGCGGTACATACCGATGTGACCAACCTTAGCGGAGGGGAAGAGAACGTGTACGCCGTTGACCATACCGAGTCCTGCGCGGAGAATCGGCACGATGACGATGGAATTGTCGGCAACAATCGTCTGCGTGCAGGTTTCCAGAGGAGTTTTGACCTCGATCTCGGTGGTGGGAACACCATCTTTCAGACTTTCGTAGGTCATCAGCGTGGTAATCTCCTCCACCAGCTCGCGGAACTCCTTCATGCTGGTTTTTTCGTCGCGCAAAATTGCAATTTTATGACGGATCAGCGGGTGATCAAAGATGATTACGTTTTCGTAATTTTTCATGAGGTTAGTCTTCTTTCTTTTGGAATTTGTGCAACAGAACGTTGACGATGATACCGAGGATCAGAGCGCAAGCAATGGCGGTGATCGTTACCTTGCCGATCGACATTGCCATACCGCCGATACCCGAGATCAGAATGACCGATACGGTAAAGAGGTTTGCGTGATCCTCAAGATCGACCTTCTGGATCATCTTCAGACCCGAAACTGCGATAAAGCCGTAGAGCGTAATGCAAACGCCGCCCATCACGCATCCGGGGATCGAATCGAGGAAGGCAACGAAGGGAGATACGAAGGAAATGAGAATTGCCATCATCGCCGTCGTGGTGATGGTAGCGATCGATGCGTTGCGAGTAATTGCTACGCAACCAACCGACTCACCGTAGGTGGTGTTGGGGCATCCGCCGAAGAATGCGCCTGCCATCGAGCCAACGCCGTCACCGAGAAGGGTGCGGTGCAGACCGGGATTTTCAAGAAGATCCTCATCGATGATCGAGGAAAGATTCTTGTGGTCAGCGATGTGCTCGGCAAATACGACGAACGCAACGGGAATGTAAGCAACGGCAACGGTAGCGAGATAGCTCCACTCAAAGTCCTTCACACCCTTGAATGCTTCAACGAAGGTGAAGTCGGGCAGAGCAAGGAAGGTCTTGATGCCAACGCCGTCGGCAACGAGAGCCTTGAAGGGAGCAAAGTCAATGATCTTGAGCGAGTCAACGCTTGCCGCATAACCGATGACGGTAAAGATCATAGCAACGGCATAGCCTGCAAGCACGCCGATGATGAAGGGAATGAGCTTGGTCATCTTCTTGCCGTAGGTCGAGCAGAGGATAACCACAACGAAGGTAACGATGGCGCAAATGAAGGAAATCCAGAGGTTGCCGCTCATAATGAACGCATTGTTACCGTCCTTCGGACCGTAAGAGAAGACGTCGTTGATGGCGGCACTTGCCAGCGAAAGACCGATCAGAGCAACCGTGGGACCAATGACGGCGGCGGGCATCAGCTTGTTGATCCACTGAACGCCGACGAACTTGACGACAAGCGCGAGGACGACGTAAACAAGACCTGCGAATGCTGCACCGAAGAGGAGACCGAGATAACCGAGGCTCATCGAAGCGGCGCCTGCGAATGCAGCTGCCATCGAACCGATGAACGCAAAAGAAGAACCGAGGAATACAGGGCTGCGGAACTTGGTAAAGAGCTGATAAACGAGCGTACCTACACCGGCACCGAAGAGTGCGGCAGAGGCGGACATTCCGTTACCGACGATGGCGGGAACGGCAATGGTAGCTGCCATAATTGCCAAAAGCTGCTGGATTGCAAAAATGATCAGCTTGTTAAACTTGGGTTTGTCGTGGATGTCGTAGACAAGATTTTTAGCCATTTTTTTCTCCTTCTTTTTTATCGCCCCAAAGTTGCGATTTTATTCTTTTTTATTGTATCATTTTGAGAGAAAAAAGTCAATGCCTGTCGACAAGAATTTGACACAAAAAAACGATGCAAAAATTGGTGAAAAAGCGCAAAAAAGAACAGCCAACATTGTTAGCTGTTCCTTTTTTTTGAATGTCAACCTTGAAAATCAATGAATTTTTGCGAGCTTTGAATCAGCGCGTCTGCCATTCGTTCGCGGAGCCCTTCCTTATCGGAAAGATCGAGATTTGCCCAGCGGATCATTTGAATCTGCGTGCCGGATATTTCGGTGTGGTTTTTCAAGAACTTCTGGTATTCTTCTTGGTATGTTTCTTCCGTTACCGATTGACCGCCAATAAAATAGTCCTGATATCCTGCTTTGGCAAATAAATTTTCGGATGGCAAATAGCCGTTTTCACTTTCCAGCGTGTCGGGAATCTGATCGAGCAGCCAGGTCGATCCAATGTCGGGATAGCGGAGATAACCCGTGGAGAGTGTTACGTAGCTGCTGCCTACCTTAGAAACGTAAAGACGGATCCCCAAATGATCGTCGTTAGCGCCATTGTATCTGATCAACTTCCCGTGCGTCGACAGATCGTAAATTTCGATAAAAATATTGCCCATAGAGCCACCGGGCCATGCCACAAGCACCTCGGGGATATTGTCAAAGTTCAGATCCATGAGTCCCACAGCGTAGGTTCCGGGGATGCCGTTTTCGACGTCCCATACTTCAATCTCGGAAAGAATAGCGACGAGATCCGATCTCCAAGAGTTCTTCACCTCTTGCGAGAGAAAGGTAGTGTCGTCCTTTTGCCAATCGGAGATCTGTTGCTTGATGACCTCGTAGGATGCCGCATGGTCGTCTAGGCTTAGCGACCTTGAAACATCAAATACAGCATTCACAGCCTCGTTGAACTCCTTTTCGGTAACAGGAGCTTCTTCGATGAAATAGTCGGTGTAATATCGGTATTCTTCATTGCCAAGGTGCTCGACACGTTCGACGCTGGATCCTTGGAAAATTTGAGTGAAGCCACGCTCGGAAAGCTGATAAGCATCGGTGTAGTAATAGCCCATGTGTCCGTTTTCGTTGATGATCTTTCCGCTGCCTGCGATATATCTTCCACCACCGCATCGCTTCAGCTGCTGTTCGACGATCGTACCGTTTTGGTAAGAGTAAACGGCATCTCCCGTTGCCTCAGAGCTACCGCCGAAATAGAGCTCGGGAATCTCGTCGCCGTCTACGTAGACCAGTGCGTAGGAGCAGTGATCCCAATGGATGCGTTCGATCAGCTCCAAGTAGGGGGCTTTCCATGCGGTAGGCTCGTCCTTGGGGGATGCTTCTTGATTTTCTTTCTCATCGTTATCTTTGTCGTTTTCCTTGTTTTGCTTGTTTTCGTCGGGGGTACTCGCGTCTTCGGTCGTGGACTCGTCCGACGGGGCAGGGCGAGTATCTCGGCAGGAAAACAGGCAGACAGACATTACAAGGCATAAGAAAAAAGCAAGAAGTTTTTTCATAAAAGATTCTCCGTTTCGTATCGTGATAAGTTCAGTATATCACGGCAAAAAAACCATGTCAATACGGTGGGGAAAAGTTTTTTTAAAACGCCCTTTTTTCCTTCAAAGTGGGGAAAAAAACCTAAAAACAGAGATAAAGCATTCCCGAGCTTTGAATAAAAAACTCGGGTATGCTTCTGATATTCAATATTAAAGATTGTAATACTTTTCGAATTCTGCGGGGTGAGGAATCTTCGAGAGCTCGAGGCACTCGGCTCTCTTGGTCTTGATCAGATTTGCGATCAGCTCCTTCGGGAATACGCCGTCTGCGGTGAGGTAGTCGTTGTCTGCCTCAAGAGCGTCAAGCGCTTCGGGAAGAGAGGTGGGAAGACCCTTGAGCTTTGCCTTTTCCTCCTCGGGGAGATGGAAGAGGTTAAAGTCGTACGGACCCCAGCCTTCCTCGTGAGGATCGATCTTGTTCTTGATACCGTCAAGACCTGCCATCAGGATTGCCGCATAGCAGAAGTAGGGGTTGCAGGTAGCATCGGGGTTGCGGAGCTCAAAGCGGCGCTTGTCGGGGCTCTTTGCGTATGCAGGGATACGGATGACCGCCGAACGGTTCGAGGTTGCGTAACCAACGGTAACGGGAGCCTCAAAGCCGGGAACAAGGCGCTTAAAGGAGTTGGTCGAGGGGTTGGTGATAGCGCAAAGCGATGCAATATGCTTGAGAAGTCCGCCCATAAAGTAGTGCGCGGTCTTCGAGAGGTGTGCGTAGCCCTCATCGTCCGAGAATACGGGCTTGCCGTCCTTCATCAGAAGCATATGAACGTGCATACCGCTTCCTGACTAGCCGCAGATGGGCTTGGGCATAAAGGTTGCGGTCTTGTCGTATTTGAGGGCGGTGTTGTGGATGATCTACTTGATCATCATGGTAGCATCTGCCATGTGAACGACCTCGCCAAGCTGGGGCTCGATCTCAAACTGACCGGATGCCGCTACCTCGGGGTGATGGTAATTGATCTCAATGCCCGCATCCTTCATGTGCATGCACATCTCGCTGCGGCACTCGTAGGAAATATCGAAGGGCTTTGCAATGTGATAGTTCTTCTGCTTCGGAACGATAACGCCCTTTCCGTCAAGAGCACTGTTCCAGTAGGACTGCTGTGCATCTACGGTAGCGGCAACACAGTTGGGGTCAACACTCCAGCTGACGTTGTCGAAGAGATAGAATTCAAACTCGGGAAGGATATACATCGTGTCGGCAACACCGCTGTCCTGCATTGCCTTGACAGCAGCCTTGATGATGTTTCTCGGATACTGGGGAAGGGGACGGTTTTCGGGAGTGTCGATTATCATCGCGTTTCCGGTCATTGAAAGAGTGGGTATATCACAAAAAGGATCGATCACTGCGGTGTCGGGAT
>JAGBSP010000007.1 GCA_017631855.1 Clostridia bacterium | reverse complement strand
TTGTTATTGTTATTGTTATTGTTATAGGCTTTTTTGGGTTGTTTAAAAAACCACTTGGGTTTTTTGGGCTTTTTAAAACAACTATACAGCTTTTTGGAAATTGCTTGACGAGGTTTTCAATGAATTGGGAGAAACGAAATGAAGCAGTTTGATTTTGAAGCAAAAACGTGCCTGTGCTGGCGACAACCGAGGTGATAATCCATCAAAAAAGAGCACTTGCAAGATTGCAAGTGCTCCTTTTTTATATCCGATAACACGCGTCAGAGATGGCTTCGGGCATTGCGGCAAAGCCCGAGGTGCCAAAGCGTCCGCCCGAGGCGAGCGCCGATTCGATGCGCAGAAGTCGGTTGTACTTGGCAACGCGTTCGCTACGGCAGGGCGCGCCCGTCTTGATGAAGGGGGCGTTCATTGCTACGGCAATATCGGCAATCGTTGTGTCCTCGGTTTCTCCCGAGCGGTGGGAGAGAATAAAGCGATACCCCGCGTCCTTGGCAAGATGAATGACGTCGAGCGTTTCGGTCAGCGTACCGATCTGATTGGGCTTGATGAGGATCGAATTGGCGGCGTGACGCTCAATGCCTGCACGGAGACGAGCGGTGTTCGTCACGAAAAAGTCGTCGCCGACGAGCATAATTTTCTTGCCGAGCCGCTCGGTCAGATCGCACCAGCCTTCCATATCGCGCTGATCGAGTCCGTCCTCGATCGAGAGGATCATCGGGTATTTTTCGCACAGAGAAACCCAGTATTCGATCAGTTCACGGCGGCTGTAGCGGCGGCGTCGCTTGGGCATCATATACGCGCCGTCGTCATACCATTCCGAGGCGGCGGCATCGAGCGCAATTTTGATCTCTTCGGTCGAGTAGCCTGCCGCCGAGATCGCTTCCAGAATCAAGTCGATCGCTTGCTCGTCGCTTTCGAGGTTGGGGGCAAAACCGCCCTCATCGCCGACCGTGGTGGCAAGTCCTTTTTCTGCAAGTAGCTTTCCGAGTGCGTGATAGATTTCACTTCCTGCGCGTAAAGCCTCGGAAAAACGGGAAAATCCGACGGGAACGATCATAAATTCCTGAATTTCCACGTTGTTGGCGGCGTGCGCTCCACCGTTGAGGATGTTCATCATCGGAGCGGGGAGTCGGTAGGCATCAACGCCTCCAAGATAGCGGTAAAGGGGGATGTGGTACCAGTTGGCGGCGGCACGCGCTGAGGCAAGCGACACGGCGAGAATGGCATTTGCGCCGAGTCCCGACTTATTCTCCGTGTCGTCCAAACGGAGTAAGAGGCGGTCAAGCTCGGCTTGCTCGGCGGCGCTGACCCCTGCGATGGCGGGGGAGATCACACGGCAGACCGACGACACGGCATCCGAAACGCCGCGTCCGCCGTAGCGCTCCTTGTTGCCATCGCGCTTTTCGTGCGCCTCGTAAATGCCCGTCGAAGCGCCCGAGGGGACGCTGGCAACCCCCACCGTTCCGTCGGCGAGAAAGACCGACGCTTCGACGGTGGGATTTCCTCTCGAATCCAAAATTTCTCTGGCGCAGCACTTGATGATTTGCGGTTTATTCATAGATGCTTCCTTCCTTTTTGGTTTTCTTCCTCCATAGTATTCCATCTCTTTGGGGGAAGTATGCCAAAAGAAAAAAGAAATGGCAAAAAACACACTTCTTCCATATACTGAAAATAACAAAATTTCACGAAGAAAGGAAGAACGAGAGTGATTATTATTACGGTACAAAACGGAGATAGCCTGTACTCCATTGCTCGGCGCTACGGAACGACGGTCGAGAAGATCGTAAAGGACAACGAGCTTTCGGGGACGGCGCTTGCGGTGGGAGAAACCCTCGTGATCTTGCAACCGCGCACGGTTTATCGAGTAGAGCGCGGCGACAATCTCTATTCCATTGCGCAAAAATTTGGTGTGGCACTCGGAGATCTTTGGCGAAACAATCCATCGCTTGGTGGGAAAACCGATCTTCGCGTAGGAGAGGTGCTGACCATTGTACCCGAGGAGCGCCTGACAGACCGTGAAGTTTCGGTCAATGCCTACGTCTATCCGAACGTCGACCGCGACGTGTTGCGGAAAACCTTGCCGTACCTGACCTACCTGACGCTCTTCAGCTATCGCACCGAAGAGGATGGCGAGCTTATCGGCATTGACGACGAAGAACTCATCGAGCTTGCAAGGGGGTATGGCGTCGCACCTATAATGCTCGTGTCGTCGCTCTCGGAGAGAGGAACCTTTTCGCCCGAGCTTGCCGAAGAATTTCTTTCGAATGCGGCGGCGCGGCAGATGCTCATCGAGGAGATCGCAACGACGCTGACAAGAAAGCGGTACGCGGGGGTTGAGGTCGATTTTGAGTACGTGCCGGCGGAGGTCGCCGAGGAATACGTACAGTTCATCCGAGATCTTCGTGCGCGGCTGGCTCCGAGCGGCTACGAAGTGTTCGTGTCGCTCTCTCCGAAAACCTCGGACGATCAAGTGGGTCTTCTGTATGAGGGACACGATTACGCGGGAATGGGAGAAGCGGCGGATAAAACCTTTCTGATGACCTACGAATGGGGATATACCTACGGACCACCGATGGCGGTTTCTCCCGTCAATAAGGTCACCGAGGTGATTGATTATGCGGTGGGGGAGATCCCCTCCCAAAAAATCGTGATGGGTGTACCAAATTACGGCTACGATTGGAAGCTCCCCTTTGTGGCGGGCGAGAGCCGTGCGCGCTCACTCGGAAACGTGGAGGCGGTGGCGCTTGCCAAAGAAAAAAGAGCGCGCATCGAGTACGACGAGGTCTCGGCGGCGCCCTATTTTCGGTATTTTGAGAGAGAGAACGGAACTGCGGTGGAGCACGTTGTGTGGTTCGAGAATGCGAATAGCGTGGAGGCATTGATTCGACTTGTGGAAAGCTTTGATCTCGACGGCATCGGCATCTGGACGGCAATGAAATATTTTCCGCAGCTGTGGCTGGTGCTCAACGCCACCTATCCGATTCGAAAAATCCTTTCTTAACGGTATTGCCGACGAAATTCGGTGGGAGAAATGCCGTTCCTTTTATGAAATGCCGAGCTGAAATAGTAAATGTTTTCATAGCCGCATCGCGTGGCGATCTCGCCAACCGAAAATGAGGTGGAGGAGAGCAGACGGCGCGCGTGCTTCATTCGCTCCTCGGTCAGAAATTCTCCAATCGAGCAGGAAAATTCCCGACGAAACTTGAAGCCCAGCGTACTCGGATTGCTTCCCACCGCGGCGCAGAGCTCGGCAATGGAAAGCTTTTTGGAAAGCGACGCGCGGAGAACTTCTACAGCGCGCCGTACCACCTCATCGTGGCAAAGGCGCAAATCGGTTTTGGAGTCCAAAGAGCCCTCGTTCTGCTCGTCAAACCAAAGCCAGAGAATGTCCTCAAGAAGATGCTCCTTATAATAAAGTGAGCGCGCGTCTGCCGTTTCCATCAAGGCTTCGTAAGTACGAATGTCGTCGAGAAAGCGTTGCTTGTTTTTGAAGAAGATTTTTCCTGTGGGGAGGGGAAGCGTAAAGGAACATTTGGTGTTTTGACGGAATTTGAGATAAACGAAGGAGATGGGCGAGAGCACCGAACGCGAAAAGAAAACGTCGTCGGTAAAGATGGCGCAGTCGCCTGCCGTAAAGATCGTTTCGACGCCGTCAATGCTCAAACGAAAGCTTCCTTCCTTTAAGTAGAGCAGGGCATAGGTGGGGTGACGCCCCTCGGTAATATCGAACTCGCGACGGTGTGCCATCTTGCTTTCTATAAATTCAAAGGGTTTTTCCATTGTTTTTTGTCCTTTTTATTGTTGGATTTTATAAACAATATTTTATCATATTATATGGATTTTGTAAATAGGATTTGCTATAATAAAGAAAAAACAAGAAAGATCAGGGGAAATAACAATGAATGAAATGACTCTTTCGATTCAAAAGCAATATACGTGTGACGTTCTCGTTGTCGGCGGCGGTCCTGCGGGTGTAACCGCGGCAATTGCGGCAGCAAGAGAGGGCGCTGACGTGCTTCTGATCGAGCAGGGCGGCTTTTGCGGCGGTATGGCAACGAGAGGTCTTGTCGGTCCTTTTATGACCTGCTACGATGCCGAGGGGAAGGAAATGATCATTCGCGGACTCTTCCGCGAGATCGTTGAGCGTATGGTGGAACGCGGTTTTGCCATTCATCCGTCCGAGGTCATGGGTGGCACGGCGTACACCTCGTGGATCAAGATCGGACACGATCACGTTACTCCGTTTGAAGCCGAAGGGCTCAAGCTCGTGCTCGACGAAATGCTGACCGAGGCGGGCGTTCGCGTGCTCTATCATACCGATTTTCTCGAGCCGATCGTAGAAGGAAATATCGTCAAGGGCGGTGTCTTCCACTCGAAGAGCGGCATCGGTGCGTCAAGTGCCAAGGTTGTTATCGACGCGACGGGCGACGGCGACGTCGCCTATCGCGCAGGAGCTTCCTATGAAATGGGCAACGAGGAGCTGGGACTGATCCAGCCAGCCACAATGTTTTTCCGTATCAGTGGCGTCGATTCGGCGGTGACAGAGGCAGATATTCAGGCGAATCTTCACAATTTTTACCGTAAGGACGGTGTGAATTACCGCTCCTTCCATTGGCGTGTTTCCGAGGCAAAGGAAAACGGCGACTGGTCGCTCAAACGCGTGAGCATCGGACTCTTTAAGATGCCCAAGGACGACGAATGGTGCGTCAATACCTCGCGCATCATGGGCGTCGATTCGACCGATGCCGAGAGCGTGACGGCGGCAGAAATCGAGGGACGCCGTCAAGCGGATGAAATTTTCCGTTTCCTTAAAAAGTACGTACCCGGTTGTGAAAAAGCAACGATCAAATCGACTGCCTCGCATCTTGGCATCCGTGAGAGTCGACATATTCTCGGAGAGTACCGACTTCGCGCCGAAGATCTTCTAGCGGCAAAGGTGCCCGAGGACCGTATTCTGGTGGCGGCAAACTCGGTGGACGTTCACGGACGCTTTGGGCCGACGAGCAACGAATACGTGCCGATTGAGGGAAGCTATTACGGCGTCCCCTACCGCAGTCTTCTGCCAAAGGAGATTGACGGACTGCTTCTCGCGGGACGCTGTGTGAGCGCCGATTCGACGGCGGCAGGTGCGATTCGCGTGATGCCGCCTTGTATGGCAATGGGGCAGGCGGCAGGGATCGCCGCGGCAATGGCGGCAGAGTTGGCGCTCAGCCCGAAGAAGATTGATGTCCGCGAATTGCAGAATCGCTTGACGGAGCGCGACGCATATCTCGGAGAGGTTCGATAACGATGGAGAAAATTACCTTAGAAATCGAAAAGGAATACGACGCCGACGTGTTGGTGGTCGGCGGTGGTGTAAGCGGAATTTCCGCCGCCGTTGCCGCCGCGCGCGGTGGCGCGCGCACGATTCTCTGCGAGAGTGGCGGTATGCTCGGTGGCGTGGCGACCAAAGGGCTTGTCGGACCGTTTATGACCTGCTACGACCGGGAGGCAAAGGTGCAGATCATTCGCGGCTTTTTCTCGGAATTCGTGGATCGTATGGTCTCCGAGGGCGGTGCGATTCCACCCGTGGAATGCCTTGCGGGGGGAGATGGTCGAAGCGGCTACCGTCCGAAGGGACACATGGGAGTCACCCCCTTTTCGACCGAATGCTTCAAGCGCGTGGCAGATGCGTTTTGTATTGAGGCGGGCGTTCGCCTCTTGTTTCATACAACGCTGATTGCCTGCGAGGTCGAGGGGGACGAGATTACCTGCGCCTACGTGACGAACGGCGAGCACATAGCGCGGATTCGGGCAAAGGCTTTTATTGATACGACGGGAAGCGCGACGCTTGCCGCCAAGGCAGGTGCTTCGACATTCCGTGAAGTTGTTCAGGTGAATTCGACCTTCTTTACCATCACGGGAGTGGACAAGGAAGCGCTTGACGCTTATATGGCAACGCATCACGAAATGCGGGAACGCTATTTTATGGACGAGATCGAGGAAGCCAAGTGCCGCGGAGAATTCGACAGCGGGACGCAAAAGCTGAGAATTTTTGAAGGCCCCGACGGTGTCTGGACGGTCAATATGGCACAACTTAACGAGTCAATCGACGAGTTGGACGCCGAACAAGTGACCGACGCCGAGATTGCGCAGAGAAGGCAGATTGCGCAAATTATCGACTTTTTAAAGAAAAATATCGTGGGACTTGAAAACATCCGTCTTTGCGAAACGGCAGCCGAGCTTGGTATTCGCGAAAGCCGAAGAATGCTCGGAATGACGATTTTGACGGGTGAGGATATTGCCAACGCCCGTTATGCCGACGAACAGATTGCCGTTTGTGCAAATTCGGTGGATATTCACCGCGAAAGCTGGGGAGAATATCAAACATATTCCTCGGAAAAGAATTATTATATTCCGCTTTCCTGCCTTGTTTCGAGAGATCGCCGAAATCTTCTGGCGGCGGGAAAATGCCTGTCGGCAGATACCTACGCGTTTTCTGCTGTTCGCGTGATGCCTCCGTGCTTTGCGATGGGAGAAGCGGTGGGAACTCTGGCGGCACTGGCAGTGAAGGACGGATGCTCACCATGGGAGATTTCTTGTGCCGAAGTGCAACAAAAGCTCCTTGAAAATGGCGGATATCTGGAGCTTTAATTGCAAAAACCTCAATTTGAGAACTTCAAATTGAGGTTTTTTGTTCAAAAATGAATTTTTTATATTGAAATCTTGCATTTTTATCGTGAAAATCACGATAATTGTGAACAAACTGTAACCTTTACGCAAAACCTCTTGAAATTTCTGCCAAAATCCGATAAAATATATGATGGGCAACGATGGAACTTTGCTCAATAACAATTAGTCAAAAAATATTATAAAATAAAAAGAGGAGAAAACTATGACCAACAACAAGTACGTTCTTAGCTGGATCGATGAGATGGCAGCTATGACCAAGCCCGACAAGATCGTTTGGATCGACGGCTCCGAGGAGCAGGCAGAGGCTCTGCGCGCAGAGGCTTGCTCGACGGGCGAGATGATCAAGCTCAACCAGGAGCTTCTTCCCAACTGCTACCTGCACAGAACCGCTGTCAACGACGTCGCTCGTGTAGAAGGCAGAACCTTTATCTGTACCTCGAAGAAGGAGGATGCAGGTAACATCAACAACTGGATGGCTCCCGCAGAGTGCTATGCAAAGCTGTCGAAGCTGTATGCAGGCTCGATGAAGGGCAGAACGATGTACGTCATTCCTTACTCGATGAGTATCGTTGGTTCTCCCTTTGCAAAGTACGGCATTGAGTTGACCGACTCGATCTACGTCGTACTCAATATGCTGATTATGACTCGCGTAGGTACCGACGTTCTTGAGGCACTCGGCGAGAGCGGAGACTTCATTAAGGGTCTGCACGCAAGAGCTGACATCGATGAAGAGAACCGTTATATCTGCCACTTCCCTGAGGACAACACCATCTGGTCGGTTAACTCGGGTTACGGCGGAAACGTTCTGCTTGGTAAGAAGTGCTTTGCACTTCGTATCGCATCCTACCTCGGACGTAAAGAGGGCTGGATGGCAGAGCACATGCTCATTCTCGGCGTAGAGTATCCCAACGGCGATACCAAGTATATCTGTGCTGCATTCCCCTCGGCTTGCGGTAAGACCAACCTCGCAATGCTCATCCCGCCGGAATTTTTGGCAAAGAAGGGCTACAAGGTATGGTGCGTCGGTGACGACATCGCTTGGCTCCGCGTCGGTGAGGACGGAAGACTTTGGGCAGTAAACCCCGAGAACGGATTCTTCGGCGTAGCACCCGGAACCAACCTCAACTCCAACCCCAACGCTCTCTATACGACGATGAAGGATACCATCTTCACGAACGTCGTGCATAACCTCGACAACAACACCGTTTGGTGGGAAGGTCTCGACAAGAATCCTCCTACGAACGCAATCGAGTGGAAGGGCAACGTTTGGGATTGCACCAAGTACAACAAGGCAGACAAGTCGACCTGCGGCGCGCATCCCAACAGCCGCTTCACCGCAAAGGCTACCAACTGCCCCTGCCTCTCCGCAGAATTCAACAATCCTCAGGGGGTTCCCGTATCGGCAATCGTCTTTGGCGGACGCCGTGCGAAGACCGCTCCTCTGGTATACCAGTCCACGAGCTGGCAGAACGGTTCGTTCGTTGGTTCGATTATGGCTTCCGAGACCACGGCAGCTGCTGCAGGTGCTGTTGGTGTCGTTCGTCGTGACCCGATGGCAATGCGTCCCTTCGTCGGCTACGATATGGGCGACTACTGGGCACACTGGCTCAAGATGGGCACCATGATTCCCAAGGCTCCCAAGATCTTCCACGTTAACTGGTTCCGCACCGATGCTGACGGCAACTTCATCTGGCCCGGCTTTGGCGACAACATGAGAGTTCTTCTCTGGATCCTTGACCGTTGCGAGGGCAAGGTTGATGCCAACATCACGCCCATTGGATACGTTCCGAATGCAGAGGACATCAACATTGAGGGTCTTGACGGTGTTACGCTTGACACCATCAAGGAGCTTCTCACGGTTGATACCGCTTCTTGGCTTGAGGACGTACAGAACATTAAGGACTTCTACGCTCAGGTGGGCGAGAGAGTTCCTCAGGCAATGTACGACGAGCTCGAAGCACTTGAGGCAAGACTTCAGGCTGCGAAGTAATTAAAATCAAAAAACACGGCGGCTCATCGAGCCGCCGTTGCTTTTTTTCTGCTAAAACTCGTAAAACATCGAATTTTTTATTAAAAATTTGCAAATAATAGAGTGTCAAATCTTGCTTTTTGTGCAAAAGGTAGAATTTTTTCTCAAAACATAGTCTTGCTTGACAAAACCGAGGAAAAATGATAAAATATACAGTGAACGTTTGCGGTCAAAACGCAAAACGTGGGATTTTGACCGACTTACTGCTTGGAAAAGTCGTCAATAACCATCAAATTTACCGGAAGGAGGATACAAGGAGAATGCCAACCTTTAACCAGCTTGTTAGGCAGGGACGTCAGGACAAGGTTTACAAGTCGAAAGCACCCGTTCTTCAGAAGGGCTTCAACTCGTTGAACAACGTTCCTACGGACCAGGCATCGCCCCAGAAGAGAGGCGTTTGCACCAAGGTTTCTACCACCAGCCCGAAGAAGCCGAACTCCGCACTTCGTAAGATCGCGAGAGTCCGTCTGACCAACGGCTTGGAGGCAACGACCTACATTCCCGGAATCGGACACAACCTTCAGGAGCACTCTGTCGTACTGATCAGAGGCGGAAGAGTTCGTGACCTGCCTGGTGTGCGTTACCATATCATTCGTGGTACGCTTGATGCACAGGGTGTTGCAAACCGTAACCAGAGCCGTTCCAAGTACGGCGCAAAGAGACCTAAGAAGAAGTAATTAGGTCGAAAAGGGTATAAAGCAAAACAAGCCACGAAGTGTTCGGGTAAATTTGATGTTTATTGACGGACCCACTGTGCGCTTACAGAAGAATGCTTTTGAGTACCAATGATTTCATAATATTAATGAAGGAGGGAAGTACAGTGCCGAGAAGAGGTCGTATATCCAAAAGAGACGTATTGCCGGATCCTATGTACAATTCGAAGTTGGTAACCAAGCTCATCAACAACGTTATGTACGACGGCAAGAAGGGCGTAGCCCAGAAAATCGTTTATGACGCATTTTCCGCAATTGAAGCAAAGACCGGAGAGAATCCGTTGGACGCTTTTACCGCAGCTCTTGAAAACGTAATGCCTGTCCTTGAGGTCAAGGCTCGCCGTGTCGGCGGTTCGACGTATCAGGTGCCGATGGAGGTAAGAGCTGAGCGCCGTCAGACCCTTGGTCTGCGTTGGTTGGTCGCTTATTCCAGAAACCGTGGAGAACGGACGATGGCAGAGCGCCTCGCAGCCGAGATCATCGACGCGAAGAACAGCATGGGCGGAGCTTTCAAGAAGAAAGAAGAAACCCACCGTATGGCAGAAGCAAACAAGGCGTTTGCTCACTACAGATATTACTCTGTCATTAAGTTTCTCGTAAAAAAATAAGGAGAAACGTAATGGCAAGAGAATATTCACTTCAGAAAACAAGAAATATCGGTATCATGGCTCACATCGATGCCGGTAAACCTACAACCACCGCGAGAATTCTTTTCTATACCGGAAAGACTCACAAGATCGGTGAGACCCATGAGGGTGCTGCTACTATGGACTGGATGGTTCAGGAGCAGGAGAGAGGTATAACCA
>JAGBSP010000050.1 GCA_017631855.1 Clostridia bacterium | reverse complement strand
GTAATTTAGATGTGCTTAGATCAAAAATATATAAATGCAAAGAAACCAATAGAATAAAAGCTCCTGTTTTTAAACAGATACTAATGTCTATTAATAAAGTGAAGCACGCGGTACCACCTGACTTTGACGCTTGCAAAGCAAACCGTCATCTCAAAGACCGATAACGGCGGCAACCGTTGCGAAGTACCTTTGCAAAGAATCTCCCCCGCACCGCTCCAAGACGACTTCGGCGACGACCGACGCAGGACTTCCACCAACCGCCTGCTCTCTCTGCCCGACCGCTTCGCGTACTACTTCTCTTCAACGCGTTTTGCTACATTTCAATATATTATAGCACATTCTCTTCGACAAGTCAAGCGAAAAAGAAAATTTTTTAAGGAAATGGGCACAAACAATCGTTTTTTTCCCTCGATCGAAAAAGGGGAAACCCCACTTGTGGTTTCCCCTCGTTGCATCTTTGATGCAACTTCACCCTTTCGGGCGCTTTTGAACGATTGTGGGGCTTTGCCCCATACCCCACTTAAGAACTTTTTGAAAAAAGTTCTTAAGAATCTCAAAAACTTTTAATGAAATCGCATCCCAAAGCCGTGGTACGTAGTGTCCACGGCTTTGTTCCTTAGAAAGCCGAAGTCTGTACAAAGAAAAAAACAACACAAACCAAGCATTTGTGTTGTTTTCTTTTGGTTACTTTTCTTTTCCAAAAGAAAAGTAACACGCGTCCCCTACCCAATCAGCACGTCAAAAATAAGCATCAGGCAAAAGCCTGCGAGAAGCGAATAGGTTGCGGCGCGCTCGTTACCGTGCGCGTGGGTTTCGGGAATCATTTCGTCCGAGATAACGTAGAGCATCGTGCCGCCCGCAAAGGCGAGGGCAAAGGGCAGAATCACCGTTGAGATGCTGACAGCGAAATAGCCGATGAGCGTTCCGACCACCTCGATCACGCCCGTCATCATAGCGATCACGAAGGTGCGACCGCGCTTCATTCCCGACGCGAGCATCGGCGCAATGATCACCATACCCTCGGGGATATTCTGAAGCGCAATACCGCCCGCGACGGTCAGTGCCTGCAACGAGTCGCCCGTACCGAAGCTGACGCCCGCGGCAATACCCTCGGGCAGGTTGTGAATAGCAATGGCAATCACGAAGAGCAGAACCTTGCCGAGCTGCTCGTTCTTTTCGGAGTGCAGCTCCTGATCCACCCCCGTCATCTTGTGTAGGTGAGGTACGAGCTTGTCGATCAGATTAAGACAAAGCGCGCCGCAGAAAATGCCCGCAAGCGTAATGAGCAAAGAAAGCGTTCCGCCGTACTCGAGTGACGGCAAAATCAGTCCGATCACCGCCGCCGCAAGCATCACGCCTGCCGCAAACGACAAAATAATATCATTCCATCTGTGTGACGGATTTTTAAATAAAAATCCAAGCAACGCGCCAATGACGGTGGCACCGCCAACGCCAAGTGCGGTCAAAAGTACGATTTGCATGGAATACTCCTTAGGTCAAAATAGATCAGCAAAGCTCCTTGGCAAGTGCCGAGAGCTGCGCCTCGTTCTCGTCATTCATCGCCGAACGAATCGTCACCGTCGTCTCGGTAAAGGTCAGATTTTTGCTGCCCTCAAGCATCGATTTGATCTTCTTTGCCGCCACGGGTGCCCAGCTTCCGTTCTCGATCAGCGCCACCGTGCGGTTCTGGTAGCCACGTTCCAACAACGCGTGCAAGAACGTGTTCATATAGGGGAAAATATCGCCGTTATAGGTCGTCGTCGCGAGCACGAGCTTGCCGTAACGGAAGGAGTCCTCAACCGACTCCGCCATATCGTCGCGCGCAAGGTCGGCAATCGCTACCTTCGGACAACCGTTTGCGCGAAGCTCCTCTGCAAGACGGAGCACGGCTTTTTTCGTGTTGCCGTAAACCGAGGTGTAGGCAATCATCACGCCCTCACTCTCGACACCGTAGCTCGACCAAATATCATAAAGATTCAGATAATCACCGAGATTTTCCGAAAGCACAGGCCCGTGCAAAGGACAAATGATCTCAATGTCCAGCGTCTTTGCCTTTGCGAGCAGCTTTTGGGTCTGCGCACCGTACTTGCCGACAATGCCGAAATAGTAGCGGCGAGCCTCGCACGCCCAATCCTCGTCAACGTCAAGCGCACCGAATTTGCCGAATCCGTCGGCAGAAAAGAGCACCTTGTCGTAGGAATCGTAGGTCACGATGACCTCGGGCCAATGCACCATGGGTGCTGCAACGAAGGTCAGCGTATGCTTGCCGAGAGAAAGACTCTCGCCGTCCTTCACCACAATGCGACGGTCGGCATAATCGTCTCCGAAGAACTGCTTCATCATCACAAACGCGCGATCCGACGACACGACGGTCGCACTCGGAAACGCCTGCATCAGGCGCGTAATGTTCGACGAATGGTCGGGCTCCATATGCTGAACGATCAGGTAATCGGGCGTCTTGCCGTCAAGCTCCGACTTGAGATTTGCAAGCCATTCCTCGCCAAAGCGAGCATCGACCGTGTCCATCACGGCGATCTTTTCATCGAGGATCACATAGGAATTATATGCCATTCCGTTCGGAACGGTGTATTGTCCCTCAAAGAGGTCGATCTCGTGATCGTTAACGCCGATGTAGCGAATATCATTGGTAATTTTCATAGTATACTCCTTGTTTTTTAAGATCGTCTTCATTATACCACATCTTCCCCATTTTTGCAACAAAAAAAGAGCTCATTTCGAAAAACGGCTCACAAGAAATATCTGCAAATATCAAAACAAGCAAAAACAAAAAGAAATGACCCTTGACAGCACCTTTCACCTACTGCCAAGGGTCACTTCTGTTCACTCTTGATATCTAACATCTTTTTTATACCTCTCTTTCCTTGTCTGCCACCGCTCTGTCCTCTCACACGAAAACTCTCAAATTCTTCATCCTCAATGGAGGACCCACATTTGTTTTTGCTGTCAGATTCTTGCCTGTGGCGAATGGGTTTGGCTTCGGGATATTTCACGGATCTGCGCTCCAAAGGTTGACGCGTTTTCTATATCATGCGTAACACCGCCGTGTTCGGCTTGCTCCTCAAACCGTATTTCTTCTCTCACTCTGCGTCGTTGTTCCTCGTGCGCTTGAGTAACGCTTCCCTTTTGCCAAAGGATCTGAAAAAAGTTAATCTGCCATGGGAGTGTACTTCCTTTGTTTAATGTTGAACGTTTGTTTTGCAAAAGCTTAACGTTTCATTGGAGTGTACTTCCTTTTTTGAATTTTGGTAGACGTTACGTTCGATTTAGTTTCTCATCGGACCGTACCTTCCTTTCTTCACCTATAGTATAGCACAAAGCAAGGTCATTTGCAATAGGCAAATTGTTAAAAGTTTCTAATTATTTTTTGTGCAACACACAGAACTTTAGTCAATATCACAAAAACGTATTGACAAACCGCGCGTTTTATGATAAAATAAATATGTTGTGTTGCAGAAAAAAGACCGACTCGCTCGAATCGGTCTTTTCTTTTTTTATTCCATATTAAAAAATTCCCGTAAGGAAGATCTCAATGCCGATCACGATCAGGATCGCGCCACCAAGGATCGAGGCACGGCCCGCCAGACGCGTACCGAATTTCTTTCCGATCCAAAGTCCGCCCATACAGATAAAGAAGGTAACGACACCAATCAGAAGACACGCGACAAGCGCTTGCAGAGCGTTATACTCCGAGATCGTAAAGCCGACAGAAAGCGCATCGATTGAGGTTGCGAGTCCCTGCACGAGCAGAGCGCCAAAGGCGAGTTTCTCGCACGGGCAAACGCCCTCCTCGCATTCCTTTTTGGAAAGCCCCTCAAAAAGCATCTTTCCGCCAATGAAGCACAAAAGAACCAGAGCGATCCACGGGATCATCTTTTCAAATGCCGCAAACTTCTCCGCGACGGTATGTACGCAGAGCCAACCGATCAGCGGCATCAAAAACTGAAAAACGGAAAAAGTGCCTGCAATCAGAAAGAGCCGCCGCTTCCGCATACAAGGCTCGTTCAGTCCGTTGGCAAGCGACACCGAGAAAGCGTCCATCGCAAGTCCGACACCAAGTAAAATACTATTGAAGAAAAATACTAAATTCCAGTCCATCGTTTGTTCCTTTATTCATTTCGTACAGATACGACCGCCAAAGCGGTCGTATCCGAATTTCATTTATTTTTCGTACTTTGCCGTGATCGCTCTCATTTCCTCGAGCTTCGATTCGATATCCTCGGTCAGACGAAGCTGATTGCGGGTACGAACCAAATTGTGCTCGGGATAGAGCAGCTTGAAATACTTGTCGCCATCGAGATAGTCGGTCATAAAGCGGAGCGCAAGCTCATAGGTCATAATCAGCGCCGATTCGGGCAAAAGAGCCAACTCCTTCTCGGTAATCGCGCCCTTGATTCCTGCGAGGAAGCCCGAAACGTACTCCTCGTAAAGGTCAAGGCGGAGCCAAACACGGCTAAGATCGGGATCGTCCTCAATGGTGTTGTTGGCGGCAAAGCGAATCGCATCACCGAAATCATAGAGCAACGAGCCGGGCATAACGGTGTCGAGATCGATCACACAAAGGCTCTTGTCGGTCTTTTCATCAAACAAAATATTATTGAGCTTCGTGTCGTTGTGCGTCACGCGCGTAGGAATCGTTCCGTCAGCAAGCCCGTCGACGATCAACGAAGTATAGAAAGCAAAGCTGCGAAGTGCTTCGATTTCCGCCTGCACCGAAGAAACTCTTCCCGCCACATCCTTCGCTACCGCCTCCTCAAAGGCTTCGTAACGCTTGACGGTATGGTGGAAATTCGGAATGGTTTCGTGTAGCGTTTCGGCAGGATAATCCTCCAGCTGACGCTGGAATTTTCCAAAGGCTCTTGCCGCCTCAAACAGAATGCCGGGGCGAGATGCCGAATTGTGCGCCACCGAACCTACGATAAAGAGATAGACGCGCCAGAATTCATGGTTATCATGATTGTGATAACAATATTTTCCGTTGTCACTTTGCACCGTATTTAAAGTACCGCGCTCATAATCTCCCCCCTTGGCATCAATTTTTTGCGCCAAAAAGTTCGTTACGTTATGAATATTTTCCATCAACTCGTACGGCTTTTTGAATACGTAGGTGTTTACCTTTTGCAACAGGTATTCACTGCCGTCATCGGTTTTGATCCAATAGGTATGATTGATGTTTCCATCGCCACAAGGGTTACACGCAATCGGCTCCCCCGAAATCTCAAAATGCTTCAATACCTGTCTGGCTTCCAAAAGCTCCATTCTAACATCCTCTTTAAATTTTATATTTTCACTACATACCATTTATATGAAATTGACACCGTTTTAGAACGAAAGACCGCAAATCAATCGTTCGATGGGAAGATATCCCTTCGCACTCTGCTTGAGTGCCAGATCCGCCTGCGAACAAAGATCCAGCGTCTGTCGTAGCCGCCGCTCGGATTTTCCCGCCGCGGCACTCGCATAGAGCTTTACCTTGTATTCACTTCGGATGCCGAGAATCGACATCATCTCCGGAATTGTCGCACCGTCCGCCGTAAGTAACTTGATTGCAAGCAAATCTCCGATAGATCGCGAAATCTCTCCGAGCACAAAGACAGGCTCCACGCGTCGAAATTTCATCACTTCCAGCGCACGAAGCGCATCCTCAATGTGTCCGTCAAGCAGTGCATTGGTCAGCGCAAAGGTGTCCGACGAGATTTCCGCAATGGCGATCTCCTCCACCTCACGCTCGGTCACCTCACTCTTTCCGTGGGAGAGCGCGTAGTAGGCAAGCTTTTCGGTTTCGGACGAGAGGATAAACATCGACTGTCCGCAAATCGAAATCAGTTTCTCGCACACCGCGGGCGACGCCGAAACACCGTGATGCTCAAAGTGCTTTCCTACCCACGCCACAAGGCGCGCCTTAGAGATCGACTCAAACCAAACGGGCGTAACGAATTTTGAAAACTCCTTGACCGTCTTCGAGGGAGATTTCGGAAGAAATCCTTCGTCCATCTGTCCTGCGGGGACCGAAATGATCACCACGTTATAATCGTATTGCGACAGAAGCGAAAGCACCTCCAGAAGATCCTCGATCTCGCTCGCACGCATGGAGGCAAGAGGGAGTCCGCTGACAGTAATGATCTTCTGATCCGCCATCATCGGTGGAGGCATCATCGCGTCCAGCAGTGCCGCGGGGGAATAGTCGAGCGCATCGATCCGAACGTCGTTGAAAAGAGCAAAGGTTTCGTCGGGGCAGATCGCCTCACGCGCAGAGCGCAGAGCAACCGCCTTGAGGTAGTCTTCTTCCCCGAAGAACAGATATCCGCCCGAGAGGGATTTTTTGATCTGCTTTCGGAACACGTCCTCCTTGATCAACTCCACACAAACACCGCCTTTACACGTCACTTTTATACATATTATTGTTATTATAACACAAAAAAATGAAATATACAACGATTTTTAAAAAATCTATGCGAAAAATGTCAATTTTTTTCACAACGTCACAAAAAAGGCGGAATTTTGTCACATATAATATCTATGCAGATATTATGCCTCCTCCCCCGTAAAAAGTCAAGTGCTTTTTCCCTCTTTTTTTGAAAAAAGTCAAAAAATATAGAAAAAATTCAAAAAAACTCTTGACAAAAAAACAAAAATATGGTTTAATATATGTTGTCATTGTATAAAGCGTATTTTTGGCTGAAACAGCAACACGCTTCCGGATCATTTCGGACGGCGTACCGCTCGAAATGAAAACAACTATCAAGGAGGTGCAAGTAAATGCTCAGAACCTATCAACCCAAAAAGCGTCAGAGAAAGAAGGAGCACGGCTTCAGAAAGAGAATGGCTACTGCTGACGGCAGAAACGTACTGAAGAGAAGACGCGCTAAAGGCAGAAAAAGACTGACCTATTAATCGAATTTCAAATTTGCAGATTTTGCAAGCTTGAACGTCTGTGCTGACACATAAAACCGCCGATGACCTTGAAAACAGTTCCCTGTTTTCCGTGTGCATCGGGGTTTTTGGTATTTGGGGCATCGGCGTCAGGCGTAAGGAACGAACACGATGAAAAACGTTGCGATCAAAGAAAACCATCTGTATCAAAAAGCATACAAGAACGGAAAGCGCTTCGTCGGAAAAACGGTTGCGGTCTACGTCCTCAAAGACCTCGCGGCAGGAAGACTTCGTCGAGAACACCCCGAAAAGAAGTTCGTCAATCGCCTTGGTCTTTCGGTGTCCAAAAAGATCGGCGGCGCCGTTGTCAGAAATCGGGCAAAGCGCGTCATTCGCGCGGCGTACGATCCGCTGAAGAACGACCTTAAAACCGGTTTTCTCATCGTCATCAGCGCAAGAGGCGCCATCGTCGGCGAGAAAAGCACCGACGTGCGTGCCGAGCTCTGCGCGGCGTTTAAACAGCTTTCGCTCTACGTACCGTCGTCGGGCGAACAAGAAACAAACAAATGAAGCACGTTTGCATTTGGCTCATACGTCTTTATCAGAAATTCCTATCTCCCTTAAAACGAAATCCCTCTTGTAGGTTTACCCCTACTTGCTCTGCCTACGCCGTCGAGGCGTTTACAAAACGTGGCTTTTTCGTGGGATTCGGACTTACGGTGTGGCGAATACTTCGCTGTCAACCGTTCTCAGCAGGCGGGTATGATCCCGTTCCGCCCAAAAAAATTCCGAAATACCGCAGGGATCGGAGAGAAGAAGATCAAAGCAATGACAAACAGTAATCAAAAAACGAAAGAGAGGAGTTTCCGTAGTTTCCTACGGAAGCCGTAAAGTTTCATGAATTCACTTTGGGATATTATCAACGTACCCTTTGGCTTCGTGATCCGCTTCTGCAATAAGATCGTAGGCGGCAACTATATTCTGGCGCTTCTGATCTTTGCCGTGATCCTTGAGATCGTCCTGCTTCCCTTTGGAATTAAGCAACAGAAGAATTCCATCAAGCAGGCAAAGCTTCGTCCCAAGGAAATGGCGATCCGCAAGAAGTACGCAGGTCGCGATGACCAACCGACCAAGCAAAAAATGACGATGGAGATTCAGGAGCTCTATCAGAAGGAAGGCTTCAATCCCATGGGCGGTTGTCTGCCCCTTCTCATTCAGTTCCCGATCCTGATCGCACTCTATAACATCGTTATGAGCCCCCTGCACTATATCTGTCAGCTCTCGACCACGACGATCCAGAACCTCGTCGGTGTCGTAAATTCCTACGGATATAGCTTTGACGTAGCGCAAGTTGGAACGCGTAACATCGACCTGATGGGCGCGGTCAAGAACATTCTTGCCGACAACCCCGTAGCATTCTCTGGTGTCGAGGGCTTCAACCTCACCGCGGCGGATCTGCCGAATCTGACGGTGTTCGGTGCCATTGACCTCGGCGCCATTCCGAGCTTCAAGTCCTTCGACTTGCTGCTTCTGATCCCCGTACTCACCTTTGTGGTCTATTTCTTCAGTATGAAGCTGACCAGAAAGCTCTCCTATCAGCCGACAACCGCCAACGACCCCGCAATGGGTTGCTCCAATAAGATGATGGATATCGTAATGCCGCTCTTTAGCGTGTATATCACCTTCATCGTTCCCGCAGCCATCGGCGTTTACTGGATCTTCAAGAGCATTCTCGGCGTTCTCAAGCAGTGGATTCTGAAGAAGACCATGCCGATCCCCGTCTTTACCGAAGAGGATTATAAGGCTGCCGAAAAGGAAATGAACGTCCGCGCAGACAATAAACCGAAGAATAAATCGGGCAAGGTCGTTCGTTCGCTCCACCATATCGATGACGAGGACTTTGCAGATACCGCAGAAAAGGCAAAGGCGCACAAAGCGGCGCTCGAAGCACAGGAAGCGGCAGAGCCGAAGCCTCAGAAGAGCAGTCTGATTCAGGGCGCAGTCATCAAAGAAGACGACAAGCCCGAACGCAAGTCAAAAAAAGAAAAAGAATCCGACATGGAGAATTACCGCAAAAGCATCAGTGATCAGATGGATCAAGCAGACAACGCAGATGCTGACAATGAAAATCATACAGACGGAGAAGTAAAGTGAAAAAAGAAGTTGTAATCAGCGCCAAGAGCGTTGAGGAAGCAGTAGCGCTTGCAGTCAAAGAGCTGGGCGCACCTTCCGCAGATAAAATCGAATATACCGTGTTGGAGGAAGCAAAGAAGGGATTTTTGGGACTCGGCTCGACCGACGCAAAGATCTCGGCAAGCTACACCTGCGGCGGTGAGGCAAGAGCAATCGCTTTTGTCGAAAAGCTGCTTCTTGATATGAATATCGAGGCAGAAATGACGGTCACCGAGGGTGAGAACGGAGAAACGAGAATTGCCATCAACGGTGAGGGAGCATCGGTGCTCATCGGTCACCACGGCGATACGCTCGATTCTCTGCAGTACCTCGCAAACCTTGCCGCAAACAAGAGAGTGGACGGCAAGAAGGAGGACTACGTCAAGGTTTCGGTCGACGTTGAAGGCTACAGAGCCAAGAGAGAGGAAACACTCCGCACGCTCGCAAGAAGAATGGCAGCAAAGGTTCAGAAGTATAAGAAGAGCGTGATGCTCGAGCCGATGAACCCCTACGAGAGAAGAATCATTCACTCGGAGATCCAGAACATCGAGGGCGTTTCGACCAACTCGATCGGATCGGAAAATAACCGTAAGATCGTCATCTTCCTCGACGGAGAGAACGACTAACAAAAACAAGGAAGAGCCGCGGCTCTACCACGGCTCTTCCCTATTCGATCACTGCGGAATTGGCAGCTTCGAGAACGAGCGCGCCCTGTGGGCGATCAAGCGAGTTTGAGAAGGCGCAGCCGCAAAGAGAATTGCGAGCGGCAGTGAGCAAGGCGACTATGCGGCAAGCCGTATCGCGGGGCATATTGCAAACAATAAAAAATTTTATTCGCGGGTGTGGCGGAATTGGCAGACGCGCAAGATTTAGGATCTTGTGTTTATTCGTGCAGGTTCAAGTCCTGTCACCCGTACCAAACAAAAAAGGGGCGCATGCCCCTTTTTTGTTTGGCACTCGGGTGACCAACGCGCAGAACCTGCCCACCGCTTTGGCGGTGGTAGCAGGCAAGTTTTTCCTAAGAAAAACTTGCACTTGAGCGAAGCGAAAGATGTTCAAGCGTCCTGTCAGCCACAAAAGCCTTCTTTTTTCTTTTCTCCCTCTTGACTTTCCAAAAAAACTTTGCTATAATAATAAAGTCGTAACGGGGTGTGGCGCAGTTGGTAGCGCGCGACGTTTGGGAGCAAGACACCGCCCCCTCATTATGAAATCCCGAAAAACGCCGAAAAGCCTTGTAAACACTGACTTTTTTGGCAATATACCCTCTTTCAAAATCGCTGTGAAAAGCGGTTTGACCACATGTTTGACCACTTACGGAAATTGACCTAAAAATCGAATATTTTACACACTTCGGGGTGTGGCGCAGTTGGTAGCGCGCGACGTTTGGGACGTCGATGCCGCAGGTTCGAATCCTGTCACTCCGACCAAAAACCGACCGAAAATAAGCCTTTTTCGACTTGTTTTCGGTTCTTTTTTATTTATTCTGCACAAAAACAGCACTTTTTTCTTGACCACATAAAACCTAATTTTTTACGATTTGAAGAGAGAAAAGTCTCTATTTTTTGAATTTCTTTTTCTTTGCTTTCTGCGACGCAAATTTTGAGGGCTGACCTTCTTGGTCAGCCCTCTTTTGTTATGCCTGTTTAGCCTTTTTCTTCTCGGCTGCAATTTCGGCTTTCATGGTTTTGATCAGCTCGGCGAGCTTTTCCTCGCATTCCTCTCGTGTCTTTGCGTAGACATTCTTGGAGATGCGTTTGCCGTTGACTCTCGGTGTGAACCGTCCTTCGTAAAGGTGGTCGTTTATCATCGTCACGCATCCCGTGCCACTCTTTCTAATCTTGGGCTTGTACGGCTCAAAAACCGTTTCTGTGGCGACATCACTGCTTGGCTCGGCACTTACCTTGGGAGGAGGCGGTTCGGGCATTTCTGCGTTTGTACCGCCGATCTCTCGGTCTATCCTCACCGCTGCCTGCTGTTGCATAGTGTCGGTGATGTGGCTGTAGATGTTTAATGTGGTTTCCGAGCTGATGTGACCTATCATTGCTGACAGCGTTTTAATATCCATGCCGTTCTCTAACGCCATCGTAGCGAAGGTGTGCCGTAGGTCATGGAAGCGTATCTTCTTGCAGTGGGAGCGTTCAAGTATCAGTTGGAAACGGTGATACACCGCCGTGGGATTTCTCGGCTCTCCCTCTTTCACGGGCGATG
>JAGBSP010000049.1 GCA_017631855.1 Clostridia bacterium | reverse complement strand
TTCATAGATAAATCCTCCAAATATGTTTTTTGGTTTTGACTGGCAGGTCGAACTTATTATATCATATTTGGAGGATTTCTTCTCACCGGTTAACCTTTATTGAACCCCGCCACTATGGCGGGGTTTTCGTTTACAATAAAAAACGGCGTAGCCTTACGGCTACGCCATTTTTGACGGTATTACAGTCTTATTTATCAAAGGACATCTTGATCTGTGCTTCCTGCTTCTTCTTGTGCGTATCCACGAGGTTGTGAATGCGCTTGACGGGATTGAGCAGCTCACTGATGGTTTCGTCGTGGTTGAGCGTGTCGATGATGTAAGACACGTACTTGCACATATTGACCTCAACGTACCACTCTCTGTTGGCAAGCTCGGGACGGCGGTATACGAGGTTGGTCGTAAAGATCTTGTCGAATATGCCCTCGGCATACGCCTTATCAAAGGTGTCAAGTCCGTCGGTGAAAAGACCGAAGGTTGTGAATGCGAAGACTCTCTTTGCGCCTCTCTCCTTGATCTGAAGAGCAACGTCGATGAGCGATCCACCCGAGGAGATCATATCGTCAACGATGATCGCGTCCTTGCCCGTCAGATCTCTTCCGAGATACTCGTGCGCCTCGATCGGGTTCTTACCGTCGACAATGACCGCGTAGTTGCGGCGCTTGTAGAACATACCGATGTCGATGCCAAGCACCGAGGAGAAGTACATACAACGTCCCATTGCGCCCTCATCGGGAGAAATGATCATCAGGTCTTCCTTGTCGATCGAGATGTCGGGCACTGCCTTTACGAGCGCCTTGATCATCTGGTATGCGGGCTTGACGTCGTCAAATCCCGACAGCGGAATCGCATTCTGAACGCGGGGATCGTGTGCGTCGAAGGTGATGATGTTGGCAACACCCATCTGTACGAGCTCCTGAAGCATCGAAGCACAGTCGAGCGACTCACGTCCCGTTCTCTTGTGCTGTCTGCCCTCGTAGAGCATCGGCATAATGACGGTGACACGTCTTGCCTTACCGCCGATTGCCGCGATAATACGCTTCAGATCCGCATAGTGATCGTCGGGGCTCATCGGAACCTTCTGTCCGTACATTTTGTAAGTAACGCCGTGGTTAAAGGGATCGCAAATAATGTAAACGTCGTGTCCGCGAAGCGACTCGTGCAACAGCGCCTTCGCCTCACCCGTTCCAAAACGAGGGCAGTCTGCCTGAACGAGGAAAGATTCCTCTCCACCGTGGCGACGCCATTCCTTCAGATAATAGTCCACCTGCGCGGAAAAATCCTCGCAGCCCTTCATACCGATGACACTCAGTGCAGCATATTGCGTATCATTCATTTTTTGATCCTCCGACGATAATTTTTTAATGGATTTCCTGTCACTATTATTATACCATAAATTTTTCCGACAGACAAGCGGATTTTGAATTTTTTTCAAGAAATTCGACGAATTATGACTTTGCCCAAGAGAAACGCCCCCGAAAGGGCGTTTCTCGTGCGTTTTGTAAGATTATTTCAGCTCGACGACCGTCACTCCGCCGTCGCCCTCGCCAAACTGTCCGATGCGGAAAGATTTAACACGGCGATCCTTTTTGAGATACGTCCACAAGGCATTTCGAAGCGCTCCCGTTCCCTTGCCGTGCACGAGTCGCACGGTATGGAATCCTGCCATCTGTGCCTCGTCAAAATACTTATCCACCGCATTCCAAGCCTCGTCGCCCGTCATTCCGCGCAGATGGATCTCGTCGCGGAAGTCGCGGCTGACCGTGACACGGTAGGACGACGCCTTACTTTTCGTGTCGCCGTAAAGCACCGTGCTCTCTTCCTCAATCAGTTGCAAATCACTCACACTGACTTTTGTTTTTATAATTCCCGCTTGTACCGTGACCTTGCCCGAACGGTCGGGATCCTCGACGAGCACCGCCTTGCGATCAAGACTGACGATGAGTACCTCGTCCCCGCGGCGAAGCTTGCGCGGGAGAACGTAATTTTCAACCTTTTTCACCTCGACGGGATCAAATGAATCCCCGTGTCTGCGCAAATGCTCGCGAATTTCGCGACGCGCACGTTCGAGCTCTTCTCCGAGCTTATCTGATTCTTTTTCCCGACGGAGCTTTTCCATCTGCTCCATCAAAAATTCTGCGGAAAGCTTGGCGCTCTCCACCATATTCTGCGCTTTCTTTCTTGCACTCTCCATTTCCTTTTCGGAGACGGCAAGTCGTTCTGCGATCTGCCGTTCTGCGTCGGCGCGGTATTGTTCATACTCGCGACGCATCCGCTCGGCGTCCTCTCTCGCCTTTTCTGCCTGTTGACGGCTCGCTTCAAGATCTCCCAACAAATTTTCTAAGCGCTTGTTTTCCTGACTGACGCAGGAATTCGCCCGCTCGATGATGCGCGCGGGAAGTCCGAGCTTTTCGGAGATGGCAAAGGCATTGGACTTTCCGGGAAGTCCCACGATCAGACGGTAGGTCGGGCGAAGCGTTTCGACGTCAAATTCGCACGACGCGTTGCAAACACCCTCGGTGTCGAGTGCATAGGTTTTGAGCTCGGTATAGTGCGTCGTCGCGGCGCAAAGCGCCCCCGCGCTCCGCATATCCTCGATGACGGCAACGGCAAGCGCCGCGCCCTCAATGGGGTCGGTGCCCGCGCCAAGCTCGTCAAAGAGTGCGAGCGTGCGGTCATTTCTCTCATTTACAATCGACACGATATTGACCATATGCGACGAGAAAGTCGAGAGCGATTGCTCGATGCTCTGCTCGTCTCCGAGATCGACGAGGATCTTTTCAAAGGGGCAGAGGGTCGTTCCCTCCTCGGCGGGCAAATGCAAGCCCGACTGCGCCATGATTGCAAAGAGTCCAAGCGTCTTAAGCGTGACCGTCTTACCGCCCGTATTGGGTCCCGTGATGATCAGCGTATCGTATTCTCCGCCAAGGCTGACAGTGATCGGAACAACGGTTTTTTTGTCAATGAGCGGATGCCTTGCCTTGATCAGGCGGCATACGCGATCCTCGGTGAGGATCGGCTCTGCGGCGTCCATCCGACGAGAGAGCTCGGCACAGCCAAAGGCGAAGGCAAGCTCGGTGATATTTCGGTAATTGAGCGAAAGCGATACCGCAATGTCCGCAATTTCTCCCGAAAGCTCAGAGAGTATCTTCTCGATCTCGTGCGCCTCTTTCGATTCGAGCATTCGAATCTCGTTGTTGGCGTCGACAATCGCCATCGGCTCGACAAAGATGGTCGCACCCGAGGACGAAGTGTCGTGAATGAGTCCTTTGATATCGTTGCGGCACTCGGCGCGCACGGGAATGACGTAACGCCCGTTTCTCTGAGTTACGATATTCTCCTGCAAATATTTCGAGTAGCTTCCGCTGACGTATTTGGCAAGCGTTTCCTTGATTCTCGCATTCGCGCTTCGGATCTTGCGGCGCACGTCGGCAAGCGCGGGGCTCGCTTCGTCGGCAATCAGGTCCTCGGAGAGAATCGAGCGGAAAATGCGCTCCTCGAGGTGTCGGTTGGGGAGCAGACGCTCAAAAACCTCGTCGAGCACGGTGGGAAAAAGTCGGTTAGAGCGCAGATAGTCGAGAAGAGAACGCGAGGTGCGAAGTACGCTGGCGGCGTCAAGTAGCTCCCGCGTGGTGAGGATTGCCCCCTTCTCCGCGCGCGCACACAAATCACCGACGTCGATCACCGCGCCGAAGGAAGGCATTCCCTTCGCATCCGACAAGCGTCTTGCGTCGGTCGTTCTTCTCTGCCGCTTGGCAATCTGATCGATATATTCCGCGGGTGCAAGCGTCATTGCCAACGCCGAAGAGCCTGCCGTGGGGCAGGCTTCTGCGAGCATTGCTCGAACCTTATCAAATTCTAAGGTAGTTAGTGTTTTTTCGGTAATTTTCATAGAGTTAATCCTTTACCTGATGGTAAAAATCAAGAGAATCAAAGCCTCTTTCCAGATGATGTAGCAAATAGCTCTCGGCCGCGCGACAGAAATACGCACGGCTCTCCTCGCTCGTGAGCGAAAAGGCAAACGCACGCTCGATGGGTGCTTCGCTGACGTAGCGAAGGCAGGCAAGTGCGGACGCGTCGAGCGGCAGAAGAATGTTCCGCACCCCCTCTTCGTCAAATTCAGGCAAAGAAAGATTCCCCGCACGCTTGCGAAGACAGTCGGCGCAAAGAAGTCCGCCGTTCATGACGTCAAGCCAAAATTCTCCCCTCTCCTCGGCACCGCACGAGGCACAGCCCGTAAGGTCGGGGATATAGCCCGATTGCACTGCCGAGAAGACCTCAAAGACCGCCTTGATCTGCCAATAGGGCTTCGAACGCTTCTTGATGAGGTGCAGGGCGTTGAGCGTCATCCGAAGCACCTCGGAGCAATCGATATTCTCCTCGCTGATCTCGTACGCCACCTGAGAAAGGTAGGACGCGAGCGCGATCCCCTCGAGCTCCGAATTCATTCCCACGAAGTTCTCCAGCACCGAGCCCGACGAAAGCCACCGACGGTCGTTTTTCTCGTAATATTCAAAGTTTCCGTACGTAAAAATGGTGCAGAGCGACGTGACCTTGCTGCGCGACGATCGAGCTCCCTTTGCGGTCATCAAAAATCTACCCTCTGCCGTCAGTACGGTCAGCAGCTTGTCGCTCTCGCCTGTGGGCATCTCCCGCAGAATCAAGCCGTCTACTGCCTTTTTCACTTGTTATGATCCTCCGATCACTCTTCTTCACGGTAGCCGAAATTGCCGACCGTTCTGGCGCTTTCTCGCCAATTTTCCTTGACCTTGACCCAAAGATTGAGATAGACCTTCACGCCAAGCATTTTTTCAAGATCCTCACGGGCGTACGTACCGATGAGCTTTAAGGACGCGCCATTCTTTCCGACGATAATGCCCTTGTGCGACGCCTTCTCGCAGAAGATCTCGGCGCGAATGCGAACGAGCGTTCCCTCGTCCTTGAATTCCTCAATGACAACGGCGGTTCCGTGCGGTACTTCTTTATTAAGCGTACGCAAAATCTTTTCGCGGATAATCTCGGCGGCGATCTGTCTTTCGGGCTGATCGGTCACCATATCCTCGGGGAAGAACCACGGCGACTCCTCGAGGAACTTTGCGCATTCGTCGAGAAGCTCGTCCACGTTCTTGCCGCTTCTTGCACTGATCGGAACAAATGCCGAAAAATCGTGGCGCTCGGCGTAGCGGCTGATCGCCTCGGCAAGGTCTTCGCGGCGATACTGGTCGATCTTATTGAGCGCAAGCACGGCGGGAATTCCGCTCCGCTTAAGGTAATCGATCACGTTTTCCTCGACCGAGGAGATCTCCTTGCCCGTATCGACGACGAGCACGACGGCATCTGCCTCTCGCATCGAGGTATCTGCCGCCTTGACCATAAATTCGCCAAGGCTGTTCTTCGGCTTGTGCATTCCGGGCGTGTCGACAAAGACGAACTGCTCCTCCTCGCGGGTAAAAATTCCCGTAATACGGTTTCTCGTGGTCTGCGGCTTATTCGAAACGATCGCCACCTTTTCGCCGAGAATGGCGTTGAGCAGGGTCGATTTTCCTACGTTCGGGCGTCCGACGATCGCAATAAATCCTGTTTTTTTCATATCTTTATTTTCCTTTATCTGTTGTTATCCTCTTTATTTCCCTCTCCGTCACCTTCGGTGCCACCTCTCCCATAGGGCGAGGCTGATCCTAGGCTCTCCCCTCGGGAGAGCTGTCGGCATCGCCGACTGAGAGGGTTATTTCCCTTTTTATTTTACGCCAAGTCCCATTCTCTCGAGGATCTCGCGCTGGCGTCGGCGCATCTCGGCATCCTCTTCCTCACTGTTGACGTGGTCGTAGCCGAGCAGGTGGAGCATCGAATGCACGCAAAGAAACGCCGCTTCTCTCTCGAAGCTATGTCCGAATTCCTCTGCCTGCGCCTGCGTTTTCTCGAGCGAGAGCACGATGTCGCCAAGGCTCACCTCTGGCTCGTCGACGGGTGGCTCCTCTCCCGACTCAAATTCGGTTAAGGGGAAGGACAGCACGTCGGTCTCGCGGTCGATGCCGCGATATTCGGCGTTGAGCACGCGAATCCCCTCGTTATCGGTAAAAGTGACCGACACCGTACAGTCGTTGCAAAATCCCTCGTAGGCAAGTGACTCGCTCACCGAAGCGCGGATGAGGCGCTTGAGCTTCCGCGTGACACGAAAGGACGATTGCTCGTTGGCAAAATAGATCTTGATGCGCTGCTTCATTGCTTCTCTCCTTCGCTTCTTCCCTTACGCTCCGCGCGGTATTTCGCGGGCGAGGATTTTTTCTCCGCCTCGGTTTTTTCGTATTTTTCATAGGCGCGAATGATGCGCTGTACGAGCTTGTGACGAACGACGTCGCGGTCAGTAAAGGCGTGCACCGCAATATCCTCGACTCCGTCGAGCACCTTGACGGCAACCGCAAGACCGCTCTTTTGTCGGTCGGGCAGGTCGGTCTGCGTCAGGTCACCCGTGATCACCGCCTTCGAATTAAAGCCGAGGCGCGTGAGGAACATTTTCATTTGCTCGGGCGTTGCGTTCTGCGCCTCATCGAGAATGATAAAGCTATCGTCGAGCGTCCGTCCGCGCATATACGCGAGCGGCGCGATCTCGATGGTTCCCTTTTCAAGCTGTCGCTGATAATTCTCCGCCCCAAGCAGCTCGAACATCGCGTCGTAGAGCGGACGCAGGTAGGGGTCGATCTTGCTCTGCAGATCTCCCGGGAGAAAGCCGAGCTTTTCGCCCGCTTCGATCGCGGGACGCGTCAGAATGATACGGCTGACCTGCTTTTCACGCAGAGCACGCACCGCCATTGCCACGGCAAGAAAGGTTTTACCCGTACCCGCAGGACCGACGCCGAAGACCACCGTGTTTGCCGTAATGGCGTCGACATATCTTCTCTGACCGACCGTCTTTGCCTTGATGGGTTTTCCGCGCGTAGTAATGCAAATACAGTCTTTCTCCAATCCCGCAAGCTCGCTCTCCTTGCCCGCCTTCAGCATCTCAATAACGTATCCGACCTGCTGATCGCTGAGCGTGTCGTTGACCTTTGCCATCTCCTTGAGATAGCCGACCGCCTCCGACGCCATCCGTACGGCATCCGAATCGTCGCCCGACACGAGCACGGCGTCGCCATCCTCGCCCGAACGGTTGCGGATCACCACAGAGAAAGCGCGCTCGAGCATACGGACGTTGACGTCGTAGCTTCCGAAGATGCACGCCGTCAGCTCGGAATTTTCAATTTTTACGGTTTTTGTGATTTTTTCTTCCATTCTCAGTTTGACACTCCCGTCATTTTTATGAAGTTTCCTCTTCTCTGTTCCCGATTTCAATTTCCTTGACGATGGCAATATTCTCAATATACTCCGCCCGACAGCGAAGAATCAGGGCATCGTCAGAGATCTCTGTGACGGTGCTCTTGCGTACAAGAGAGCCTTCGAGCTCTTCCGCCTCCATCTGCTCATAGAGGCACTCGTAGGCAAGAGAGATTGCCTCTGTTGCATCGCGCACCTCGTCGCACATCTCGTATTCGCGATACTCCACCGTACGAATTCCTACAGGAAGAGTTCGACCGTCCCAAAGGGAAAAATATTCTACTGTATTTATTGTATCACAAGTGGCGGGTAAATTTCTACAGTTTGAGAAAAATTTTATCTCTTTTTCAAAGAAAATGAGGCTTTTTTCGCTCTTTTTGCGTCCCGTGTAGCGTTTTTGCTGATACGCATAGGGAATCTCGACGAGAAAATCCCTCTCGGTGCGGGCAAAGACCTGCCCCTCTGCACATCGGTAACGCACGCCTCCGCTCTGCATTTCACTCAAACCGCTGACAAGAAGCTCGCCCTCGACCACAAGGTCGCCAATGCTTACGACCGCGCTCCCGCGGATATTTTCGAGAAGCTCAATCTTTCCCGATCGCGCCGCCACGAGGTTCGATGCGTCAAAATTCGGCTCGTCGGGCGGAAGCTCCTCCACCTCGCGCAACTCAACGTGCGCCACCGTACCGATGAGGTTGACGCTGATCCACGAGATCTCGTCCGAGAAAATGAGCACCCGATTTTCGAGCACCTCGGTGTCAAGCTCCGAGAGCCGACAGCCCACCGTCAATCCGCACGCGCGGAGCTCGGAGAGCACCTCTTCGTCGCTCAGGGTATGATTTCCGTCGATCTCAATCCCCCACAGCACGCGTCCCGAGAAGAGAATGATCAAAAAGAAGCAGAGTGCGCCAACCAAAAGTCCGAAGCGCCGACGGTAGCGAAGAAGAAGCGAGGGCAACCCCCTCTCTCCCTCACTCACCACCGAAATTCCGCGTTCGCGGCAGGCGGAGCAAAGCTTTGTTGAGGTGATCAGCGATGCGTCAAGGCAGAGATGCTCGCCGCAGAAGCGAAGATTCCAATAAACGAAGCCGTAGTGTCGGCAAAGGTTCATTACCTCCCCCGCCGATGCGGCACCAAAGCGCAACGTGCGACTTCCCGTCAAAAAGTGCAGAAACGATCTCACTCTCCCACCTCCTCAAAAAACACACCACCAATCCTGCCGTCCACTCCGACCGCGCCCTGAAAATACGAGGTGCAAACGAGCTCCTCGCCCGAGATCGAAAGCACACACCTCGGCATCGAAATTCGGATCTCCTCAGGCGTATAGAGTAAAATTTTACCGCCGCCTCGCACCGTCACCGAGCCGCGTCCGCGGATCTCTACAAGTCCCTCTTTTCCCAAAAGATCGGGCAAAAGATCGAGCCGTCGGCTGATTCTATCCCGAACGTTTTCCCCTCCTTCGCGTTTTGCCATAGTCCCCTCCCGTTGCATATTTTTTTGCGATCCAAAGTACAATGGTAACAAGGACCGTTGATCTATTTGTATGAGAGGAGCGTGGCGTCAATGACCGCAAACATCAAAAGAAGGACGCCTCAAGGCGCGATGCTGTTTTTGGCAGGTCTTTTTTTGCTCGTGCTCTTCTTTCGCAATGCCGAGATCGCAGGCAAGGCGGTAAGCTCGGGGCTTCTTCTCTGCGTCCGATCGCTGATCCCCTCGCTCTTTCCGCTGATGGTCGCCTCCGAGCTGCTCGTATCGAGCGGCGGTGTGGATCGCTTGGGGACATTCCTTGCGCGCCCTGCGCGGACAATACTCGGACTTCGCGGGGATGCTGCCTGTGCCGTGCTTCTCGGAATGGTCTGCGGTTTTCCCATCGGAACGCGGTGTGCGCTCACGCTCTACCGCGACGGAAGAATGTCCGAGGATGAATTTTCCCGCGTACTCGCACTCTCCAATCATCCAAGTCCTGCGTTTCTCATCAGCACGGTCGGTCGCTCACTCCTCGGCTCGACGCGTACGGGAATTCTTTTGTATCTCACCACGATATGCTCCTCGCTTCTCCTTGGGACGATCTTCTCTCCCCGAAGAAAGAGAAAAGGAATCTCCTTTGGAGAGATGCCTTCGCGCCCCGCGCCGATGATTCGGTCCTTTTCCTCTTCCTTGGCAAGTGCGGTCAGTGCTTCAGCGCTTTCTCTGCTCTCGATTTGCGCCTTCGTCGTTTTTTTCTCGGCGCTCGTGGAGTGTTTGACCCATCTGTCGGCGGCATTGTCGCTTTCCAAGCCGCTCACGGCGATGATCTTCGGGTTCTTTGAGCTGACGGGAGGAGTGTCGCACGCCGCGGAATGCTCGGCAAGTCTTGCTCGGATGCTATGCGCTTTTTCGGTCGGTTGGACGGGACTTTCGGTGCATTTTCAGCTTCTGTATCTGGTCGGCGACGCAAGCTTTTCCAGAGGGAAATATTTACTCCTCAAGCTCGCCGAGGGGGGATTGAACCTGCCGATCTTGGCTTTGCTTCTGCAAATTTTACCGTGAACGCTCTGAAAGGACGAAAAGAAAAAGGGAAAACCCCTCTTGCGGTTTTCCCTCTTTCAGTTTGCTTGCAAACTGAAATTCACCCTTTCGGGCGCTATTGAACGATTGGGTGTTTCGCCCTCTGCGAAGGGCGACCAGCGCCACACGGCGCTGGACTCGTGCCGCCTTTTGAAAAAGGCGGGCGAAAACTTCCTTTTTTTACTTTGGTTTGCTGCGGAAGATGAGTGCGGCGAGGTAGCCGAAGCAGAGTGCTGCCGCCGTGCCCGCCGCCGCGGCGCAAAGTCCGCCCTTGAGAATTCCGATCAGCCCCTCCTCATCGACCGCCGAACGAATGCCCTTGGCAATCAAATATCCGAATCCCGTCAGCGGTGTCGTCGCTCCCGCTCCTGCAAACTCAACGAGCGGCGCGTACAGTCCCACTGCACCGAGAAATACACCTGCAACAACGTATCCGACCAAAATTCTCGCAGGCGTAAGTGAGGTCTTATCCAGCAGAATTTGTGCGATCACACAAAAAAGTCCGCCGACGAGAAATGCCCAAACAAAATCAAGTATCCCGTCCATTTTCTATTCCCCCTTCGCGTATTTTTCGTGGCAAAGTCGCACAAGATGCGCCACGGCGGGAATTGCCTCTCCCTGCTGAATGCTCGACGGGCTCATCATTGCACCCGTACCGAGAATCAAAATGTTTCGAAGCTCTCCGCGCTCAATTCTCGGCAAAAGATGCGACGCAAGCACCACCGCCGAGCATCCGCAACCCGAGCCGCCTGCGTGCATATCCTGCCGCTCTCTGTCGTAGATCATCATTCCGCAATCGTTGTAGCGGCTCGCAATATCAAGTCCCTCGGCGTGCAAAAGATCGCAGAGAATATCTCCGCCCTCCCAACCGAGGTCGCCCGTCACAATCAGGTCAAACTCCTCTGGCGTGTGCGAGCCGTGACGGAAATAGCGCAACAGCGTGTCCGCCGCCGCGGGTGCCATCGCCGCTCCCATATTCGAAGCGTCGTTGATTCCCTTTTCGACCACAATGCCGGGGAGCGCCTCAACGATGCGCGCCTTTCCCTCTCTGCGAACGAGAAACGCGCCCGAGCCCGTCACCGTCCATTGTGCGGTAGGAGAGCGCTGAGAGCCGTATTCGAGCGGCGTTCGGTACTGCCGCTCGGCGGAGCAATAGTGTGACGAGGTAACGACCCCCGCCGTATCGAAAAAGCCTGCCGAAACGGTCGCCGCCGCAAGTGTCAATCCCTCGATGGCGGTCGAGCACGCGCCGTACAGACCAAAATAAGGGACGTCAAAATCGAGCAATCCGTAGGATGAGCCGACGCATTGATTGAGAAGGTCACCCGCAAAGAGCGCCCCCACCCGTCGCTCGGACGCCGATGCTTTGGCAAGCGCCGTATTGAAGGCAAGGCGTTGCATCTCGCTCTCCGCCTTCTCCCATGTCTTCATGCCGAATTTTTCTGTCAGGTCGTGCAGATCAAAGCAATCCCCCAAAGGTCCTTCGTATTCGTATTTTCCCACTATAGACGCCGCCGATACGATCGCCGCACCACCCTCAAATCTCAAAATTTTCCCTTGCATCCTACCTCTCCTTTGTTTCGTTACCGATATTATTTACAAAAAAAGCACCGATATACCGAATCAGCGGAAAACAGCACAAAACGGCAAAAAATATTCTAAAAAAACTTTTTTATACCCTTGACACTTTACATTTTTTTTGATATAATAAGATATGTGTAAAAATGATTTTTTCAATTCATACAAAAAATAAAAAAACCGTGAAACATAAAGGAGAAGAAAATGAAAAAACTACTTGCATTCTTATTGGTACTTGTAATGATTTTGTCGATTTCCCTGGTCGCTTGTAAGAAGGAACCCGTAGCAAGCGAAGATGACGACGATGACGATTGGGGCAACGGCGGTGCTTCTTCCTCTATTGAATCCTCGAACAATACTGACGATAATAATAACAACGGCAATAACAATATCCCTTCGGTCACTCTGACTTGGACCGACGTTGAAGACGTTACCATCTACATTGCTCATCCCATCACGCTGAGAAACTCTCCCTCCGACAATGACAAGACGGGCATCACGCTGGATCTTGGCGAATCGGTTCTTCTCGTAGAGAAGTCCAACAGAGAGTGGTACAAGGTAAAGTATAACGACAACGAGTATTACATCTACTCCTACGTTACCGTAACCAACGGCGCGTCGGTTCGCTTCAACCCCATTGAAGGCGAGCCTGTATATTCGAGTGTTATCAACAGCAACACCTCGGGAAAAGAGTCGACGCATAATTTCCGTTGGACTCCTTGCTATGACAACACCGAGAAATACGTTACCGAGATCAACGCGCTGAACCTCTACAAGGCGCTGACCCAGTCCGAGACCTCGGACAACAAAATGCAGGTTCTCGCTCTGAGTGAGGACGGCGTTTGGGCAAAGGTTTCCTACAAGCCCGATGCAAACACCGAGGCAAAGACGCTGTACATCAAGAAGAACTATCTGGAAATCTACAAGGCACCCGATAACGTCGGTGGCGGAGTAAATCCCGCGTAAGTTAATCAACAACAAAGCCATAGCAGAAAATCTGCTATGGCTTTTCTTTTTATCTGAATCAAAGACAGGGAAAACCCCTCGTGTGGTTTTCCCTCTGTCCTCGGCTTCGCCGAGATACATTCACCCTTTCGGGCGTTTTGAACGATGGCGGGGCGTTGCCCCGTACCCCACCAAAGAACTTTTTGAAAAAAGTTCTTTGGAATCTCAAAAACTTCCCGCAAAGAACGTTTTAAACAAATCGCGTCCCAAAACCGTGGTACGTAGTGTCCACGGTTTTGTTCCTCAGAAAGCCGAAGTCTGTACAGAGAATACGGCGACACAATCCATTATTCTGTGTTGCTTTCTTTTTGGTTACTTTTTCTTTCCCGAAAGAAAAAGTAACATAATCCTTCCCTATACTAACTTCAATACCATATCAAACGCATTAGATGCGCTGACCTTGCGAATATAGTCACGGCTACGCATCGAGGAGAGCGAGAGTTTGCGGACCTCTTCGCCGTTCTGCGTGCTGATACCGAGGTAGACGGTGCCCACGGGCTTTTCGGGCGTACCACCCGTCGGTCCCGCAATGCCCGTGACAGAGATACCGACGTCGGCGCCAAGGCGCTCACGGACTCCGCGTGCCATTTCACGAGCCACCTGCTCGGACACGGCGCCAAAGGCTTCGAGCGTTTCGTGGCGCACCCCGAGGAGCTTTTCCTTTGCTTCGTTCGCATAGGTCACACACGCACCGAGAAAGACCTCGGACACGCCCGAAAGGTCGGTCAGACGCTTGGAAATCAATCCTCCCGTACAGGACTCAGCGCAGGCAAGTGTGAGCTTCTTTTCCTTTAAAAGCTCGACCGCGGCATGCTCCAGCGAGCCGACGTCCACGCCGTAGATAAATTCACCGACCTCGGTAGCGCGAATCTTTGCGATCATCCCGTCGCACATCTCTGCCGCCGTGGTTTCGTTCTCGGCTTCGGCGGTCACGCGCAGACGAACCTCGCCCTCCTTGCAATAGGGGGCAACGGTGGGATTTTTCGACTCGGTCATCAGATCCTTGATCTTGGTTTCAACCGCCGACTCTCCCATGCCGAAAATATGGATATTCTTGCTCACAAGCACCGACTCGCGGCGACGCTTGAGGTAGGGCAGGATCTCTTCTCGGAAGATAGAGCAAAGCTCCCCGGGGGGGCCCGGAAGCATAATCACCGTCCGAGTTCCCTCCTCGTTGCTCACAGCGAGCGAGGGCGCGGTGCCATAGTGGTTCGGGAAGACGGTACAGCCGCGCGGCATCATTGCCTGCTTTTCGTTGTTCTTCGTCATCACACGCCCCGTGCGCTCAAAATAGGCGCGGATCGCCTGAAGCGATGGCTCGTGCATCTCCATCGGACAATGGAAAAACGACGCGACGGTTTCCTTGGTGAGATCGTCGTAGGTCGGTCCGAGTCCTCCGCTCGTGATGACGAGGTCAGCCTCGGCAAACGCCGCTTCGAGGGCGTTGCGCAGTCGCTCGGGATTATCTCCGACGACGGTATGTCGATAGACGTGAATGCCAAGCTCGGCAAGACGTTGCGACAAAAATGCCGCGTTGGTGTTCACGATGTCGCCAAGCAGCAGCTCGGTTCCAACGCACAAAATTTCCGCCGTATGGATCGGTCGTTCGATGCTCATAAAAAATCTCCTTTTGCAATCAAAGATTAGTTTTATTATACACCAAATCGGAGAAAAATGCAATAGACGCCCCTTGCTTTTCTTCTTCAAATATGCTACAATAGAGCAAGAAACGATGAAAGGAGTGGAAGAATGAACGCTTGCCGACTTTGTCCGCGTGAATGCGGAATTGACCGAAGCCGTACGCTTGGCTTTTGCGGTCAGCCAAAAGAAATTCAAATTGCCAAGGCGACGCTCCACTTCTTTGAAGAGCCGCCCATCAGCGGCACGCGCGGCTCGGGTACCGTCTTTTTCTGCGGTTGCTCGCTCCGTTGCGAGTTCTGTCAGAACAAAAAAATCAGCCGCGCGACCTCCGAGGGACGCACGCTTTCCCCCGCCGAGCTTGCCGAGGTCTTGTTCGATCTCGAAGCGCAAGGGGCGCACAACATCAATCTCGTCACGCCCACGCATTTTTCGGACGGGGTACGCGAAGCCTTGATCCTTGCCAAGCCGCGCCTTTCGATCCCCGTCGTCTACAACACGTCGGGCTATGAGCGCGTGGAGATTCTTCGCTCGCTCGAAGGACTTGTGGATATCTATCTTCCCGACTTCAAATACTGTTCCCCCGAGCTTGCCGAAAAATACTCGTCCGCACCCGACTACCGAGAGGTTGCCGAGGCGGCTCTCGTCGAAATGTTCCGACAGACGGGCGCATACGAATTTGACGCCGACGGACTTCTTTTGCGCGGTGTGATGGTGCGCCACTTGGTGCTTCCGTCGGCACGCCACGACAGCATTGCCGTACTTGACCGCCTTGCCGCCCTCTTGCCCGTTGATGACGTTCTTCTGAGTCTGATGAGCCAATACACGCCCGAATTTGCGCTCGACTCGCCGCACCGCGAGCTCCACCGCCGTTTGACGGCATTCGAATACGACAGTGTGCTCGCCCACGCCGAGAAGCTTGGCTTTCTTGGCTTTATGCAGGGACGGACCTCCTCGAGCACCAAATACACCCCCGATTTTTAAATAAACACAAAAAACGGTAGGCACGAATGCCTACCGTTTTTTTATGGTGGATCAGGTCACCGAAAGATTATTCAGCGTCAGCCTTTTTCTCTTTCTTCTTGGTGTCCTTCTCTTCGGGCTTCACGTAATCGATCAGCTTGACGATCGCCATCTCAGCACCGTCGCCTCTGCGAGGACCGAGCTTGTAGATCTGCGTATATCCACCGTTGCGCTCTGCATAAAGGGGAGCGAGTTCGGTAAATACCTTGGTAACAACGTCCTCCATCGTAATGTAAGCGAGAGCAGCGCGGCGGCTTGCAAGAGTGTTCTTCTTGCCAATCGTAATCATTTTTTCAGCCATCGAACGAACTTCCTTCGCTCTGGTGAGCGTCGTTTCAACCTGTCCGTTCTCCAACAGCAGAGTTACCATTCCGCGCAGCATTGCATTTCTGTGGGCGGTAGGTCTGCCGAGTTTTCTAGTTCCGGGCATGATAATTCCCTCCTTTGTCGTATTTCAAACTAAACACCTGCGCCTGCAGGATTTGGGGAAAGAAGATCAGTCTTCTTCTTTTCTGAGCTCCAGACCCAACGAGTGGAGCTTCTGAATGACTTCTTCCAGCGATTTCTTTCCGAGGTTACGGACCTTAATCATGTCCTCCTCGGTACGGTTCGTCAAATCTTCCACGGTATCGATGCCTGCGCGCTTCAAGCAGTTGAAGCTACGAACAGACATGTCAAGTTCCTCAATGGTCATCTCAAGAACCTTTTCCTTCTTGGTCTCTTCTCTTTCAACCAAAATTTCTACGTTTCTTGCCTCATCGGAAAGCTCGACGAACAAGTTGAGATGCTCGTTGAGAATCTTGGCGCCGAAGGAAATCGCTTCTTTTGCGGTAATCGTACCGTTAGTTTCTACCTCAAGCAACAGCTTATCGAAGTCGGTAATGTTGCCAACACGGGTGTTCTCTACCGTGTAGCGAACGTTGTAGACGGGAGTGTAGATCGAATCGGTGAAAATCGTACCGATGGGAGCAGAGATATTCGAGCCTCTCATCTGCGCATCCAATTGCTTGTTGCGATCCTGAGAAACGTATCCTCTGCCGTGATCAAAGGTCAGCTCCATATAAAATCTTTCGTTTTCGCCTACCGTGCAGATATGGTGCTCGGGGTTGAGAATCTCAATGTCAGAGTCAACCTTGATGTCACCTGCCGTAACTACCTGCTCGCCAACGACGTCGATCACGACCGTCTTGGGTGCGTTGCCGTGGAGCTTTGCGATAATTCCCTTGACGTTGAGAACGATTTCAGTAACGTCCTCGGTTACACCGGGAATCGTGGAAAACTCGTGAAGCACACCGTCGATCTTGATGCTGACGACTGCGTATCCGGGCAAGGAAGAGAGCATGATTCTGCGAAGCGAGTTGCCAAGGGTGATACCAAAGCCACGCTCCAGAGGCTCTACGATAAAGGTTCCGACTGTTCCGTCTTCACTCAGATTTACTGTTGTTATATTGGGCTTTTCAATCTCGATCATTCCAAATAAACCCTCCTAAATATATATTTGTGTGATGCCAAAGATATAGCTTACCTGCGCCGCAGAGTACTCCGCGACGCCGGTTTTATTTATGCAGCACTGCCGCATAAATAAAGGGGCGTTTGATTACTTGGAGTAAAACTCGACGATCAGCTGTTCGTTGATCTCGAAGTCGATGTCGTCTCTTGCAGGCAGAGCAACAACCTTTGCCGAAAGAGCCGTCTTATCAACGTCAAGCCACTTGGGTGCGTTCTTCGACTGAAGACCCTCTGCGAGCTCCTTGCACTTTACGGAGTCACGGAAGTTCTCCTTGACTGCAACAACATCACCAAGTCCAACGATAATCGAAGGAATGTTTACCTTCTTGCCGTTCAGAGTGAAATGCTCATGAAGAACAAGCTGACGAGCCTCGGTGCGGCTCTCTGCCATACCCATTCTGTATACTACGTTGTCAAGTCTGCGCTCGATGAGCTTGAGCAGGTTCTCACCCGTCATACCCTCTCTGCGGTCTGCCTCTACGAAGTAGTTCTTGAACTGCTTCTCGAGGATACCGTAGTATCTCTTGGTCTTCTGCTTCTCGCGAAGCTGCATTCCGTATTCTCTCTGCTTCTTGTTTGCTGCGCCGTGCTGACCGGGTGCAGTAGATCTGCGGTCAAGAGCGCACTTTCCAGACGTGCAGCGATCACCCTTCAGGAAGAGCTTGGTGCCCTCTCTGCGGCAAAGCTTACACACGGGACCGGTATATCTAGCCATTTTACTTTACCTCCTTTTTGATTAAACGCGTCTGCGCTTGGGCGGTCTGCAACCATTGTGCGGAACCGGAGTTACGTCCTTGATCATGGTGATCTGGAGGCCTACCGTCTCGAGAGCACGGATTGCCGACTCACGTCCCGATCCGGGTCCCTTTACGTATACCTCAACAGTTTTCAGACCATGCTCCATTGCTGCCTTTGCTGCCGTCTCAGATGCCATCTGAGCAGCGAAAGGAGTGGACTTTCTGGAGCCCTTGAAGCCAAGTTCACCGGCAGATGCCCAGGAAATCGCGTTTCCGGCAACGTCGGTAACCGTGATGATCGTGTTATTGAAGGTTGCGCTGATATGCACCGCACCCTTTTCAATATTCTTTTTCTCGCGGCGTCTCTTGACAACTTTCTTAGCAACTTTAGCCATCTGTCTGCCTCCTTATTTCTTCTTGTTAGCGATCGTCTTTGCAGGACCTTTTCTGGTTCTTGCATTGGTTTTGGTTCTCTGT
>JAGBSP010000048.1 GCA_017631855.1 Clostridia bacterium | reverse complement strand
TTCGGAGTCTTATTCAGCTTCAGACCGAATGCCATATTTTCAAATACGGACATATGAGGATACAGAGCGTAGTTCTGGAACACCATCGCGATCTTTCTGTCCTTCGGTGCTACGTCGTTAACGAGACGGTCTCCGATAAAGAGTTCACCCTCGGAAATCTCCTCGAGTCCTGCAATCATACGGAGCGTGGTGGTTTTTGCACATCCGGAAGGTCCAACGAGAACGAGGAACTCTTTGTCCTTGACCTCAAGGTTAAAGTCCGATACAGCAGTAACGCCGCCGGGATACTTCTTGTAGATGTGTCTGAGAGATAAGCTTGCCATCTTGGAATAATCCTCCTATAAATTATATCAGAAATTAAAATTATACACAGTTCTGTACTCTAATATTGTACCAAAAAAACAAGAAAAATGGAAGAGGGGAAATTCCCAAAATTTTATCGTTTTATTTGTTTATTTTGCACAAAACTTGTTTTTTTACATGTCATTCAGCAAAAAACGACACTTCTTGTTCTTAATAAATTAAGATCACTTTATGTTTTTCATCGAAAGAGAGATTCTCTTTTTCTTGAGATCGACCGCAAGAACGCGAACCTTGACGGCATCACCAAGCGAAACGACCTCAGAGGGATGCTTGACAAATCGGTCGGAAAGCTCCGAGATATGCACAAGGCCATCCTGATGCACGCCAATATCCACAAACGCGCCAAAGTCGATTACGTTGCGAACCACACCGTTCAAAATCATATCAGGCTTCAAATCCTCCATGCTGAGGACATCCTCGCGAAGCTCGGGCAACGGCAAACTATCACGAACGTCACGTCCGGGCTTCATCAGCTCGGCAACAATATCCATCAGTGTAGGCTCTCCTACACCGCACGCCTCACATACCTTAGCAACTCCCTTTTCTCTGACCTGACGGTCAAGCTCGGAAAGTCTTCCCTTTGCCACGTCCTCCTCGGTATATCCAAAGAGATCGAGAAGTGCGTGCGCCGCACGGTAGGACTCGGGGTGAACGCCCGTGTGGTCTAGAATTTCCTTTGATTGAGGAACGCGCAAGAATCCAGCGCACTGTTCAAACGCTTTCGCACCGACGCGCGGCACCTTCATAATCGAAGCGCGCGAGGTAAATTCTCCGTTCTCCTCACGATATTTTACAATATTCTTTGCACTCGTTGCATTGATGCCCGAAATATAGGAGAGCAGCGAATGCGACGCCGTGTTGATATCCACGCCAACCGCATTAACACAATCCTCGACAACGCCCTGCAAAGCGCCGTCCAGTCTTGCAGGCTTCATATCGTGCTGATACTGACCGACACCGATCGACTTGGGATCGATCTTAACAAGCTCCGCAAGCGGATCCTGCAAACGGCGCGCAATTGAAACCGCAGAACGCTGCATCACGTCAAAATCAGGAAATTCCTCTGCCGCAAGCTTGGATGCCGAATAAACCGATGCTCCCGCCTCATTGACGATAATATATTTACAAGGATACGAGGTGGTTTTCAGTACGTCGGCAATAAAGATTTCACTTTCCTTCGACGCCGTACCGTTGCCGATCGCAATGACGTCTACGCGATGCTTTTCGACCATTCTCTTAATAATTTTTGCGGCTTCCTCGGTTTTAAATTTCGATTTGGTGGTGGGATAAACGACTGCCGTATCAAGCACCTTGCCCGTCTTATCCACCACAGCCGTTTTACATCCGTTAATGTAACCGGGATCAAAACCGAGAACCGTCTTTCCCTTGAGCGGCGCTTGCATCAGAAGATGCTTCAGGTTGTCCGCAAAGAGCTTGATTGCTCCCTCACTTGCCGTATCAAACAGATCGTTTCGGATTTCGCGTTCGATCGAAGGCGCGATCAGACGATCATAGCCGTCCACAATTGCCGCCTCGATGTACTTCACAGCAGGGCTCTTGGGATTTGTAATCATCTCCGAGCAAAGATAGTTCAGGATCATTCCCTTTTCCACGCTCAAACTCACGCGCAAAAACTCCTCTTTTTCTCCGCGGTTGATCGCGAGAATACGGTGCGACGGGATCTTTTTAATGTTCTCGGAATATTCGTAATACTGCGAGTAGACCGAATCCTCGTCCTTGGTATTCTTGGTGCTCAGAATTCCCGTTTCAAAGGTGGCACGACGCACAGTCTTTCGATAATCCGCATTATCGGACACTCCCTCAGCGATAATATCACATGCACCAGCAAGTGCTTCCTGCGCACTCGCCACCTGCTTTTCCTCATCCACGTATGCTTCCGCCTGCTCTTCCAGCGAAGGCTCATAACGGCTTTCCTGTGCCAAAATCAGCTCCGCCAAGGGCTCAAGTCCCTTTTCCTTTGCGACCGATGCACGTGTTTTGCGGTGCGGACGGAACGGACGGTAAATATCGTCCACCTCGGTGATCGTCACTGCATTTTCAATAGCGGCGTCGATCTCGTCGGTCATCTTTCCCATCTCGGTAATCAGCGCACGGACCTCTTCCTTGCGCTTCTCGATATTTCTCAAATAAGTAAGACGGTCATCCAGATCACGAAGCACCGTATCGTCAAGACTTCCCGTTTCCTCCTTACGGTAACGCGCAATGAAAGGAATGGTATTCCCCTCGTCGATCAGCGCTACGGTCTTCTCAACCTGCTCTCTTTTTAAATGAAATTCCTCAGTCAGTTTTTGAATGATGTCCATAAGTTCTCCATAAATCAATTTATTTTTCTTTTCCGTGTTGCTCTAACACGGAAATCTCTTCTTGTGTCAAATATCTCCACTCTCCGCGAGAAAGCGTTGTATCTAGCGTCAAGTTTCCAAAACGAATTCGCTCGAGATATGTGATCTTATTGTCGATCGCTTCTAACATTCTCTTGATTTGATGATATTTTCCTTCAATCAAAGTAATTGTTCCCGCATCACCCGATGGCTCCAAGAAAATTTTGGCGGGCTTTGTTTCATATCCGTCTTCCAAGATCAAGCCATTTTCAAACCGTTTGGCATCCTCCTCGGAAATCGGAAACTTTGCTCGGAAATAATACACCTTTTCCACGTGAGTTTTGGGCGCAAGCAACCGATGCGCCAGTTCCCCGTTATCGGTAATCAGCATCAGTCCAAGGGTGTTTTTATCCAAGCGTCCGCACGGAAAAAGATCGGTCTTTCGCATATCGGAAGGAAGAAGGTCCAACACCGTACGATCCCGACCGTCCTCTGTCGCACTTACGATCCCCTCGGGTTTGTTCATTAAAATATAAGTATATTTGCGGTAAATCACTTTTTTACCGCAAAATAGGATCTCATCCTGTTCGGGATCGATCTTCTCTTCCGCAGACGATGCCACGCATCCGTTGACCGTAACACTGCCTGCACGAATCAATTTTTTGGCTTCCGAACGAGAAGACATTCCCGTGATGCCAAGAAATTTATCCAATCTCATCGTTTTCATCGTCTTCTCCTTTCGCACTCTTTATAGCCAAAAAATCAAAAGCAATATACTTGCAATTCCACCAATCACGGTAAGACCTGCCAAAAAGCCCTCTGCAAACGCTTCGTTACTTTTTTCTTTCCGTTCTGTCCAGCGCACAATCACACCTCCCATGTTATTGTTTGCCAAACAAACAGGCTTCATTCCTTCGTGTGTCTTTTGGTTCGCTCAGGCAGCTGAGAGATCAAAACACCTGCAAAAATCAAACCGCAACCGACGTATCCCAAGCTCGAAATATTGTCGGTCCCTACAACAGCACCACCAATTGCACTGAATACCGATTCCATCGAAAGAAGAATGGCGGCAAAGGTAGGATCTGCTCTTTTCTGCGCAATCACTTGAAGCGTATATGCAACGCCCACCGAAAGAACACCGCAATACAGAATGGGCCACTTTGCGTTCAAAATTCCCGATACTGTCGGCTCTTCAAAGAGAAACATTGCCAAAAGTCCCAACAGCGCGCACACCAAAAACTGTCCCCAAGCAAAATGCAAAGAGCGAAGCGTTTTTCCAAGTCGATCCACCAAGATCATATGAGCCGTCCAAAAGAAGGAACCAAGCAACAAAAGCAGCTCTCCCAAGCCAAAGCGGAAGCCCTCGCCAACTTTATAGCACAGTAAAAACAAACCGATTAAAGCCAACACTGCTCCTATCCAGATCTGCACTCCCGTTTTATGGCGAAACAAAAGAAAGCAAGCGATTGGAATCAGTACGATATAAAGCCCAGTAATAAAACCGGCAACGCCTGCGCTTCTCGTATAAACGATACCGATCTGTTGCAAGCTGGAGGCACAAAACAGTACCGTTCCCGCCAACAGCGATGCCAGCACCGTTTTTTTGCGCTCCGCACTTCCAACACGTCCTTTTTCAAAAATCAAAACGACGGGAAGCAAGGAAAGCACACCCACAGAAAAGCGAACGCCGTTTAAGGTCAAGGGTCCCACGTAATTGATGCCGTCGACCTGTGCCACAAAGGCAAAGCCCCAAATCATTGCGGTCAAAAGCAAGAGCCCGTTGGTCCAGATATTTGTCTTTTTCATTCGCCCTCTTTCGTATACGTTACGATCGAACAAAACGTATCTACCTCAAACTGATATAATTTCTCGTCGCTGCTTCGACCGAGAAAATACGGACGAAGCAAGCAAATAACCGTATCTTCGGGCAATACCTTCAACAAATCATACTCTTCATAAAGCTCGGTATCGCCCAAGCGAACGCCACATTCATCCAACGCACCTTGCGGTGTTTCCGAAAGAACGTCCGAAAGCGGGCGCAACATCTCTTCCTCTAGCATTTTTTCGTACAGCCACGGATCTAACAAGCAAACCGAACTTTCTCCCAGCTGAAAATAATCGGTGTACGCCTTATAATTACTCGTATTGCGACTTCTGTCTATCGTCAGCGGCTTTCCGTCCGAATCGGTTTGCGCTTCAATCGCACGAATCTGCTCCTCGGAATAAATTTGATATGTATTCAGATGTGCTACGCTTTCGCCATTGCCGTCCAAATCACTGGGCAAAAGAACACTCATCAGTCGTCCTAACTGTTCCTGCTCGGAAACAGAAAGCGTGTTTGGTCCTGCATAAACGATCATAATATCCCGATCTTCCTTGGAACAGGATTGCACGATGCAGACCAAAAGAATGATTACTGCCGCCACAATACCGATGGTTACCCATTTATAATGATACCAAAAATTATCAAACCATTTTGCAAATTTACCCTGTACGACAATGTCGCACTCGGTTCTTTTTTCTTCATTCACGGATGGAAAACTCCTTTATTCAAAGATGGGGATTGCCGCAAAGATTCTGCGACAATCCCAAAATACTGTTTCAGTAGGTCTTACGCCTTATAAACGTCCAATACTTTCAGATTGACGCTTCCCGAAGGAACATCAAGAGAAACAACATCTCCCTTTTTCGCACCAATCAGAGCTCTGCCAACGGGTGACATATCCGAGATCTTGTTATCAAACGGATCTGCCTCGTTCGAACCGACGATCTTGTATTCTACCGTGACACCGTTGCGCTCTACCTTAACGCTCGAGCCGAGACCGACGATCTCTGCATCCATTTGCGAATCGTCAATAACAACGGCGTGCTGAATCATATCGTCCAGCTCCTTAATTCTCGCCTCATTCTTCGCCTGCTCGTTTCTTGCCTCGTCATATTCCGCGTTCTCGGAAAGGTCACCAAAAGATCTCGCCTCGGCAATCGCCACCTTAATGCGTTCTCTTTCTTCCTTGGTTCTGAACTCGTACTCTGCCTTCAGCTTCTCAAAACCTTCCTGCGTATATTTCAAAATTGTAGCCATAGTGTTTCTCCTTCATATTATAAAATTAAATTTTAATCATTTTCAAGAAGTCCGAGCGCAAAGACCAACTGATCATCCTCTGCTTCCTCACGGACATAAAAACTTTTCTCTCCCTCGAGTTCTACGGTGTGATCGGGAGAAATTCCAACGCCGTTGTATCCTTCGGTATCCTTGGCAGAAAAATACATCGCTACCGTCAGCTTTAACGCCCCGGAATAACCGTATCCCGACAGCGAAAGAATATTCTGCATACTGCCCTTGCCAAAGGTCTTTGTTCCAACGATCTCGCCAAGCTCATAATCACGGAAGGTCGCCGTAAAGAGCTCTGCCGCACTGGCAGTAGCGCCATTACAAAGCACAACCGATTTCAAATCCTTGTACTTTCCGATATCCGACTCAGAAACACTGCAATCCTTCATATTTCCGGAATAGTTCACCACTTTAACCGTGGACACTTCCTCATTTCCTGCCTTATCCACCGTGCGAATCAATGTGTCCCCTTCGGAAAGGAAATAGCTCAAAATCGCCTCAATGGATTGCAAGTTTCCCCCGGGATTTTCGCGAAGATCAAAAACAAAGCTCTCGCATCCCGCTGCTTTCAAACGGTCAATTTCATTGGAAAATTGCTTGGGCGTGGTCAGGTCAAATCCAACGATTCGAACGATACCAACCTTTCCCGAAGACGAGATTGTTCCGTAAACCGAATCCGAAGTGAATTCTCTGCGAAGAACACTTTTAGAAATCGGCTCACTCCACAAACCGTTCTCTTTACGAAGAATTGTAAAGGAAGCTTTCGTTCCCGCTTCTCCCTGAAGCTTTTGAATGGCAGTACTGTATCCCAACGCATCCACCGTGCCGTCAGCTCCGTTTTCACCGATCGCATAGATTACGTCGCCCGCCAAAAGTCCTGCTTCTGCGGCAGGTGAACCTTGCGTTACGTGAATAATCTGCACCACGTCCTGCACTTTTCCGTCATATTCAATCGTATTATAAGCAATATTGATTCCTATGCCCTGCGTCTTTCCCTCAGAGCTCGCCATCATCGCAGCATACTCCTCTGCGGTGTAATATGCAGCGTAGACATCTCCCGTCGCCGCAACGTATGCCTTGAGCGCCGCCTCCATCATTTCTTGTTCATCAAGCTCAGCAAAGCTCAGCTGAGAAAAGATCTGATCAAAGAGTTCAAACGGATAATATTTGTCATCGCCCGTTACGGACTGAGAAGTCTGTATTTTCGCCAAGCGCTGATAATAAATCCCACTAAGGCAAGTGTACGTCAGCATCACCGCCGCCAAAACGACGGCAATTCCCGCAAAAATCGCCGTATGAAGCGAAATTTTCCGTTCCTTTTTGGGAACCTCGGTTTCTTGATTTTCAAAGAGCGCGCTGATTGTTTCTTCGTCATTCTTTTGCGAAGAAGCTTCTGTCAACTCTTCATTTTCGTTTTTCAATTCTTCTGACACTAAAAAATTTCCCCTTTGTTTTTTCTGCTTTTCAAAAAAATCCAAAGTCATACGAGCTTATGCCCGCCGTTTTCTTCTTATGCCCTTATAATCCCTTTTGGACATCGAAAAGCGAAATACTCCGCTGTGGCGGAGTATTCCGCAATCATTCATTAAAACTTAACAGGCTTGGAGTCAAGATATTTTCTAACCATGAGCGCAACTTTGAAGGTAATCGCGTGCTCAAATTCACGCAGATCCAAACCCGTCAGCTTGCGGATTTTCTCCAAGCGGTAAACCAAAGTGTTTCTATGTACAAACAGCTTTCTCGAGGTTTCGGAAACGTTGAGGTTGTTTTCAAAGAAGCACTGAATGGTCATCAAGGTTTCTCTGTCAAGCGTTTCCAGACTTCCCTTCTTAAAGACCTCCTGCAAGAACATCTCGCAAAGCGTCGTGGGAAGCTGATAAATCAGTCTGCCAATACCGAGATTTTCGTAACTGATGATATTTTTTTCGGTTTCAAATACCTTGCCGACTTCAAGAGCGACCTGTGCTTCCTGATATGCCTTCGCAAGATCCTTGATATTGTCGACGATCGTAGAAATGCCAATCACAACCTTCGTGTAGAATTCGGTCGAAAGTGTGTCCGCAATATTGATTGCGAGTTTTTCGATCTCCCTCATCTCGGTACCCGGCTTAAGCTCCTTGACAAGAACGATATCGTGTTCGCCGACACTGATAACATAGTCCTTCGACTTATCGGGGAACATATTCTGAAGCATTTCAAAAGGCATCATGTCGGTCTTACCGAAGAATTTGATCAGGAAGACAACGCGAAGTTCCTCGGTATTGAAATGCAATTCTTTCGATTTAATGTAAATATCACTGGGCAGAATATTATCAAGGATGATATTCTTAATAAACGAACCCTTGTCATATTTTTCATCGTAAAGGCTCTTGATGTTGCCAAGAGAAATCGCCAGGAGCTTGGACATCTTCTCTGCCATCTTATCTTCGCCTTCTACGAAAACGATGTATTCACTCTTTTGACCGACACCCATATAGCGGTAGGTATATCCGTCTACCGACATAAATTCGGTCGAAAAAGAAAGCTCCTCACGAACACCCTGACGAACGTCGCCCATCTTTCCCAAATCCGAACAGGAGATCACGACGCCGTTTTCGTCGATCACACCGATGACGCGGTCAAACGCATCCTTCATCTGATAAATTACGCCTTGAAACAATCTGTTAGACATAGTTCACAAACCTCGCAAAAAACTTTTTTCAAAGAAATTGTATATACTACCCTATATTCTACACTATTTTTTGTGATTTTTCAATAGGTTTTTAATAATTTTTAATAATTTTTTACATTTTTTTGTATTGAAATTATCCAAGAAGTCAAAAAAATCTTTTCGTTATTTTACTCAACCGTCAAGTTCGGTCACGTACACTAGGCAGGAAAGCACGAATCCAGACGCCGTTTCAGTCCTCAAAATACGCTTTCCAAGCCCAATTGCCCGCAATCCGTGCTCTTTGGCTTTTGCCACCTCATCCAAGGAAAAGCCGCCCTCACTGCCAATCACGACCGCCACCGTTGCCGAGGTCTTCAGGAGCGTTTCCCGCTCCTCACGCAACACTCTTCCAAGCAGCTCAGTGCCGTCCCCTTCATAGCAAAAGAGCTTCAGGTCACACTCCGCCGCACACGACAGCATTTCATCAAACGACATAGTCGGCAATACCTGCGGGATCACACTTCGTCCGCTCTGCTTTGCCGCCTCCGCCGCAATCCGTTGTCTGCGTTCGGTCTTTCTTGCTTCAGCCTCCTGCTTCATCCGCACAACACATCGTTCGCTCTCAAACGGAACGATCTCGCTAGCGCCACACTCCACCGCCTTTTGAATGACGGTATCGAGCTTATCCCCCTTGGGAAGTGCTTGAAAGACAGTAATCCGACAGCTCGGCTCTCGTTCCGATTGTTGTATCCGCTCCACACGAACGACCACCTCTCGGTCCTCCACAAAGGCTTCGATACGTCCCTCATATTCCATTCCCTGCATATCGCAAACGATCAACTCATCCCCGACTGCCATTCTCAAGGATCTTGCAATATGGTGCGCATCCTCTCCATAAAGATGGACGGTGTTCTCGATTACCTGCTCACGCTGTACAAAAAATCTTGGCATAGTGTGCTCCCGAATGATGTTTTTTCTCAAAATTTACGAACTTATTATATCATTTTTTGTCGCATAATGCAAGTCCTTTTTCCTCTTTTTTATTTTTTGAATAGTTGACAAAAAACTCCACTTATGATATAATTATTATAATTATATTTTATATTATAATTTCGATTAAAATAAAACGCTAGAAAGGACTTCATCATGACCTTGGATGTAAACGGCAAGCCTAAAAAGAAGAATTTTCTTTTTGCTAGCGCCATGCCTCTGTCCTCGAAACAAAATAAATTATTAAATCTTCTCTGCTATACCGTGGCGGCGATTACCGTCGCCTCGATGCTTGGCATCATTTTATATTATATCTATGCCTTTGCCGCCCTCTCGATGGGTAGCGACCGCTTTGATTGGCTGCTCAGCATTTTCTCAGATTTTGTGGAAATTATGAATGCCTCTCTCAAACAAAGCCCTTACCTGACGAACGGTACTTCCTACCCACCGATTGCCGTGGTTGTTCTCTATCCGTTTGCGTGGATCTGCCGAGGTGTATTTTCTGCATATTCCGGCATGCAGCTGACTCTGGACGAGCTCACCGCGCGCGTCATTCTGCACCCCGAATTCTGGATTGCTATCGTTTTGTTTTTCGTCCTTTCGATCGCTGCTCTTTGGTTGATCATTACAAAAAAATATCACTTGGATGCGATTTCTTCTCTCAAAGCCGGAGCGCTTTTGATGTTTTCCGCACCTTGCGTTTACGCCATTATGCGAGGAAACACCATCTATTTTGCCCTAATCTTCTCCCTGCTCTTCTTATTGCTTTACGATCATCCGAAAGCCTGGGTACGCGAGATCGGCTACCTCTGTCTTGTGCTCGCGGGATGCATTAAGCTTTATCCTCTCTTCTTGGGTGTCTTCTTGCTCAAGCAGAAGAAATTTTTCGCCGCGACGAGAGTTGCCGTTTATTTCTTCGTCCTCTTCTTTCTTTCCTTCCAGCTCTTCCGTACTGGAATTGACGGAATGAATCCTTTCCTTGACAACCTCGGCGGATTTATGTTCAACGGTGAACGTCTGCTCTCTCTACGCAACCTTTCGCTTTCTTCTTTGATCTATAAAACTTTTTATCTGATCTCCCCCACATTAGCAAACAGCACCTTCTTTGCGGTGTTCTCTCTTTGTCTGCTTCTGTTCACGTTTGCTATGGCAGTGGTCACGGCAATCTTTACGAAATCCACCCTCTCCCGTTCGATGATCGCAGCAGGAATCATTATTCTGATCCCCACCGTTTCCTATTTCTACGTTTTGGTATTCACCTTCCTTCCCTTGATGGAATTTATCAAGAGCGTGGATGAGATTTCGGAACGAAGAAAAACACTCTATACCGTGCTTTTCCTCTTCCTTTATTCCTGTTGTTTCCTTTTGACCCAGTGTTTCGTTCCTCACGCAATCATTGTCATTGCGATGCTCGTCATCGAAGAAGCCTCGGTCATTCGCAAAGAGCTCCTTCCTCGTTTAAAAAACAGGAAAGAGCGTCACGTATAAACTATGAAATACCGAATTCAAAAAGAGGATACTGCCCCCGCCTATCTTCAACTTTATTACCAATTGCGCAAGGATATCATCTCGCAGGTCTATCCTGTGGGAACAAAGCTTCCTTCCAAGCGGCTGTTGTCGGAAGAGGCGGGGTGCAGTGTCATTACCGTAGAACACGCCTATTCGATTTTGTGCGACGAGGGTTACATCGAATCCCGTCAGCGTAGCGGATATTTCGTTATCTACCAGTCAAGCGATTTTCTTTCCGCGCAGATCGAACAACCAAAAAGCACAAAAAGGATTTCTTCGCACACGCATATCACGGCAAATGCGGATTTTCCCTTTTCTTTACTCTCCAAAACGATGCGCCGCGTGCTTGTCAAATATGAAGAACGAATTCTCATCAAATCCCCCAATCACGGCTGTCCCGAACTGCGCCAAACGATTGCCGAATATCTTGCCAGAAGCACCAGAATGACGGTCCGCGCGGAGCAGATTATCATTGGGTCGGGTGCGGAATATCTTTACAGTATGATCGCCCAACTCTTAGGAAAGGATCGGATCTTCGCACTGGAATCCCCCTCTTATGATAAGATTCGAAAGGTCTATGAGAGCAACGGCGTCGTTTGCGATCTTTTGCAAATGGGAGAGGACGGCATCCAATCCTCGGAGCTTGACCGAACGAGAGCAACAGTTCTTCACGTTACTCCCTTCCATAGCTACCCTACGGGAATTACCGCAGACGTTTCAAAGAGAAACGAATATCTTCGTTGGGCACAAAGGTGTGGCGGATATCTGATCGAAGACAATTTCGACTCCGAATTGACCGTTTCCCGAAAGAACGAGGATACCGTCTTTTCGATGTCCAAAAACGACTCAGTGATTTATCTGAACACCTTTTCCAAAACCGTCGCGCCCTCAATCAGAATCGGTTATATGGTCTTGCCCGAACATCTGTTGCCCAGATTTGAAGAAACACTCGGCTTTTATTCCTGCACCGTCCCCGTCTTTGATCAATACGTGCTGACCGAGCTAATCGAAAGCGGCGACTTTGAACGACACATCAACCGTCTGCGCCGCGCAAGACGGAATTTAATACAATAACAAAAGTTACAACACGATAACAAAATTCAAAAGAGGTACAAACTATGTTTCACAACGTTGGTAAAAAAATCCAAACCTTAGCCAAGGTTCTCCTTTGGGTCTCTATTGTTCTTTCTACCCTCCTATGGATGTGCTTTTTGATCCAAGCAATCGCTGAAAGCAACATCATGTTAGTTATATTCGCCTTTATCGTACTCGCGGTCGGCATGTTCGTTTCTTGGATCAATAGCATCCTGATCTTTGGCTTCGGCAGACTGATCCAAAACAGTGATGCCCTCGTAGACAATTCCGACATCATCATCAATAATTCCAACATCGAACACACCGACAATACAGACTTCATTCCGCTCCAAAACAATGAAATGACGATTCACAACCGTCGCAATAGATTGTTGAGAGAAGAATATAGTGAAGCCGATCTCCCGAAATATACAAAAAGAAAAAAGATATTTACCACGATTTTCACCTCGGTTGTTTGCATTACTACGGTTGTTGCAATTCTCATTGTAGCATTAAACAACCCGGCAGATCGCTATGCACGGGCAACAGATCTTGCCGAGCAAAAAAAATATGAAGAAGCAATCGAAATTTTCAAAACCTTGGGCACCTATAAAGACAGTCAGGATCAAATCAAAGAAACTCTTTTGAAAATGTTAGCAAGCGGAGACTTTAGCAACGCCGAATTTTGGGCAGAGAATTTAAATATGCCTGACAGCGTCTACTACAAAAAAGTAAACGACGGAGATCTTTCTGTTCTTTCCTCTCATTTTGAATTGACCGAGGTTGAGCTCAAAAAAATCAAAACGATTTCCTCACGTGAATTTTATGATTGTGATACATTAACGGCGGTAAAAATCACCGATGAAATTACAACCATTGGTGAAAAAGCCTTCTACGATTGCGACAACCTGCAAAGAATTACTCTTCCTGCCACGATTCGTTACATTGAGGAAGACGCATTCAATAATTGCGGTAAGCTGCTCGATATTTATTTTTTGGGTACAACCGAAGAATGGGAAAGCATCACGAAAGAAAAAAACTGGGATAAAAATACCGGTTACTACATTATTCATTGCAGTGATGAATCTTTTACAAAATAACTTTTTATATAAAAAATGCCCTCGGAGCAAATCCGAGGGCGTTTTTATTATATTGAAAATCTTTTACGGCTTACAGCTTCCGCAAGGCTGATACCCTTGATCGCTCAAGGATTTCTCGGTGCCCGTAAAGACGCCCTTGTTTGCGTTACTGATTTTAGAAACTGAGGAACAGGTCGGCAAGTGGTATCTCTTGCTATTCGTATTCAAAATATAGGTATTTTCTTCGTTGGGATCCGAGGGAGTTTCCGAGGGTTCATTTTCCTCCGGTGTGACGCCCTCTCCATTGAGCCAACTGTCACCCGTTAAATAATTGATCTGAATTCCCGGCTGTACGTTATAGACGAACACGTTAAAGCAAATGCCGTCACCGTTGTCCTCTACCGAATACGCTTCCATTTGAACTCCGCTGGCAACCAAATTGCGGTCGACAAAGATCGGTGTGATGCGATACATCACGTGGTTTCCCGTTTCCTTAATATAGTCGGCTACCATATTTTCAAAGGGTAACATTCCCTCGACATTCATATAGCGCGTTCCCGTAATCAGGTTTCTATCGTTGGCATTCTCTCCCGTCAGCTGAAATCCGATCAGGTGAGCTCTATTGTAGAGATACCCGCCGTCCACAAGCGAGGTGTCGTATTTTTTATTGAGCCAGCCTGAAGGCTTGACACTGCTGATACTCTCTCTGTCTTCGGTCGGCATCAGATCTTTTCCGATGCAGGCGTGCGTAACGCCGCAACGACCGAGCGTGTCCAGAGGACTGTAGGTTTCATAGGATGTGGTGGTCGCCTTTTCCTCGTCGGTAAATTCGGGGATATTTCCGTTCAGCTCAACGTATGGAGTGCCCGAATAGTCGGGAATTCCCTCTACCGAGGCATATCCTATGACACCCTCACCCTGAGAGTCATCCACCGACTCCTGACTTGATTTTGGATCGTCCTCATTATCAAAGCCGCTGTCGGTTAGGTTACAGCTCGTAAATAACAAGCAAAGGATGGACAGTAGCAACAAGAAGGATAAAATTCTTTGTTTCATCGTCTAAAAACCTCCTTGGTAATCATCTCGTGAGAAGATCCCACAAACTCCTCGCGCATCTGCGAGGAAAAGCCTTCCTTAGGAAGGTCAATATCAAAGCAAACATCCGACGGATAGTGGCGGTTCCACCAATATACCGTGATCTCTTCGACTTTGGAAAGAAACGGAGCACAAAGTTGGTTTTCGACAAAGCACCACTCGCCCTCCCCTGCTTCCCGCAAGAAATCCTCGGAAACCGAAATCTCCTTTTCCTTGCCATCAAACAAGGGGGCGGAATAGGGCGCGATCCAAAGACGGTCCTCTCCAACCATTCCAAGAAGATTCTCGATCAAAAGGCGATCTCTGCTCTGTCTTCGGCGGTTGAAGGTCATTCCGCGGCGCTCATCCAGACAAACGATCAGCTTCATCGCAGATCACTTTGCCTTGCGATGCTCCGCGATCATATCGTGCTTGATCTGCCAGAGCTTTTCGGAAAGGTCGACGTAGTAATTGTGCGGGTTTGTAAAACGGCGTACCTCATCCCACATTCCTTCGATCTCCTCTGCGCAATGCTGACGAATCTGTGCCAGTGCGGGAAGCTCGTACACCAACTCACCTTGCAGGAAGATCGGCTTTTGCAGCTCGGTTGCGGTGTAGTCTTCGAGCACTTTTCTCTTCCATGTATGCTCGGGATCAAAGAGCTCAATCGGCTTGGTATCGTCCAAAACCTCGTCGTGCACGCAGATCAAATCTGCCTCTGCCTTTCCCGTTTCTTTGCCGCGCAAGCGGTAAATTTTCTTAAAGTGCGGGGTCGTGATCTTTCCGACGTTTTCGCTGATCTTGATCTTCGGCTGAATCGTTCCGTCTTCCCTTTCGATCGCGCAAAGCTTGTATACGCCGCCGAAGACGGGGTCGCTCTTCGCCGTGATCAGTCGCTCACCTACACCAAACGCATCGATCTCCGCGCCCTGACGAATGAGCTCTCGGATAATATACTCGTCAAGCGAGTTAGAAACAACGATCTTGCAGTCGGTAAGTCCCTCCTCATCCAACTTCTTGCGGATCTTTTTGGTCAGGTAGGTCACGTCGCCCGAGTCAATTCTGACAGCGCACTTGGTGATTCCCTTGGGGAAAAGCACCTCCTTGAAGGCACGAATGGCGTTGGGAAGACCGCTTTCCAAAACGTTGTAGGTATCGATCAAAAGCGTCGCGTTATTGGGATACACTTCGCAATAGGTGCGGAACGCCTCGTATTCGGTATCAAACATCTGTACCCAAGAATGTGCCATCGTTCCACCTGCGGGAACACCGTAGGCTTCCTCTGCGATCGTACAAGCGGTGGAATTACATCCGCCGATATAAGCGGCTCTCGCTCCGAGAATGGCGGCGTCTGCTCCCTGCGCACGGCGAGAACCAAACTCGCTCACGGCGCGTCCCTTGGCGGAACGGGTAATTCTTGATGCCTTCGTCGCGATCAGCGATTGATGGTTGATCATCATCAAAACGTAGGTTTCGATAAACTGTGCCTCAATGACCTTCGCGCGAACCGTCATCAAAGGCTCACCGGGAAAAACAACCGTTCCCTCGGGAATTGCCCAAATATCACCCGTAAAGCGGAAGGTGCGGAGCAGCTCCAAAAATTCTTCCGAGAAGCAGCCCTTGGTACGAAGGAAGGCAATATCCTCTTCATCAAAATGCAGCTCCTTAATATATTCCACGATCTGTTCCAAACCTGCGGCGATCGCATACCCACCTCCGTCGGGATTGTTACGGAAAAAGACGTCAAAGTAAACGACCTTATCCTTCATCCCGCTAGAGAGATATCCGTTGGACATCGTCAGCTCATAAAAGTCACACAGCATCGTTAAATTGCGGTTCAATTTGTTCATTTTTGATTTCTCCTATGCTTTTTTTGCTTTTTTTGAAAAAGTTTTTGATTTAGTATTGTATTTTTTTGAAGAAAACTGTATAATAAATGATAGAAATTACCATTTCGGTGACATTTTTTCAGAAAGGAATTTCCCTCATGAAACATGGTTTTATTAAGGTCGGTACAGCAACTCCCAAGGTTACGCTTGCCGATCCGTCCGCCAATCTCGAAGAAATTTTGCGTCTGCACAAAGATGCAGATGCACTTGGCGTAAAGCTTCTCGTTTTCCCCGAACTCTGCCTGACAGGCTATACATGCTCGGATCTTTTCTTTTCGAGTGTACTTCTTGATGCGGCAAAATTTGCCTTGGAAAACTTTTTGGCAAAAACCAAGAATTCTTCTACTATAAGTATAATCGGTTTTCCCCTCGTTGTCAATGATAAACTTTATAATTCTGCCGCAATTTGTCAAAATGGACAAATTTTGGGAATTGTTCCCAAAACACATCTGCCGAATTACAGCGAATTTTCTGAAGGTAGATATTTTTCGGTATACGAAGGTGACACGGTAGAGATCGAGTTATTTGGTCAATCGGTGCCTTTCGGCACCAAGCAAATCTTTTCCTGTAGCAACTTTACACCATTTCGCTTTGGTGTTGAAATCTGCGAGGATCTTTGGACGGCAACGCCGCCCTCGACCACACTTGCCGAGGCTGGCGCGCTGATCATTGCCAACCTTTCCGCCTCTCCCGAAATTATTGGAAAGGATGCCCGCCGCCGTATGCTGGTTGAGTCTCAATCGGCACGCACACTTTGCGGTTACCTCTATGCAGATTGCGGTGACGGAGAATCGACGACCGATCTGGTGTTCGGCGGACATTCCATGATCGCTCAGCTTGGCAAAATTGTTGCGGAACGCACCGCATTTGCGGATGGCGAAGCACTTCTTGTGACCGAACTTGACCTTGCTCATATCGAGGGAGAACGCAAGCGCATCAACACCTTTACCTCTGTTCTCTCAGCGAATATCAAAAACAATCGTTTCTCGGTCGAGTACACGGAAACAGAATTGACCCGCAAGATCGATTCTGCTCCCTTTATTCCGAGTAACAAGGAGGAGCTTGCCCGCCGTGCCGAAACCATTCTGACAATTCAAGCCAAAGGCTTAGCTCAACGCGTTGTCCGCTCTTACGCAAAGAAATGCGTCATTGGAATTTCGGGTGGTCTTGATTCCACGCTTGCCATCCTCGTTGCCACGAAAGCAATGGATCTGCTCGGACGACCTCACTCCGACGTACTTGGTATTACGATGCCCTGCTTCGGTACAACGAAAAGAACCAGATCGAATGCGGAAATTCTCTGCGTAGAACTCGGTACGGGGCTGGAATGTATCGACATTAGCGCGTCTGTCCGTCAGCACTTTGCCGATCTTGGACACAATGAAGCCGATCATAGTGTCGTTTATGAAAATGCACAAGCAAGAGAGCGTACTCAGCTCCTGATGGATATTGCCAACCGTGAAAACGGCTTGGTGGTAGGTACGGGCGACCTTTCCGAACTGGCACTCGGTTGGGCAACGTATAACGGCGACCATATGTCGATGTACGGTGTCAACGCCGACGTACCGAAGACACTCATTCGCCACGTAATCGCCTACTGCGCCGACAACGCAGACAAAAACGGTGCTTCCCGTCTTGCCGAGGTCCTTCGCGATATTCTCGACACACCCGTCAGCCCCGAGCTTCTTCCCTCGGACGAGCACGGCAACATTGCGCAAAAAACCGAGGATCTCGTCGGTCCTTACGAAATTCACGACTTTTATCTTTATCATATGCTCCGCTTTGGCGATTCTCCCGATAAGCTTTACCGCTTGGCGAAGATCGCGTTTGACGGAAAATACAGCGACGAGGTACTTCTCAAATGGCTCAAAAACTTCGTCCGCCGTTTCTTTGCACAACAGTTCAAGCGTTCTTGTCTGCCCGATGCGCCGAAGATCGGCTCGGTCGGATTTTCTCCGCGCGGAGATTGGCAGATGCCGAGTGATGCGATGGCAACCGCTTGGATAAAAATCACGGAAGACTTGAGATAACTATGGATCTGACAAAGGAACAACAGATTTTCAAGGAAAACATTCGCATTTTTTCCGAACGGAGCGCAATTTCCGAGCGACAGAGAGAGCTTTCTCTGGATCTTTGCATCAACGCACTGCTCGCCGAAAAAGAATCCGATCCCCTTGAGCTTTATGCCCGTTTTTCTTCGAACTTCCCGTCAAACAGCACATTCACCTCCGAGGATCGGGCAAAATTCTTCGCACGTCTGGCAAAATCTGCTCCACATCAAAAAACGATGATCACACAAACAAGCTTCCGCGATGACGAAAGCACGCAATCGGGTGCGCACGGAAGGATCGCTTTGGTACGAAATCGCTACAATGAAGAAGCATTTGCTATCTTTGATCCCTTTGTTCAGGGAGCGAAAGCCGAATTCCTTTCCTCCTTTTCCGATGCTTGCGAGGAGGTCTTTGACAATCTTTGCGAATTTTGTATTCTTCCAATTGAAAACACGGAAAGCGGAAGACTTTTTGGTTTTTACTCGATGCTCGACCGCTACGAATTAAAAATCTGTGCCACCTGTACCGTCGAGCACGACGATTCTCCCGATACCGTTCGTTACGCCTTGGTAGGCAAGCGTCTTCCACATCGAATCCCAAAAAACACCGAATGGAATTTGGAATATTGTGTTTCCGCAGAATCCGCAGAGTTCCCCTACGATATTTTCCGAGTTGCTCCGATCTTTGAAGCAACCCCGATCAAAATCGACTCTCTTCCGATCCTTTACGACGACGGAGCGCATCGCATTTATTTCACCTTTCGACTTCCCCGCGCAATGGCGTATGCCTTCGATCTCTATTTGTCTTCGGAGCATCCTCGCTATACCGCGATCGGTCTTTACCCCATTTTGAATCATTAACAAAATCACCTAGGAGAACTTATGAAACAAATTTCTTACCGCACCAAGGGCGTATGCTCCCGTCAGATCGACATTGAAACCGACGGTGATCGCATCGTATCCGTCAAATTCATCGGCGGTTGCGCAGGAAACACGCAGGGTGTTTCGGCGTTGATCGTTGGAATGACGGTCGACGAAGCCATCGAACGTCTTTCGGGCATCCGTTGCGGATTTAAAGCGACCTCTTGCCCAGATCAGTTGGCAAAAGCATTAACCGAACTCAAAAAAAACGCATAAAAAACCGGAGAATTGCCCTTTAGCAATTCTCCGGTTTTCATTGTTCTTCCTTATAAAATATTTCCAAAAATCTATTGACAAAAAAATTTTTTATGCTATAATATTGATACTATGTTGTAAAAAAGAACACAGAGTACAAGAAAAGCACCTGTCTTCTCTACAGCAAAATCAAAACGGACGAACACGTCCTGAATTCGTAAGGAGAAAATCAGAAGTGGACAACGGCAATACCGACGGTAACTGTCGAAGTACATATTTTTTCAATGTAAATATGTTTCTGAATACGCATAACCTGCGTCCCTGAAATGGGCTCAGGCTATGCTTTTTTGCGTTTATTTTGATTTCTGATTTTTTCCACACTCATTCCCTGTACCGACAAAGTCCTCGGACAGATTTTTTTAAAGGAGATTATATGCCTGACGGGAGTCTACTCAAACTTGTTTTAATGCTCGTATGCCTTGTGTTTTCCGCTTTCTTTTCTGCCAGCGAAACCGCCTTCACCTCGTTTAATCACACTAAGATGAAAAATCTTGCTTCTGAGGGAAACAAGCGCGCCGCGCTGGTCTTGAAAATGTCGGAAAATTACAACAAATTGCTTTCTACCATTCTGGTAGGAAACAATATCGTAAACATTTCGCTGTCTTCGATTGCAACGATCTGGTGTATTGACCTACTGCGCGAAGCGTCGATTGCAGGATATGCCTCTGCCATTGCTACTGCCGTCACGACGGTCGTTGTTCTGATCTTCGGTGAGATCTCGCCCAAGAGCCTTGCCAAGGAAAAGCCGGAACGTTTTTCGATGGCTGTTGCTCCCGTTCTTCGCTTTATCACGGGAATTCTGACACCGATCAACTGGTTCTTTATGCTTTGGAAGAAGTTGCTGACGAAGATCTTCAAGCCCGCGGAGGAAGAAGCCGTCACCGAGGGTGAGCTTCTCACTCTGGTAGATGAAGCACATGAGGACGGAAGCATCGATGAATACAACAAGGAGCTGATCGAAAACATTTTCGACTTTGACGATATCTCCGCAGCTGCTATCGCAACACACCGTACCGAAATGACGATGCTCGCAAAAGATGCTTCGATTGAAGAATGGGAGGCAATCATCAATAACAGCCGATTTTCGCGCTATCCCATTTACGGCGAAGACGTCGACGATATCATCGGCATTCTCGACGCGCGTGAGTATTTCCGTTTGGAAGAAAAAACCAAGGAAGCAATTTTTGAACTCGCAGTCAAACCTACCTATTTCGTTCCTGAAAACGTCAAGGCAGATGTTCTCTTCCGTAATATGAAGCAAAAGAAAGAATCGATCGCAATCGTTCTGGATGAATATGGCGGAGTACACGGCATTATTACCTTTACTGACCTTGTAGAATGTCTGGTTGGTGAATTTTCCGAAATCGATGAGGAAGAAGAGGACACGGTAGAACCGATCGTCACACTCGAAGACCATCGTTGGCAAATCAACGGCTCTGTTTCGATTGCCGACGTCGAGGATGCACTCGGCATTGAGCTTGCCGACGCCGACTCGGATACCTTTAGCGGATTTGTAATGGGTCTTTACGGATCGATCCCCGAGGACGGCTCCACCTTTGAGCTTTCCACCGATCTTCTTGACATTCAAATTCTGGACGTTCAGGAGCACAAGGTAGAGTGCGCGATCGTTACGCTCAAGGAAATTGAGAGTGAGGATGGCGTAGAGGAGAATGAAAAAAACGCAAAAAGCGAACCTATTCAGACTTAAATGAGAAAAAGGATATGCGATTTTCGCATATCCTTTTTTGTGTAAAAGCTAAAAAAATAAAAATATTTACAAATCAATCACCATTTTTCTGCAAGCTATGATATAATATAAAAGAATATACTAAAAATTATCGGGAGATCATCCTATGAAAACTAAATGGCTTTACCTTATGATGCTCGTCGGGGGCGGCGGAATTTTCGTGCTATTATCCTTTGGACTGACACTTGCCTATCTCGCTTGCAATAATGATATTATTCTCTTCCAATCGGCACTTCCCGAACTTCTTGACGTGCTCCGTGATCTAAGTGAAATTTTTGCGTGGGCAATCGCCCTCTCCATCCTTGCATACGCGATTTTCTTCCGTACCGCAAAAAACATAGTTTTTCGCCTCATTCTTCTTCTCTGCGGTCTTTTGCTTCTGCGGCGTTTGTTTGACCTCTTGGCAATTTTGATTATGTATCAAACCCTCTCTCTTTACAATGATCTTTTCTTCAATATTTTTTATTGGATCGTTGATCTTTTGCTTTTGTTAATTTCTATGGTTCTTGCCTCTTCCACCGCAAAAAAATACTACCGTCAGTGTACGGTAAAAAACAAAGCAAAAACGCTGTTTGGAAATGACGTGAAGGTGGATCTTTCCACCGAGGATTTTTATCCTTTTCAAACATTTTTCACCAAGAAGAACCCTTTGCAACGCTGTCTTCTTAAAATTTCTATTCTTTTCTCGGTATCGAAGGTGCTTTCCCGCCTAATTTTTGATCTTGGCTACGGCGCTCCGGAGGATGTTACCGAGGCACTTATTATGTGCCTGTATTATCTTTCCGACCTAATCTTCGGCGCAGTTTTCTATATTTTCTGCATTTTAATTTTCCACGTGATCTTTGCAAAGCTCAAAAAGCAAAAAAATCTCGATGACGTCAATTGACGTCATCGAGTAAAATCGCGCGGCAAGGTGCACCATCACAGCCACCCAGCTTGAGCGGTGCGCAAAACAGCATATATTCTCCGTCGGAAACCTCGTCCAAACGAATTCCCTCTAGCAAAACGATCTCCTCTCCCAAGAGGATTTGATGGACGCGAACGTCACCGACACTCTGTCCCTCCACACCAAGGAGTTTGATCTTCCGTTGGCAAAGCGCCTCGGCAAGCGTCGGAGAAAGATCTCCCTCGCCGCGAAGCAAAATCCGATCATTCTCATAAAGAAGAAGCTCTTCGGGGTGCGAAACCACGCGACACCGTCCCATAAAGATCTCGATATCGAGCTCGTCAATTCCCTTTCCGTCCCGCACGAAATGTCGGGGGGCATCCACGTGCGTTCCGTTATGGGCGCACATTTTTATATCGGTCAGATTATAGAGTGCTCCCTGCTCCATCCGATGTACGGGAATGCATTGCGGCTTCGTATCAAACGGATAGGTCGTTGACGTAAACAATTCCTGCGTAATATCGTAAATCATAGCCACCTCTTAGGTCAAAAGCTTTTGCAGAAGCTCGATCTTGTCCATCGAATATTCATACGCGCCCTTGAAATCCTGTCGCTCTCGGCAACAGATCTCAAGATCGCAAAAAACGAAATACAGCATCGGCTCTGGTACGCTCACCTCGCCCAAAAGAATCTCGTGTAGCAACTCGTAGGCAACGTCATAGTTTTCCTCACGCATTTGTATCATCGCGTCAAGATGTAAGGTATACGGCGTTTTCCGCTCTTCAATATGCATCCATTCCGCCGAAGTGCCCGTCTGTGTAAATTGTTCAAAGGCAAGCGCATACCGACAAAACTCGTCGACCAAGGCAGGATAGACGTTGACCTCCTCCTCGTCGATAAAATTTGAAGAAAGCGTTGGCGAGATCTGCTGCATATACCGAAAATACACCCCCACCACGGAAACAAGATGATCTGTGCGGTAAAGCGTCTTTTCGCAAGACTCGATGGTTTCGTCAAAACATTCGCACGCAACACGGAGATTGCCACGTCCGAACTCTTCTTTGGCAATGGCAAGATTGCATTCAGAAAGAATCAGCTGAATTTCATCATCCTCAAAGCTCTCCGAATTTAAGCAAATATCACGGCATATCCGATAATCCTCGGAAAGCAACGCTTTTTTAATTCCGACGATCTCACTATGCTTGAAATAGATCTGCTCATCTCCCTCCTCTGCCAGCAAGAAGCCGGGCGATACGTTCAGACGTCCCGCAATATAACAAACGGTTTCGAGCGAAGGATTGGCAGAACCGTTTTCAATTCGGCTGAGCATATTCCGAGTAATTTCGTTACCAACAAGCTCGGATTGCGTCATCAGCTTTGCCGTACGAAGCTTTTTGATTTTTTCTCCAATCTTCATCAAAGTCACTCCTCTGTCTTCTCAAATCTTCGACTTATTGTACCATATCTTTTCAAAAAAATCAAGAGAATTTTTGCAAAAGGTAAATAAAATTTACGTTTTGCTTCACAATATATCAATATAAAGGAACTGTTATGATTATTAAAGGCTTACAAAAAATCACACTTCTGGATTTTCCGGGAAAGGTTGCGTGCACCGTATTTACGGGTGGATGCAATTTCCGTTGCCCTTTTTGCCACAACGACTCTCTCGTAACGCATAGCGAAAGGGTAAAAAGCATTCCCGAAGAGGAGATCTTCTCTTATCTTTCTCGACGCAAAGGAGTTCTTGACGGCGTGGGCATTACGGGCGGCGAACCGCTGTTGCAAAAAGACATCGCAGATTTTTGTCGCAAGGTTCACGACATGGGACTTCTCGTCAAGCTCGACACCAACGGTTCTTTTCCCGACCGTCTGCGTGCGCTTCTCGACGAAGGGCTTGTGGATTATATTGCGATGGATATTAAAAACTGTAAGGAAGCGTATGCCGAAACTTGTGGCTTGAAAGATATGTCACAAGAGCTTGAAAAGATCGAAGAAAGTATTCGCTTGATTATGAGCGTCGGGATCCCTTATGAATTCCGAACGACCGTAGTACGTGAGTTCCATTCAGAGGCACGTATGGAAGCGCTCGCAAAAGAAATTGCGGGAGCGGAACGCTTCTTCCTACAAACCTTTACCGACTCAGGAGACCTGATCGGTGGGGGACTTTCGGCATATTCGGCAGAAGAAATGGAAAAGTTGCTTTCCATTGTCAAACCCTATGTTCCCACGACGGAATTACGCGGAATCTAAGCCCCTATATCTTGTGCTAAAAAGCCACTTTATACAATATATTGTGATTATCTCCAATTTCCGGCACAATATATTGTAGAAACTCACAATTGACATTTTCTCCTTCATCCTTTATAATTATATATGTTAAAATAAAAAAACAATGTCAAAAAGGAGAAAATCATGTATCAGGTCTTAAAAAGAGACGGCAAGATTGCCGAGTTTGATCTGCAAAAGATCAGCGACGCCATTAAGCTTGCCTTTGAAGCACAGGAAAAGCAATTTCACCCCACCGTCATCGACCTTCTCGTACTGAAGGTTACCGCAGATTTTGAACCCAAGGTCAAGGAAGGCCTTATCGCCGTAGAGGATATTCAGGACAGCGTCGAGGCAGTTCTGGTTCAAGCAGGCTACGCTGATGTAGCAAAGGCTTACATTCTCTACCGTAAGCAGAGAGAAAAGCTCCGTAATATGAAGTCCACCATTCTGGACTACAAGGATATCGTTGACAGCTACGTCAAGAACATTGACTGGCGTGTCAAGGAAAACTCCACCGTGACCTACTCGGTCGGTGGTCTGATTCTTAGCAACTCGGGCGCGATCACCGCAAACTACTGGCTCTCTGAGATCTACGACGACGAGATCGCAAACGCACACAGAAACGCAGACATTCACCTGCACGACCTTTCGATGCTGACGGGTTACTGCGCAGGTTGGTCGCTCAAGCAGCTCATTCAGGAAGGTCTTGGCGGTGTTACGGGTAAGATCACCTCGGCTCCCGCAAGCCATCTCGCTACCCTCTGTAACCAGATGGTCAACTTCCTTGGTATTATGCAGAACGAATGGGCAGGTGCACAGGCGTTCTCCTCGTTTGATACCTATCTTGCTCCCTTCGTTAAGGTGGACAACCTCTCCTACGATCAGGTAAAGAAGTGCATCGAGTCCTTTATCTTCGGTGTCAATACGCCTTCCCGTTGGGGTACTCAGGCTCCCTTCTCCAACATCACCCTCGACTGGACCGTTCCCGCAGACCTTGCAGAGCTGAACGCCATCGTCGGCGGTAAGGAGATGGACTTCAAGTACAAGGATTGTAAGAAGGAAATGGATATGATCAACAAGGCGTTCATCGAGACGATGATCGAAGGTGACGCCAACGGACGCGGCTTCCAGTATCCGATTCCCACCTACTCCATTACCGCAAACTTTGACTGGTCCGAAACAGAAAACAACCGTCTGCTCTTCGAGATGACCTCGAAGTACGGTACCCCCTATTTCTCCAACTATATCAACAGTGATATGGAACCCAGCGACGTCAGAAGTATGTGCTGCCGTCTGCGTCTTGACCTCCGTGAGCTTCGCAAGAAGTCGGGCGGATTCTTCGGAAGCGGCGAGAGCACGGGTTCAATCGGTGTCGTTACCATCAACATCCCCCGTATTGCATATCTTGCAGAAAACGAGGAAGACTTCTACGCAAGACTCGACCACAAGATGGACGTTGCCGCTCGCTCGCTCAAGGTAAAGCGTACCGTTATCACGAAGCTCCTTGACGAAGGTCTGTATCCTTACACCAAGAGATACCTCGGCACCTTCAACAACCACTTCTCGACCATCGGTCTTGTCGGTATGAACGAGGCTTGTCTGAATGCTAACTGGGTACGCAAGGATCTGACGCATCCTGAAGCACAGGAATTCACCAAGAACGTTCTCAACCATATGAGAGAAAGACTCTCCGACTATCAGGAGAAGTACGGCGACCTTTACAACCTCGAAGCAACACCCGCAGAGTCGACCTCCTACCGTCTGGCAAAGCACGACGTTAAGAGATTCCCTGCGATCATCACCGCTTCCGAGAACGGTAACACGCCCTACTACACCAACTCCTCCCACCTGCCCGTCAGCTACACCTCGGACATCTTCGAGGCGCTTGACATTCAGGACGAGCTCCAAACGCTCTACACCTCGGGAACGGTATTCCACGCATTCCTCGGTGAGAAAATGCCCTCTTGGCAGTCTGCCGCAACGCTCGTTCGCAAGATCGCAGAAAACTATAAGCTTCCCTACTACACGCTTTCTCCCACCTACTCGGTATGTAAGACGCACGGCTATCTCAACGGTGAAAAGTTCACATGCCCCTACTGCGGTGAAAAGACCGAGGTTTACAGCCGTATCACGGGTTACTACCGCCCTGTTCAGAACTGGAACGACGGTAAGGCAGAGGAATACAAGAACCGTAAGCTCTACGATATTTCTTCCTCGATGGCAAATCGCGGTATGAATTTTGAGGACAACTTTGGCATTGACAGCTGCAGCTGCACACCTCAGATGATCCAGCACGCTGAGGAGTTCGTTCCCGAGACGCCCGTCAAAGAGGCAGCATCCGCTCCCGTAACTACGACGGTTGTCGAAGGAAATCAGACCCTTCTCTTTGCCACCAAGACCTGTCCCAACTGTAAAATGGCAGAAAAATTCCTCTTGGATGCAGGCGTGAACTTCCAGAAGGTTTACGCAGAGGATGCTCCCGAGCTGACGACCAAGTTTGGAATCAAGCAGGCACCCACACTCGTTCTGATCACCGACGGATCGTCGATGAAGATCGAAAACGTATCTAACATTCGCAGATTTGCGGAATCCGCAAAGCGCTAAGGAAATGTAAACTTGCTAATGAACATAAGCCATTGCTACTTTGCAATGGCTTATCGTTCGATTAGACCTAAGAAAGGACGAATTATGTACGATATTATCATTGTCGGCGCAGGCCCTGCGGGACTGACCGCCGCACTCTATGCCCGCCGTGCGGATAAAACGGTGCTTGTGATCGAAAAAGCCAACTTCGGCGGACAGATCACCTCTTCCCCGAAGGTAGAAAACTACCCCACCATCAAGGAGATCAGCGGAAATGAGCTTGCGCAAATGATGCTTGATCAGATTATGGAGCACGGCGCAGAGCTTGAAATGGCAGAGGTTCTGCGTATTGAAAAAATCGGCGCGACGATGAAGGTCGTCACCGATTACGGCGAATTCGAGGGCCGCTCGGTCATTCTCGCTACGGGCTCAAAGCACCGCCACCTCGGACTTGAGAGAGAGGAAGATCTGACGGGAAAAGGAGTTTCCTACTGTGCCGTTTGTGACGGCGCGTTCTTCAGCGGCGCTCCTGTTGCCGTTGTTGGCGGCGGAAATACCGCACTCCAAGAGGCTGTAATGCTCAGCGAATACTGCACGCACGTTACTGTTGTTCAGAATCTTTCCACGATGACGGGCGAGGCAAGACTTGTTTCCATCCTCGAAAAGAAACCCAACGTAACGATGATCTTTGATACCGTAGTTACCGAGCTTCTCGGTGAAGATAACCTTGAGGGTGTGGTTTTGAAAAATGACAAAACGGGAGAAATCTCGAAGCTTTCGGTAGACGGACTCTTCGTTGCGATCGGTCAGGTGCCCGAAAACAAGCCCTTCGAAAATCTCGTTCCACTCAACTCCTACGGCTATATTACGGCGGGTGAAAATTGCCTGACAAACACCTCGGGTGTCTTCGTTGCGGGCGACTGCCGTACCAAGCAGGTACGCCAGATCACTACCGCAACTGCAGACGGTGCGGTCGCTGCGCTTGCCGCATGCCGCTATTTGGATTCTCTCAACGCATAATTTTATATTTCAATTCAAAAGGGACAACCGCAATGTGGTTGTCCCTTTTGATCATTAAATGAAATTTATGAATTATATTTTGCTTCAAGCTGAGCCATTGTCACATTCATATCATTCACGTAATTCTGCATATTTTGACCATTAGTAAGCCAATATTCCTCTGTCGTTGTTTTTTGCAACTGAAGACAAACTCTAAATCCCGCAAAGGAGAATCCGGACTGAGCCGCTCCTGCTACGTAATCAAACATACGTCCGGGATCCAATTCTACCGAATTCAATACCGTTTTCCACATCTCATATTCCTTGGCATCATCAGAAGGTTTCATTTTCATCGTAGCTTCATAATACGCGGGAAGAATTCTGGATTGTCCCTCAGATGCCATCACTTGAAGCACAGCACCAAGCTCATCAATTCCCGTGGCATTTCTCGGAATTGCCACCACCGAATATTCAAAATCGGGTGTGGTCTTGTATGCGGTTTGATCGGAATCGTACAGAGGCATAGGAAGTACACCGAAGTCAAAGCCAAGCTCGTGGAACTTGAAATCGTTCACCGACAGTAGCGGTTGTACGGTAAACAGCGCCTGTCCCTTTTTCCATTCGGGCATAATCGGATTCGACCTGTTTCCGTTATTCGAAGCATACTCCAAATTGATACTGTAATATAGACGCATCGCCGATGAAGGATCGTTTTCGTAAGCTAAGAACTTACTCAAAAGACTATCCATCTTGCCCGAATGTACATCGTCGGAAATTTTCTGCTGCCCCTGATCGTTGACCTCCATCCATTTCAGATCACTTGCCTTATAGAAGGCATCCATTGAAACGAGATACACAGCCAACCCATACGACGTATCTTTGACGGCTTTGGAAAGAGTCAGCATATTGTCGATCGTCCACTTTTTCTGCTGAACGAGATCGTACATCGAAGTGGCGCCAAGCGCGGCAAGCGAGGAAGAATACTGCGACAGGATATCCTTGTTATAGAAGAACGCAATCGCATTTCCCGCTAACGTCCAGGACGTATCTCCTCCTGCAAAGTAAACCTTGCCGTTCACCGCACAATCGTTGACGATGGAGGGATTCCACCACGGATCTTCAAGATCAAGATATGCAATATTCTTCATATCTCTCGTAATGCCATTTATCATCAAAACAGCACCGACACGGCTATAGGGAGTAAATATGTCAACATTACCAACGGAAGCCATATTTCCTGCCGTTGCGGCGTAGGTAAACTCAAAACCTGCGTGACCTTCGATGTACTGCCATTTCAGGTTGACGTTCAAACGTTCCTTGACCGCCTTGTTACGAGCATATACCGCACTCTTCAACAGCGTACCGGTATCGCCCTCATCGACTTCAAATTCATTAGCGGAAGCAGCCGTCCAACCAAGGAAGCGGATCTCTCTGCCACCAAAGTCTTGAGTTCCAACACCGTCATCCACAGGAGCAGGAATCGTATTATCGTCCTCGTTATTTTCTTCGTTGTTTTCTCCATTATTTTCTTTGTTATTTGGTTTCTTTCCGCCAGAATCTTTTTCGTCCTCTAGCAACGTAGTTTCCTCTGTGTCATTCGGTGCGGTATCTTCCGAAAAGCAACCCGTCAGAATAAGGGAGGTTCCAAGCATCAACGCGACCAAAAGAAAGCAAATAGCACGCTTAAGCCAATTAGTTCTCATAATTCTACGCTCCTTTATTGTTTTATTTTATCCCATATTTTTTTATTACATTATAGCATCCAATCCCCGAAAAGTCAATACAAAAAGGAAAATCACAGATCAACTGTTTGTTGAATCCAAATGTTCTTTTTTGAAAAGAAAAAGCGTGTTTTCCTTCGATTTTGTGGAAAACACGCTTTTTTATTGGATTACACGCTGACCGTCATCTTCATTTCTTCGGATTTTTCGGCGTCTACATTGACCTCTTCGGGGTCACGGAAGGTCGGAACAATCGCTTTGATCGTATTCTTCACCGCGTCAATCTGTCCTTTGATCTCAAAGTCTGCTACGGAATTTTGAAGAAGCGCGAGATTTTCTTCCATATCCTCACGGGTTAGCGGATGATCCTTTTCAATAAAGATCATATCATTGTCGGTCTTGGTTAGATCTTCGGTCTTCATCAACAGCTCTTCATAAAGCTTTTCACCGGGACGCAGGCCGATCTCCTTGATCTCAATATCCACGTGAGGAATAAGACCAGAGAGCTTGATCATATTTTCGGCAAGATCGTAAATACGAACCGGCTTGCCCATATCAAGCACGAAGAGCTCTCCCTTCTTTGCCATTGCCCCCGCCTGCATCACAAGCTGACTTGCCTCGGGAATGAGCATAAAATAACGAATGATACGCTTGTCCGTGATCGTAATGGGACCACCTTCGGCAATTTGCTTTTTAAAGAGAGGAATGACCGATCCGTTCGAGCCGAGTACGTTTCCGAAACGAACTGCGGCAAACGACGTTTTACTGTCGGTACGGCACTGCACCACCATTTCACAAAGGCGCTTGGATGCGCCCATCACGTTGGTGGGGTTGACCGCCTTGTCGGTCGATATCAGAATAAACTTTTTGGCTCCGTACTTCTCTGCCATATCAGCGGTATTATACGTACCAATGACATTGTTTTTCACCGCTTCTGCACAGCTCTGCTCCATCAAAGGAACATGCTTATGCGCCGCCGCGTGGAAGACAATCTCAGGGCGGTAAAGATCGAAAATATATTCGAGTCTTTGTCTGTCGCGTACTGAGCCGATGATAACCTCCAGCGGGAACTCGGAACCATATTTCCGAATCAGCTCCTGCTGAATTTCATACGCGTTATTTTCGTAAATATCAAAGATTACAAGCTTCTTCGGCTCACACTTTGCGATCTGTCGGCAAAGCTCACTTCCAATCGAACCGCCGCCCCCCGTAACCAAGATGACCTTACCGCGGTAATATTCTGCCGTCTTGCTTCCCGTAATCGAAATTTGCTTACGGAACAAAAGGTCCTCGATTTGGAACTGACGAATGATGCGTTCTCCTTTTTCACCGTCTTCTTGATCCTCTAAATTTGGAGAATCGTAAATCTTCACTTTACAGCCAAGCTTTGCGTAAAAATCATAAAAGTGAGAAAGCTGTTCACCGCTCACAGAGGCAATCGCAACGATGACCTCGGTAATTCCAAACTGTTCTACAATTTCTGCAAAGCTTTCGGGAGAATACACATGAAGACCAGAAATATGCTTATCAATCTTATCGCGATCCGTATCAATAAAGCAAACAGGTAAATATTTGGAGTTTGGATTATTGCGAAGCTCATTCACAAGATACGAGCCCATCTGTCCTGCCCCAACAATTGCTACCGAACTACGCGAATAAGACTCTGCTTTTGCCTGATGCTGTTTCTTATAGCGTAAGCGATAACAATAACGAGCAGAAATCGCCATCAGCGCGGCAAGCGGCGCAATCGTAGCAAACAACCACAAGCTTACTTGAATTCTTGCCAGATACACAATGCCGATTGAAAGTACAGTAGCTACCATATCAGCTAAAATCAAGCGAAGGTAGGAAGGCGTATGGGTATATCTCCAAACGGTAAAATAGATACCCATGAAAAAGCGACACATCAGCATCAAGAGAAGCAAAATTCCTACATTCAAGGCAAAAAGCCCAAAATCACTCACGTCAACCCCATCAACGGTAAAACGCGAAAGTATATAATATACAATTGAAATCAACGCAAAACAACCAGTATCAAAACTGACAAGCAAAATGTTTCTATTATTAAATTTCATAAAAATCCTCAATGTTTAGTTTTTTAGCAACACCTAATAATACTATTTTAGTATATCATATCTTTAATAAAATGTCAATCATTTTGTCGTTTTTTTTGAAGAATGTCGAATCATTTCCATATCTTATTGTGTTTTCACTTTTTTGACAAAAAAGAAAGCAGATGGATATCTGCTTTCTTTTGTATAATAGACTCACTTCTTTTCTCTCTTTTTGCGCTCCGGAATCAAGAACATAAAAATCAGAGAAGATACAAGAAGCATCATCGGATAATAGAGATGCGAAATCACCTCAAATGCCGTCAGCTCAAAGCCCATCGTCGACGCAACCGACAAAGCAACCAGCATCTGTGCACCGTACGGTAAAATACCCTGAAAAATACAGGAGAACGTATCAAGGATCGACGCCGTCTTGCGGGGCGAAATGTCGTATTCCTTTGCCATCTCCGATGCGATCGGATTTGCCATCACGATTGCAACCGTATTGTTTGCCGTCGCAATATCCATAAATCCGACAAGCAGACCGATACCAAGCTGTCCGCCTTTTCTTCCGCGGAATACGCGGCGAATTCCATTGAGTAGTGCATCAAAACCACCCGCGTCACGAATGAGAGCACACAGCGCAGCAACGAGAATGGCAACCATCGCCGTTTCAAACATATTCGCAGCTCCGCCTCCCATACCCGAAAGCAAGGAAGGAACGTCCATCGCACCCGACGCAAGCATAATCACGCTTCCAGTCACAATACCGATCAAAAGGGTCAAAAAGACGTTAATTCCGCAAATACCGCCGAGAAGCACGAGCAGATACGGAAGAATTTGAAGCAAATGATATTCGCCCACCTCGATCGGTTGAATATCCGCACGCAAGGAAAGCACCATAATCAATACGATTGTTACAATCGCGGCAGGCAGGACGACAGCAAAGTTCGTGCGGAACTTATCCTTCATCGCGCATCCCTGTCCGTTACACGCCGCAATCGTCGTATCCGAAACAAAAGAAAGGTTATCGCCAAACATTGAACCGCCAACGACAGAGCCGACGCAAAGCGCCAAGGAGAAGCCCGAGGTCGATGCAATCGCGATCGCAATCGGAGTCAGAAGCGTAATGGTTCCGACCGACGTACCCATTGCCGTCGAAATAAAACAGCTGACCAAAAAGATCACGACCACAGCAAACTTTGCAGGAACGATCGAAAGCACGAAATAAGCAACACTTTCGGCACTGCTACGACCGACTACGCCGACAAAAATACCCGCCAAAAGGAAGATGAGCAGCATCGTAACGATATTTTTATCGCCAACGCCCTTCCCCATCAGCTCCAGCTTTCGGTCAAATTTCACGCCACGATTTTGCAGACAGGCGACAAGAAGTGCCACCAAAAAGATGACCACGATCGGTACGTTGTAAAATCCCATCGGTATTTTCATCACGTATTCAAAGACAATTCCGAGGGTGAGGTACAAAACGATAAATACGCCAATGGGCAACAGCGCCCAAACGTTTCCTTTTTTCATAAAACACTCCTATTTGTTGATTTCTGTACCCTTTTATTATAACATACTTCGAACAGAATGTCTATAGCTTAGCCCACTTTATTTTTTCGAAACCTTGTTTTCAGAGGGCAAAAAAAGCTCGTTGATCTGACACCCAAAGAGCGATGCAAGTACGGGAATGAGAGAAATATCGGGAGCCGAGGCTCCTTTTTCCCATTTGGAAACAGCTTGCGGAGTCACGCCGAGTCGATCGCCAAGCTCCACCTGCGTCAAACCCAACTTTTTTCGATACGATTGAATATTACTCGCTAAAATCAAATTGACTTGTTTCATCTATGCTCCTCTCGTGTTCCATCAAAAAATAAAAAAGTGCGTACAACCAAAGCCGTACGCACCAAAAACGCAGGGCTCGATTTGCTACCACACAAACTTTTGATCAATCTCATGGAGACGCCAAAAAGAAGCCCGCATTTTTACAAAATAAAAACACGACCCCATAAAATTGATCTGTATAAAATTTGTGTGGTAAATTTATTGTAGCACAGTTTTTCCTATTTGTCAATAGAAAGTGAAGGACGGATATGCTTTTAAGTATATCCGTTCTTCACAAATGTAAAAATCTGATCTCAACCCTTAGCTTCAAATTCCGTGGGAAGTGTTTTATAGCCGTAAGGATTATAATAAAGCTTGTAGCCCGAATACGCCGTAACCGAATGGTGTCGCTCCTCCGTTTCACGTTTCAAAAGATTGCCGTAACAGTCATATTCCATTCTGTTCACCGTCTGTGCTTGTCCATCTCTGAAATAAGTTTCTTTGATACAGTTTCCGTCCGAATCATATTCATATTCTGTTTTGGAACTATAACTATCCGATTCATATGTTTGGGCTGTCAGTTTGCCGTTTTCATCATATTCCCAAGACCATACCGTATGGGGCTCTGCGAAGGAATCCTCGTTGGAATAGTGAGACCCTTTGATCTTATTACCGCGTTCATCGTATTCATATGCAGTGAAATATCGAAGTACGCCATTATATGTTTGGCTTTCTTTCACCATATTTCCACAAACATCGTATTCATACGTTTCTATATACTCATACATATTTGATTTTTGTGTAAGTTTGGTTCGCTTTCCCTCTTCATTGTACTCGTAAAACTCTTCAAAATGCGGTTCATTCTCATATGAAAAATAGTAGCCGATTCGAACTACATTTCCCTTCTCATCGTATGCGGCAAGCTTATAGGTGCCGTCTCCATCCATATAAGGATCGTTTTGACGAATCAATTTTCCTTCTTCATCATATTCATATGTCGTTTCTTGTATGTTTTGAGGAGAATATTGATAGGAGTGTTTGATCAGATTTCCCTTCTCGTCATACTCCTGACGAATGACTGTCATATGTTCGCTCATCGTAGAAAAATATCTCTGCAAGATGGGGCGACCGTATTCATCATATTCATAGTGGAAAACGAACCCATAATCATCCTCATAGAAAAAGCTTGTCTGATAGCCAAAGGAAAAACGTTCCAAAAACGTCGATACGTCGCGATAATCCTTGATGGTCAAAAAGAGATCGTATGCCTTTTCAATCTCTCCCGCATTCAAATGCTGAAGTGCTTCACTATATGCCTCAAGCTTTGGATCGGTCGGCTCGGCAGGCAACTCGTTTTCGGCTTCGTTCTCGTCACTTTCTTTCTCATTTTCTTCTACCCGAGAAGAGATTTCTTCCTCCGAAGGAGACGATTCTTCTGCCTCACACGACGTCAAAACGACACCCAACAAAAGAAGTAAACATAACAGCAACGCGGTGATTTTTTTCATAGTAATTCCCTCTTTTTTCTTATGATAATTTGAGTATAACACACCCAAAAATCCTTGTCAATACGGTGGGGAAAAGTTTTTTTAAAACGCCCTTTTTTCCTCCAAAGTGGGGAAAAAAACCTAAAATCAAAGACTGCAAGGGCATATCCCTTCGGATATGCCCTTGCATTTTACGTTTAATCAATTTCCGCTTCTTCGTCTTGCTTTTCCTCTACCAGAACAGTCAGCTTCGTCACTCGCTCTTCGTCCATTTGTGCTACAATGACGAAAATATTTTCATATCGGAAGCTATCGCCCACGTGAGGATCAGCCTCAAGCATCTCGATTGCCCATCCTCCCATCGTAGAATACTCGCAAGAGAAGGTTTCCGGCTTCACAAAATCAATCTCCTCAAAGAAATCATCGATATTCATATCGCCCAACACTTCGTAGGTGTTCTCTCCTGTGGAAAGGCACTCGGTAATAATCACGTCGGTATCATCCCAGATATCGCCAACCAGCTCTTCCAGAATATCCTCCATCGTAATGATACCAAGGGTTCCGCCGTACTCGTCGATAACGATAGCAAGATGCATCTTACCATCTCTCAGCTTGGTGAGTGCAGCAGGAAGCTTCATGGTCTTATGAAGCTTGCAGGGCTTGAGAAGCATCGAACGAATATCAGGATTGACTTCGTCCAGCGTTGCCTTATAATATCGCGTCAAAGACAGAATACCTACAACATTATCGATGCTATCCTCGTAGACGGGCAAGCGGGAAAACTGAGTCGTATCGGACAAGAGCTGCACAATCTTTTCCGGCTCGTCATCCACGTTAATAGCCGTCACGTCAATACGGGGGGTCATGATCTTCTCAATCGTCGTATCGCTGAACTCTAGCGTAGACTGAAGCAGTTCACCCTGTCCCTCGTTGATAACACCCTCTTCCTCGACGGTGTCAATGATGGAAACCAGCTCTTCTTCGGTCACGGTAGGCTCATCGTCCTTGTGGTCACTTCCCCAGATCTTTCTTAAAACAAACAGAATCGCCATAACAATAAAGACGAAAGGACTGAGAATCACAGTGAGGATACGGGTAGGAATCGCAATAATACGAACCACAGTATCGGCGTGTTGCTTGGAAAGGACCTTCGGCACGATTTCTCCAAAAATCAGGATTACAACCGTAATCAGAATCGTTGAAATCGTGGAAGCGAGGGCAACGTTATTCCGAAACAGATCCATCACGATCAACGTCGTGCAGGTAGAAACCGCAATATTGGCAAGGTTGTTGCCGATCAGAATTGCGGACAGCGAGGTAGTAAACTTATCGCAAATGTGATAAGCAATCCTTGCCGTACAGCATCCGCCTTCGGACGCCTTCCGCAAACGCATCTTGTTGGCAGTGTTAAAGGCAATCTCAGAAGCTGAGAAGTATGCGGACAGACAGATCATTCCAAAAATAACCACGTATGCCCACCACATATTTGCAAAGTGTGCCGCAAAGGTCATGCCGTCACCTCCTCATCGGACTCTGCCGCCCTCAGCGCAGCAAGATCGTCCTCGTCAAGGATATGAACGGTCACCTCAGTCAGCCGTCCGTTTATCACAGTTTTTGCCGTATATCTAATGTTTTCGTAAAGGAAGGACTCTTCCTCCTCCGGCAAATGCCCCAACGTTTCCAAAATAAAAGAAAGCAAAGGCTTTGTTGCAATCTTTCTTGGAGCGGGTCCCAGACCCATCCGCTCGTAAGCGGTACCAACCAGCATATGCGTATTCACCATGTATTTGTTTCCGCCAAGCGTCTGGAAATTCTGGTCAACCACGTCTTCCTCGTCGAAGATTTCACCAACCAGCTCCTCAAGGATGTCCTCGATGGTCACAAGACCGATCACCTTCTTCTGATCGTCAAGAACCATAGCAACCTGCAGCTTGTGCTGTCTCATATCAGTGAGAAGATCGTCAATCTTCGCGTCCTTGCGAACGAGATACGGCGGCTTCATCACACTCCGCAACCGAAGGTTGGGATTTCGTTTATGCTCGATCAAATAAGTTCGAGTACGCAAAATACCCACGACGCGCTCGGAATTCTCCGCCTTGACAGGCAAACGCGAGTGATTGGTATTTCGGATTGTCTCCAGAATTTCCGCGGGAGTGGCATTGACACGGATAAAGTCAATATCCTTCTCCATCGTCATAATATCTCCCACCGTAGTCTTAGCAAATTCCAACGCCGATTTAAGCATATCGCTTTGCTCCTCGTCCACGATTCCCTCTTCCTCTGCCGTCTCGATAATCTCGGTCAGCTCGTCCTCGGTAATAGAAGGCTCTGCCTCCTTTTTCGAGAACAATTTCGATGCAAAATCAGAAATCAGACCGAAGAATGCCGAAAATGGCTTTAAGATCTTCATCAGGAATCGAAGAGATCCTTCAAAAAACAAGGATACCGACTCACTGCGGTCATTAGCAAAGCTTTTGGGAATCATTTCGCTAAAGAGGAAAATGATTACTGTACTCATCACAGAGCAGATCATTGAAAAGGCAAAGGAATCCAGAAAATCGTCGGATTTGCCAAGCTTCTCACGAAAAATATCCGTGGCAAGAATCGTAAATACGGCAGCTCCCGCAATCTTGGTCACGTTATTTCCCAAAAGAAGGGTGGTCAGCGCCTTGTCAAACTTGTTGAGAATATACATCACACCTTGGGCTCTTTTATTACCGTCATCAGCAAGCGCCTTGATCTTGATTTTGTTCACCGCCGAAAAAGAGCTTTCGGTGGCAGCAAAATATGCGCCTCCAATCACACAAATAAAAAAGATAATCCATAAAGGTATACTGTCACTACCCATGAAAAAACCAACTCCTTACCTATTTATTTTTTTCATTAACTTTTATTTTATCATTTATTGGTATGTTTGTCAAGGGAATTTTGTAATTATCCGTCAATCCTTCGCTATAAATCGCGCAAAAAAGAAGCAAGTCGAATGACTTGCTTCTTTGATATTACTTTGAAATTACTTCTCGTTTTTGTAGATTTCCTTGAAGTATTTGTAGGTGTCAACCTTCAACTCGCCGCAAGCAGCCTCGTCACAAGCGATGATTCCATCGGGATGCATCTGCAGTGCGCTGATCGTGCAAGCATGGCTAACGCCACCTTCTACACACTGGCGAAGAGCGCGTGCCTTGTTGTGTCCGCTGATGACCAAAAGAACCTGCTTCGAATCGCAAACAGTACCTACGCCAACCGAAAGAGCGGTCTTCGGAACCTTGTTGGGATCGTTATCAAAGAAACGAGAGTTCACGATGAGCGTATCCTCGGTCAGAGCACGAACACCCGTTCTCGAAGACAGAGACGTAAAGGGCTCGTTGAACGCAATGTGACCGTCAACGCCGCTACCGCCCATAAAGAGATCAATTCCGCCGTAGGAAGCAATCTTATCCTCATAACGCTGGCATTCAGCCTCGAGGTCCTCTGCCATACCGTTCAGAATGTTGATATTCTCTGCGGGGATATCGATGTGGTTGAAGAAGTTGTCGTGCATAAAATACCAGTAGCTCTGGTCGTGATCCTTGGGAAGACCAACGTACTCGTCCATGTTAAAGGTAACTACGTTTTTAAAGGAAACCTTTCCTTCCTTATTCATCTTAATCAGATTTTTATAAACGCCAATCGGAGAAGAACCGGTGGGCAATCCAAGAACGAACGGACGGTCCTCTTTGTGATTGTTGATCGCATCGGCAATATGTTCTGCAGCCCATGCACTCATTGCATCATAATTGTCTTTAATAATTAATTTCATGATTTTTTACTCCTTGTCTGGAATTTTTTAATTGACAGCTTCATTATACCACTTATTTTCGGATTTGTAAAGACTTTTGAAACATTTTTAGTAAAATGATGCAAGAAAAGCCCGAGTCATAGCCTCGGACTTTTGTTTATGAACAAATTTATTTCTTTGTCTTCATTCCCTTATACAGATCCCGGTAAGCGTCTAACCATCGCTCAATATTTTCATCGGTCATCTCCAAATTTCCAGAGATATCTTCAGCTATCATATGAAGCAATTTAGAGGTAGAACCGACGTCGGGAACGACTTTTTTTAATTCCTCGCGGATATCATTTAAATTGACATTTGACGGAATTTCCTGACCTTGGTTTGCGATTTTCACACGATATGATGTTCTTTCACCGTTGACCACTTTCACATAAATTCCACCGTCTGAACGAAGGTTTCCGTTGATTTCATGGCAATCGAGCGTTCCATGACAAACGACGTCACCGTTGATTTCATGGCAATCGAGCTTTCCTTGACAAACGACGTCACCGTTGATACTGCTATCACACAAAAGATTTCCCAAAACCTCGATCTTAAAATATTGCTTCGTTGTTTCATTGCAGTTTTTCGGAAAAACAATCTCCATAAAAGAATTGTTTTCTTGCACCTTGAGGATTTTCTTGCCTTTCGTTTGCAAAATTCTGATCACATCGTCGTCAGGCCAAGGAAACTCCGCACAGTGATCATAATGTATCTCCGCTTTAACGTCTCTTGAAAATAATTCGTCAATATAGATACCAAACGTATCCGCCAAAGACGGCAACAACGTAATATCAGGCATCGTCATTCCTGATTCCCATTTTGAAACAGCTTGATTGGAAACACCAATCTTTTCTCCAAGTTCGGATTGTGTCCAACCTTTTTCTTTTCTTAAACGAGCAATATTTTCACCGATAGACATAATAATCTCCTAAAATAAAATTCAAAACCGATCTTGTAATTACATTATAATGCAAAGATGTAAAAAAGTAAAGAACTTGTTTGGAGATTCCAAGGCAAAATATCTCCATTTGGTTGGAAGAAGATGTATACTCCCCCTCGGGGATGCGAGGGGCATTGATTTGAGCCTCCCGAGGCGTTTGCCTCGGAAGGTAATATTGAAAAATAAAATTTTATTCTTCCTCTTGAGCTTTTTCTATGCTTTGTACCCAAGCAACAGCTTCGCAATATTTTTCGGTATTTCTAACCGAGTTAAACCACGCCCATCTTGCATTGGTTAAAAGATCACATATGATATACATGTGATAAAAGGATAATCTGACAAGTGCAAACAGCTTATGCTTATTTCCCTGCTCGTCAATCGCGTAATTCCAATCCTTGCTAACCTTCAGATTCGAGAAAAGGCTACCGCCGATAGATAGCCAATCTTTATCAAGCGCATAAATGTACTTGCATTTTTCAATGGCGGAATCAAATTCTCTCCATCCCTCATCCATCTTTTTCTGTCCGAAAAGGCAAGCGGAAAGAACCAACTGCTTATAAGCATAAAACATTTTCCATCCGTCGGGAATCTCCCTGTTTGTACCAAAGGACTCAATCACGTGCAAAATCTCTCGCTGATATTCCGCTTTTTTCTCCGCGCCAAAGGTATCTGGACAACGCCTATCCAACTGATCTGCCAAGGTTTCGAGCATTTCCAACCCCTGTTGGATATACCAACCTTGATTTTCATCGCGCACCATAGCACGATTGATCAAACAATATCTTCTGCTAAATCCGGAATAAGGTGCCATGTCTAACCATTTATTAAGCTCTTCTCCCGTGCAAAGTGCAGTCATTTCCTGAATAACGCTTGAGCGATAACGAGTTTCCAATAATTTTTCTGCCGTTTTTAGCAAAATCGGCATAAATCTTGCAGTTCTTTCCTCATTTCCAGCGGCATAGTTGCTGATATAGCAAACAAGCTGATATGCATATTCGTCATCTTCGGGATATTTTCGACAATATCCTTTCACGAAATCAATACACTCCGTACTGTTTTTCCAATCAAGCGTTCCTATTTTTTCGTAAAATATCTCACGATCCTTTTGTTTTGAATTGTTATCGTTGGAAAGCAAAGCGTCCACCGTAACACCAAAATAATTGGCGATAGACGGCAACAATTCAATATCGGGATAGCATATATTAAGCTCCCAACGAGAAACGGTTTGCCCTGTTACTCCGAGAACCTCTGCGATATTTTCTTGCGTATCGCCTTTCTCTTTTCGTAATTGCTTGAAATTTTCAAAAAAATTTAAATTCATATAAAGTACCTATCTCAAAAATTCGAAGTGCGCTCTTCTGTTTATATTGTAGCATATTTTCTATATCCATTCAACATCACGTTAGTTGAGAGAAGATAGCAAAATTCGTGGATTTTAATGGGAAATAAAATCAGCGACACCCTGATTAACACGCATCACGGGGTGATGCTTGAACAAGTATCACCGCCTTTTTGGAGGTTATTATAGCACAAAAACGAGGAGGTGTCAACAATGGACATCAGCGACATCATAGGATTAAAGGTTTCGCTGCGCTCAACCGCAAGTTTGCTTACGCAAACGTTGCCAGTCACCTCGCTACGCTCGGTTCGTGTTTACTGCACGATCTTATTGATTGAAGTCAAACAAAGACAAGTGAACAAAAGAAGCAGGCACGCGATTGCGTACCTGCTTCTTTTGTTGGCTCCCCCTGCTGGGCTTGAACCAGCGACATCATGATTAACAGTCATGCGCTCTACCGACTGAGCTAAGGAGGAATAT
>JAGBSP010000047.1 GCA_017631855.1 Clostridia bacterium | reverse complement strand
CGGAGGGCGGGTTTTTCGATCTTTCCGGTAGGATTACGCGGTACTTTTGCGAAGACGACCTTTCTCGGGCGCTTGTAGCGGGGAAGCTCAAGGCAGAAGTTTGCAACTTCTTCCTCGGTCATACTTTCTCCCTCTTTAAGTTCGATAACGGCAAGTGTGATCTCGCCGAGTCGCTTTTCGGGAATACCGATAACGGCAACGTCCTTGATCTTTGCATTCGAGCGGAGGAAATCCTCGATCTGAACGGGATAAATGTTCTCGCCGCCCGAGATGATGACGTCCTTCTTTCTGTCAACAAGCCAGATGAAGCCGTCCTCGTCCTCACGCGCCATATCGCCCGTGTAGAGCCAGCCGTCCTCGCCGAGGATCTCGTCGGTCGCTTTGGGATCTTTGTAGTAGCACTTCATAACGCCGGGACCCTTGACTGCAAGCTCACCGACCTCGCCCGCAAGGACCGTGCGGCGGCGTTCGTCAACGATTCTGGTCTCCCAGCCGTAGCCCGCCTTGCCGATCGCGCCGACCTTGTGGATATTCTCAACGCCAAGGTGTACGCAGCCGGGACCGATCGACTCGGAAAGGCCGTAGTTCGTATCGTATTTATGGTGCGGGAATTTTTCCTTCCAACGCTTGATAAGGCTCGGGGGGACGGGCTGTGCACCGATGTGCATCAGTCGCCACTGATCGAGGGAGTATTCGTCAAGATTGATCTCGCCGCGGTCGATCGAGTCGAGAATGTCCTGCGCCCACGGAACGAGGAGCCACACGATGGTGCAATGCTCGTCCGATGCAGCCTTGATGATCTGCTTGGGTGCCGCGCCCTTGAGCAGGACTGCCTTTGAGCCCGCAAGGAAGGAGCCGAACCAGTGCATCTTTGCGCCGGTGTGATAAAGGGGCGGGATGCAGAGGAAGCAGTCCTCACGCGTCTGCGAGTGGTGCGCCTGCTCGACTTCGCAAGCGTGCATAAGTGCTTTGTGATCGTGAAGGATCGCCTTTGGGAAGCCCGTTGTGCCGCTTGAGAAGTAGATGGCGGCGTAATCGCGGTCGCAAAGCGGAACTGCGGGCGGCTTGGTCGAGCAGAAGGTCACGAGTCTGTCGTAGCTCTCGGCAAACGAAGGACAGTCGCGTCCGACGTAGTTCCACATTTTGATCTGCGGCAGAGCGGAGCAGATCTCCTCAACTCGTCCCGTAAATTCGGGACCGAAAACGAGAAATTCGGAATCCGACTTTTCAAGGCAGTATTTGATCTCGTCGGCGGTGTAGCGGAAATTGAGGGGAACGGCAACCGCGCCCGCCTTGAGGATGCCGAAGTAGACGGGAAGCCATTCAAGGCAGTTCATAAGCAGGATCGCAACCTTCTGCCCCTTTTGAATTCCACGGGTCATCAGAAGGTTAGCAAAACGGTTTGCGCGCTGATCGAAGTCGCTCCAAGTCATCTCGCGGCGATAGCTTTCACCGCCGGTGGACTGCATCAGCGAATATTCCTTCCACGTGAGCTTTTCTGTCGGCTCAAGAGCCGCGTTGATCTCAACAAGCGCAACGTCATTCGGGTAAAAAGCCGCGTTGCGGACTAAAATTTCAGTAATAGGCATGGTAATTCTCCTTGAATTTCGGAAGCAAAAGAAAAACGCCTCTGCAACCGTGATGGATGCAAAGACGACTGATATAGCCGTGTTACCACTTTGCTTCACCCGCTCCTTACGGAGACGAGCCTTACGCACATCTAATCAATGTGTCGCCCGATGACGGAGGCAACCCGTTGTGCCTTTAGGAAAAATCCGTTCTGCACACAGCTCCCGAAAGGTAATTCGGAATCCACCACCCTCTGTCTTGCACCCTCCGACAGCTCTCTGCACGGTGTACCGTGAATTCTTACTGAACTTTCAATCATAGCTTTATGCGGATATTTTACTACAAAAATGGGAATTTGTCAAGAGGAATTTGAATATTTATTCAAAAAATCAAAGATTTTGGTTAAACGCATGAAAGTTTTGATCAAACTTTTTCAAAAGTTTGCGGAGTATGAGGCGGAGCCTCATTTCAATGCGAAAGCTTCAGCTTTCGCTTCTATGCTTCAAAAATACGAAGCTTTGCTTCGGATTTTTGGACAGAGTCAATACTTCCCGAATGTAGGGAAGTATTGACTCTGTCGCCTCGCGTGCCGCCGGCTCCCCACCTAGTCCTCTCGCAAGCGGGAGGGATTTTTATAATTGGGCACTTAGTTTTTCATATTTGAAATCAAGTTATCAAACGATACTCCGTATTTCGCCGCTATATCCGAGGCGTAGCTCTTGCCCTCGGGTCTGCCGCGCGTGATGCGGTAGGTGCGGAGCTTGCCGTCCGAGATACCTGCACTCAGGTGATCGAATCCCGAGCATTCGCCGTCCGCCTTGGCTTCGTTGACGCGGTGGCTCAGGTGATGAAAATGAGTGCCGAAAATGGCGTACGCACCGTAGCACTCAATAGCGCGGAGGATTTCAAATGCCAATTCACAGCCCTCGTCCGAATCGGTCGAGGAAAAGGTTTCGTCGAAAAGACAAAGGCTGTACTTGTTGATGCTGTCGAAAATTCCCTTGATCCGCGCACATTCGTCCTCAAGTCGACCCATTTTTTCATTTGCCGAGTATTTCGGAAAATGAACGTAGATGTGGTCGACGGGACTGATCTCTATGCTTTTTGCGGGAATGAGCATTCCGAGCTGTGCGAGTATCTGCGCCATTCCGACAGAAACGAGAAATACCGTTTTACCGCCGTTATTGGGGCCTGTGAGAATGTATATATGACCTTTTTCGTCAAATTCAATGTCGTTTGAAACGATAGATTTGATAGTTCCCGCCTCGCTCATTCTGATGGCAAGTGCGGGATTATAGAGTTGCTTTGCGCGGAAAATGCGTTCTTCCTTGGTGTGATAATGCGGAATACACATCGGAACGCCCGATTCGGTCAGCTTTTTGTGAATCTTGGTGACAACGAGAATAAATTGCAGATCAGGGAGCAGATCAAGCAGAAACGCAAGGTTGTCCGCGATGTATTTGCTAAATTCGCGCGGCCAATTTTTAACTGCACGGACAAATATTTTATCGACCGAGCGGAGAATTGAATCCTGCAGAAGCGCAAATTCGTCGTGCTTGAGCGATTTGTCAACAGCTATGATAGGCTCAATAGCTTGCAAACCATTGGGGGTAAAATCCATGCGCAGAATTTTGTCAACCAGCTTGCCCGATTCGATATATTGATCGTTAACTGAAATAATTCCCATCTCGACGGGTGAAAGACGCGCGTCGAAATTAAATCCAACCGAAATGCTTTTGATTCGCGTGATTCTATCGATAAGCTTACGAGTACCTACCTTAAGATCGTGATATTCGCGGCTCGTTGCGATGCCGTGAATGCGACCGAAAAGCTCTGCGAATTCCTCGGACGCAAAATGCTCTGTTTCGGGGAGCGATGTGTAATAGTTTTCGGCTTCGTCGATGATCTCAAAATAGAGCTCGAGCTGCTTTGCGCTAAAGATCGAGCGTTCTTTGTCACCAATCTCGATTTCGCTTCGCAGAACATCGGAAATAGCCGAAAGCTTGCCGCTTATGCTGTCGAGAAGCTCATAAAGCCCCCTGATTTTTAGTGCATCGCTGAAAACGATGCTTCGCCTTTTCAGTACGTCAATGTCATCACTGAAATAATCCGTAATGTTGATCTTGGAATTATAAAGCAGATCATCCGCTCCGAGGCTTCTAAGGACTTCGACGTCGCAGATCGGTAAATATTTTCTCTCGAAGAAAGTATACATCAGAAGTACCTCGCTTTAACATAGATTGCCGCGATAAGTGCGGAGAGGTGGACGATAATAGGCCAGAAGAGGGAATAGTACCGTCGCCATACTCGGAAATACTGTCGAAAGAGCAGAAACAGAAGCATCCATACTAATCCGGCAATTTGCAGAAAAATTTCAAGGGGGGCAAGCACCGCAAGAGTCTGTAGAACCAGTATCATTAATCCCCAACCGAAAAGAATACCGCGCGGGATAGCAATATGCTCAATGTTTTGGCTTGCTACGACCAAGTTCCATTTATCGGTGTATTTTTTAAATATTTTGCCCCGCTCCTGATTGAGAGATTTTTTTAATAGGTGTAGGTTCAGCTCAATTTTAGCCATATTGATCTCCTAAATAACAATAAAGTGCGCCTCATTGCACCCAAAACACGCTGGTCGTTCTTACAAAGCAGGGGTGCAGGGGCAAAGCCCTTGCACCCCGTGGAACGATTGAAGTGAACAAAAAAGTTAAAGAACTATTTGTTTTAGCGTATCGTTTTTGATAAATTTCGGGGCTTTATCAGTATTATTGTGCAACATCATCCAGGAATGTATTAAGAAACCAGCTGCGCCAATCCAAATCCAATAAAGAAGCAGATCGCATATGCGCCGAGCTGGCACAGCCAGAATATATAGCGTTTGGAGCGTTCCCAAAAGAGATCAAGCAGAATAGAGATACTCATAATGCTGATGATGACTATCGGCAAACTGATAGCCATCCATGCGCCTGACAGATCCTGCGCAACCAAAGCCGTAAGAATCCAGATGAAATAGATTGGGAATAGTGAAAGATGCGTGAAGATAAGTCTTCTCTTCATATTAAGAGTACCCGCTCGCTCGCATTTGATCAGTTTGATCCGTCCGTAACGGTTGGCTGTCATAGCTGAACTGTAAGATATGAAGAACACGATGATTGTAGCAGCGGTCGAAAAATTGCAGAGCGAGATGTAAAACATGAAAAGTACGCCGTAAAAAACAAAGACGGTCAGATTTTTTTGTATATATGCTTTACATTTATCAATAACAACTTCCTTATTCATAGACATAAACTCTTTTTCATTCTACATCGTTCGCTTTAGCTGTCTCGTACGCCTCTCGTTTCATCCTTCCCGTCGCACAGCGAAAGATGTTGATCTCGCCGCCGTTGTCGGAATAGGTGTATTCGACCGAGGCGGAGTAGTCCGGATGCATATTAACTGCCTCATAACGTCGGAAGAATCCGTCGCCGAGGGGGAAATATTCGTTTTCACTCCCCTCACCTCGATATTCGGTCAGTTCCCAAATTGACGTGCAAGTCTTTTTGTGGTGAAGAGCCGTCATCTTGACGATTCCGATGCCGGGCGCGAACCAATATGTTTTGTGTCCGCCGCGGTAGTAGTATCCTTGCGGGAATTTTGAGGCGTTGACGAAGACCTTGCGGCAATTTTTGAAGGTTCCGAGATTTGTTTGGCAGTCCTCGACGTTTACCTCAATGCGGTAGTCGTGACCTTGGAAACGTCCCCACTCGATCTTGCCTTTTTCATAATAACCGTCTACCCATTTGTCACTCCAAAGCACGCCAGCGGTTTCATTCAGTATAGAATAGATCGTGTTATACATAACGGGGTAGCTTTCTTTGGTAAGCTCAAATGGCAAATAAGAAGAGAATTCGTATTCATGCTGCTTGTTCGGAATTCGGGTGAAGTATGTTTTGCCGTCCCGCACGGCTACGACTTCAGCTTCAAAGCAGTCGCGGATGCTCTGTTCTTTGAAATCGGGGTTTGTGTGGCTGTTTTCACAGATGTTCAGCGCGACCTTTTGGGCAATCTCGGCAAAAATACGATCTGTCTTTGTTTCTGCGCAAGCATAGGCGCGCCTCAAAGCATCTGCTGACTTGATGGAAGGAATGGTGCGGTGATTTTTGGCAATATAGAGGGAGTGAACCGCTTCGAGAATATTTCCGCGGAAGCTTGCGCGGTTGTAAAGAAGCTCTGAACGGCAGTAATTGTGCGCGACAACTGCGGAAGTGCCGTCAAAGGAAGTGACACGGTAGATTGACTCGACCACGGCTGAGAAATCTCCGTTTCCGGTGCAAGTGTATTTCCATTCGTTGCCTGCGGCAAATGGCAGAATGCCAGACCCTTCGGCTTTATATTCCGAAAGCTTCCATTCATGCGAATAGCCGTCTTTCGTAAGCTTTTGGCTGACAATACCAACACCCTCGCAAAACGCGGTTTCCGTTATGCGGATAGGTCCTTCAAGGCGGAAAACTCGACAGTTTTCAAAAAGTCCTGCGGGAGTGCTGACGGTTTCGGTTTCCGAAACGCACGAGAGCGTATATCTTCCGTCGCTTGAGGTGATTGAATCGCCGAGGCGAATGCTTTCGTCAAGTATCATCGAATCGCATTGCGATGCATAGAAGAACAGCGCACTTTCAAGTCCTGCAATTTCTCTGCCGAATCCGGGTTGGATCCAGAAGTAGAGCTTGCCGTCAACGTATCGGTATTCCTCTCCCGTTGCCTGAATGTTCATTTCGGGGTTGTACCCGTGACGGTTTATGAGATCGATCACTGCGCTTGAAAGTGCATAGTATGGCTCGGAGGGCGGCAGAAGATGGAGAACTTCTCTGAAATGCTCAAGACTTTCTTCGCTTGCCTCTTTATCGCGCATAAGCTTTAGTCTGCCAAGCCAGAAAATCAGATAAGCTTCCACGTATCGGAACTTTTTTTCTCTGCAAAACGGAATGAGATTTTCTTCCATATCCTTGATCTGGTTTACAATTCCGTTGATTCGTGTGTTTTCGACGAATAATACCGTGGAAAGTACTTCTTCATTTCGTCCGTTAATTGCATTTTCTTTAATTTCGGCTAATATTTCTTTGCTTTTTTGACCGTGATGCCACCAATATCCTTGCATAAGAACGTCTGCAAGTGCATGGCTTTTTTCTGCCGAGTCGGAAAGATCGGTGACGATGTTCAGTATGGTTTCATAATACTTGGGAAACCACGAGCGATCGTTCTGATGGGTAAGAAACCTGAATTCCTTGACCTTTCGCATAACGCGGGCAACGATATCTTCGTGTTCGGTGTAATCCTTTTCCATAATTCCGTATTCCTTTCTCAGTTGACGTCTTCCCTCGCAGAGGCGCCACTTGACTGTTCCCGCCGGCAGGGAAAGCCTCTGGGCGATCTCGGCGATCGAAAGTCCTTCGAAGTAATGCAGATTGATCGTCTCGCGAATCTTTTCGCTGAGAGCATCGAGCGCTTCATGTAGCCGCGAATCGCGCTCCGCCTCGCCGATGGATGCGGATGAAAGAAGCTCGTAAAGACCGCTTTCGTCGCTGCCCGTCAGGTCGACCTCCTCAAGAAGGGTCAGACTGATGTCAGCGGCGGCGTTTTTGTACTTGCGGACGAGATTGCGGGCGTGATTTTTGGCAATGGAACACACCCACGAGCCGAATTTATCGCGGTCGGAGAGGCTGTCAAGGTTAAGCCACGCCGAAACGAAGGCATCCTGCGCCGCATCCTCAGCGGAGAAGGTGTTGCCCGTGGTTTTGTAGGCGGTGCCCTTGACGTTCTTTTCGTGGCGCTTGACAAGCTCCTCGAAGGCGCGCTCGTCCCCGAGAAGTGTCATATCGACCAGAATCGAATCTCTGTGTTCCTTGTAGTTTTTCATTTGCATTACCTCGATTTATGTCTTACACCAATAAGACACGGAATTTGCGGAAAAGGTTGGGTAATCTAAAAATTTTTTTAGCGGAAAGTTTTGATCAAACTTTTTCAGAAAGTTATGCTTGCCTGTGGCAAGCTGCGACTCTGTCTTGTCGGCTTACGCCTCCATTTTCCTTCGG
>JAGBSP010000046.1 GCA_017631855.1 Clostridia bacterium | reverse complement strand
TGGCAGGTCGAACTTATTATATCATATTTGGAGGATTTCTTCTCACCGGTTAACCTTTATTGAACCCCGCCACTATGGCGGGGTTTTCGTTTACAAAAAAAAGCCGCCACGGTTTCGTGGCGGCTTTGTGTTTTATTTAATAATAGAAGTTCGGAGCAACGCTCTTCATATCCGCTCTCTTCAGAATGGCTTCGTCCAACTTGATCTCTTCAAGATAAGGCTTAACGTATTCCGAAAGCAGATACTGCTTTAGTGCAGGAAGGAAGGTATAGGTTCCCGTTTGGGTGCTGATGAAGAAGTCGGCATTGTCGGGGTTGTCGTAGCCTGCTTCTTCGAGCTCATAACGCATCACGATATGAATTCCCCAATCCGATTCAATCTCTGCAATTTCGCCCTTTTCCATGGTAAATACCTTATCGCGAACCTCGTTCCAAGCGGTGTCCGACGTTTTGGTAATATAGTAGCCGTTTTTGTAGGTTTCCTCGGGATAATAGTCTTGCACCAGTTCATCAAATACAGAATAACTTCCCTCTACCGCTTCATTGTGTACCAGCTTCACGTCCGCACGAATCTGATCGATTCGTTCCTGAGAAAGAGGCATCGTTTGGTAGGTATTATCCTCATTGGTCATTCGTCTTCTCTGTCCGTTGACCTTGTCGTATGCGATCTTGCCATCCTCGGTCAAATAAATCGTATCGCCATTGATATCTTTTTTGTCACTGGCTTTTCCCTTTTCGGTATCGTAAGAAATCCTAGAGGAATCCTTGGTTTTATAGTAAATAGCGTCACCATTTTCGTCCTCTTCATAGACGTATTCAAAGGTCGTGAAAAGAATATGCTTAAAGCGCGCATAGTTTTCCTGATAATAGTCCTCGTAGGCTTTTCCGCCGATCTTTCCACCCTTTTCGCCATAGAGATGATCCTGCAGATACGCAATCTTCGCTTCCACAAGATAAGCCTCACGAAGAATGGCTACGTTCGCACCGAACTCAGCAAGCATTTTATTGAATTCCTTCTTCGATCCATCCGCTTCCTGCTCAATCATACGGTCAATTTCAGAATCGATCTCCTCGACGTAAGAATCGGGAAGCTCCAATCCTAGCTCATCAAACACATGGCAAGCGGCAAGATAGCTCTTGGCCTGCTCCAAAACGAATTCGGTATAGTATTCATTATAGGTTTTGCCCGATGCGTCCATCACCGTATCCCAATGCTCATCATCTTCCGCACCAATTCCGTATGTCGCGCAATAGGTTCCCTTCATTCGGGACAAATAGAGATAGAACAGGTTGAGCGTAATCTCGGAATCTCCCAGCTTCATCATCTTCGGGCCCTTGGAAGAACAACCGACAAAGCAAAACAGAAGCAGAAGCAAGGACAACCCAAGGGCTATCAGTCGTTTCATCATTTTCATTTTATCGTTCCTTTCGTTTTGAGTTTTATGCTCTTGAACTTTTTACATATAATTTTTGAGAAGCTCTGCATAACGGCAGAAAAGTCGGTACAGGAAGTTCAGAACATCCTCGTCCTTTTGCTTTCGGATCACTACGGTAGGATGCTCCGACATAATGACGCGAATTCTTCCGCGATGCTCGTCGGAAAGATCCGACCACACCTCAAAGTCAAAGACCGACGGTGTGACGCGAATCTCACTTTGTTCCTCAATGATCGTACTGATCGAGCAACGCATTGCCGCCGCGCGGACAAGCGCGACCATCAAAAGACTCTGCGTCGGCTTTGGTACGTCGCCGTAGCGATCGATCAGCTCGTCGATGATATCGTCGCGGTCTTCGGGCGTTTCAATGAGCGCAATGCGTTTATAAAGTCCCATTCGTTGCGCCGAAGAAGCCACGTATTTTTCGGGAATATACGCGTCGCTTCGCAAGGTCACGATACACTCGATCTTTTCCGGTGGCTTTTCTCCCTTTTCCTCGAGTACCGCCTCGTTCAGAAGCTTGATATAAAGCTCGTAGCCTACGGCATCGAGATGACCGTGCTGTTCCGCACCAAGAAGATTTCCCGCACCTCGGATTTCGAGATCTCGGATCGCAATCTTAAAGCCTGCGCCAAATTCGGCGTATTCGCGAATGGCTTCGAGGCGCTTAGTGGCAACCTCGTTGACGGTTTTATCCTTAGGATAGGTAAAGTAAGCATACGCGCGGCGCGCCGAACGTCCGACACGTCCGCGGATTTGATGGAGCTGTGAGAGTCCCAAGCGGTGCGAACCCTCGACGATCAATGTATTCGCGTTAGGAATATCCACTCCCGTTTCGATGATTGTGGTACAGACGAGAATATCAATCTGTCCTGCGAGCATCTCTCCCCAGATATCCTCGAGGTGCTCCTTATCCATTTTTCCGTGCGCGACGGTAATTCTTGCCTCGGGAATTGCCCTTGCCAGCTTTGCCGCACACTCATCAATGCTTTCGACGAAATTATAAAGATAGAAGACCTGTCCGCCGCGGCGAAGCTCTCTGCGAATCGCCTCAATGATAATCAGCTCGTCGTATTCGAGCACGTAGGTCTGTACGGGAAGTCGATCCCCCGGTGCTTCGTCGAGCACCGAAATGTCGCGAATGCCACCCATTGCCATATTCAGTGTACGAGGGATCGGCGTTGCCGTTAAGGTCAGAACGTCGACGTTTTGCGCGAGCTGCTTGAGCTTTTCCTTTTGTGCAACACCAAAGCGCTGTTCCTCGTCGATGATGAGAAGTCCGAGATCTTTGAACTCGATATCCTTACCAATCAGACGGTGCGTTCCGATGATAATATCGGTCTCACCGCGCTTGAGCTTTCGCAGAGACAGCGCTTGCTGCTTCGGAGTGCGGAAGCGCGAAATCATATCGACATTCGCCAAGAATGGGCGCATACGGCTGGTCATCGTCTGATAATGCTGCAACGCAAGAAGCGTTGTGGGTACAAGAATTGCGACCTGCTTTCCGCCAATCACCGCTTTATATGCGGCGCGCATTGCGACCTCTGTTTTTCCGAATCCAACGTCACCGCAAAGCAGTCGGTCCATCGGAACAGGAGACATCATATCGGCTTTGATCTCTTCGATCGCGGCAAGCTGAGCATCGGTTTCCTCAAATTCAAATGCCGCTTCAAAATCGGCTTGCATATCGTCGTCGGGCGGGAATGCGTATCCCGGCTTACGGCTACGCTCAGCATAAAGCTTGATCAAATCCTTTGCCATTTCCTTGGCTGCCGACTTTGCACGGGATTTGGCTCTTCCCCATTCAGCACCGCCGAAGCGAGAGAGCTTGACGAGTCCGTCATCGGAATGTGCCCCGATATATTTGGACACCATATCCAGACGTTCTACGGGCAAGAAGAGTCGGTCACTCCCTGCATAGCGGATATTGATATAATCGCGGCTGACACCGTCGACCGTCAGGTTTTCGATTCCCATATACTGTCCGATACCGTGAATCTCGTGCACGACGAAATCACCGACCTCAAGATCGTTATAGGAAAGGATCGTTTCGGTTCCGTTGCGTCTTTTCTTTTTTCGTTTAAGCGCTCCGCTTGCCGTCAGCGCACCGTCACGGGATTCGGGTGCCGTTGAAAGGACGGCAATCTTGGGAACTGTCAATTCATATCCGCGAATCGTTTGTTTCCAATGAACGAGCAACGTGTTTTTCGGAAGCGCATCTAATCCACCTGCGCCTGTTTCAGCTTCTACAAGCGAAGAAAATCCTCTGTCGCGTAGTAAGGCAGAAAGGTTCTTTGCCGCCGCCTCGTTTTCGGCAATCAGCAAAATTCGATAACCGCCGCGCAAATATCCCTCGAGATCCTCACAAAGAAGCTCCAAGTTTTCACAATACGAAACCATATGCTTTGTACGGAAGGTAAACATTGCGCCAAGCTTTTTTCCGGACATTCCCTGTCCGAGAGAATCGAGGTGTACGGTGACGTTCTGTTCAAGGAACATCTCAAAGCTTGTTTGAGGCTTGGCGTAATCGGTATATTTCGGTGCGATCGTTCCACTCTCAAGGAGCTCCTCGACCGTTTGATGCAAATGCCATTCTGCCGCCTTAATGCGATCCATCGAAGCCGACGTTCCGCGCAAAAGAACCGTGGTTCTATTGCCGAAATAATCGAGAAGGCTCACTCGTTCGGGATAGATCAGCGTCAGATATTTATCGATAAAATTGACGTCCACGCCGGCTTCAAGTGCCACAAGCTCTCTCGTCATCTCGGCGCGTGCGCGCTCGTCCTTGCTTTTGGCGTGCCAAGCTTCGATGGCATTCTTGAGTGCCTCCTTGGCAGTTTTGTCCAAAAGAACCTCTCTCGCGGGAGAAAACTCCACAACGTCAAGCGTCACGGTCATTCGTTGTGTCGTAGGATCGAAAATCTCCATACGGTCGATCTCGTCACCAAACAGCTCTATACGGAAAGGATAGGAGCCGACGGTTCTCTGCCCGTCAATATCGATAAAGCTTGCTACAGCGGGATAAACGTCTATAATTCCGCCGCGTACGGCAAACTGACCGGGGGCGTCGACGAGCTCGGCAGAAACGTAGCCTGCTTCCACAAGGCGCGTCGCAAGCTCGGAAGGCTCAATTGTCGTTTTTCCGTACTCGATGCGCATCCGCTCGGCAATCAATCGATCTGCGGGAATGGTATAGCTCAGTGCCGCATCGGGGGTGGTTACAACTGCGTCAAGCGTATCTTCTAAGAGTTCGGAAAGCACGCGTAGCCTCTCATGCTCGTACTCATGAGAGGCGGTAATATGATAAAAGGTCAGATCGCGTCCGACGTAAAAGGCGGCGCGAAGTCCAAATTGCTCCAATAGTCTTACGAGGCGTACACATTCTTTTTCTTCGGGACAAATCAAAAGTGCGGGACGTTTTTCGTTTTTTCTCAGATCTTCGATCAAAGACACCGTTATAGCATCCGCCGCTCCGTCACATAGTCCTGTCAAAAGAATGGGCAACGGCGTTCTCGCCGTTTTTGCGCTCTTGACTGCTTCCAGCAGTTGTGCATACTCGCCGTCCCGTCGGATGCAATCGGTCAGAATATTTGCCATAAATTTCTCCGAATTGAATTACTTTCCGTTACAAATCTGCATTGCACCGTCCACGTCTCCCAAAAGGATCTTTTCAAGCCCCTGAGAAAGACATTCAAAACGATCGCTGATCTGCTTCAAATCCTCCGAAGAGAAGTTTCCGAGCACCCAATCAATCACATCGTAATCGGGATGTGGCTTTTGTCCGACACCGATACGAATGCGCGGGTATTCTGTGGAAGACATCTCGCGCTGAATACTCTTTAGACCATTATGACCTCCGTGCGTTCCGTTGCGTCGTACGCGAAGACGTCCAACGTCAAGCAAAAAGTCGTCCGAAAGTACAATGATCTTCTCCATCGGACACTTATAAAATCGAGCCGCTTCGGCAATCGCTTCGCCGGAGGAGTTCATAAAGGTTTGCGGCTTCATCAGAAGCACCCGCTTACCCGCAATCGTGGTTTCTCCGACGAGTGCTTTGAACTTTGCTCGGTCTACTCTTGCCCCGTATTTTTGTGTAAGATAATCCACCGCAAGAAATCCTGCGTTATGTCTTGTTTTTTCGTACTGAGCACCCGGATTTCCGAGTCCCACTACAATATATTCGATCGGACCGCCTGCCGTGTCCTCGTTTTTTGAGATCTGTTTGAATAAATCAAAAATATTTGCCATAATATCTCCGTCGTATATCAGTAATATTCCAATTTAATATTATAGTATATTCCTTCTAAAAAATCAATGCAATTTTTCTTTTTTTCTCTTTGTTCATAAAAATTTTACCATTTCAGGTTCTATTTTTCAAAAAAGCCTTGTAATTTCTTACTTTATATGATATAATATTGGGTGCTGTAATGCGCCAAGCTCTTTTTGTGGCGTTTACAGTCGCAAAATTGTCAAAAATTTTATTTTATACGGAGGTATTTACCAATGGCAAAGAAGTATTGTTACCTCTTCTCCGAGGGCAACGCAACTATGCGTGAGATCCTTGGTGGTAAGGGTGCAAACCTCGCAGAGATGACCAATATCGGTCTTCCCGTTCCCCAGGGCTTTACGATTTCTACGGAAGCCTGCACGCAGTACTATGAGGACGGTCGTCAGATCAACGACGAAATCATGGCTGAAATCATGGACTACATCGTTAAGATGGAAGGCGTTACCGGCAAGAAGTTCGGTGATCTTGAGAATCCCCTTCTCGTTTCGGTTCGTTCGGGTGCTCGCGCATCCATGCCCGGTATGATGGACACCATCCTGAACCTGGGTCTGAACGAAGAGGTCGTTGAGGTTATGGCTAAGAAGTCCGGCAATGCTCGTTGGGCTTACGACTGCTACAGAAGATTTATCCAGATGTACTCCGACGTCGTTATGGAAGTCGGCAAGAAGTACTTCGAGGAGCTCATCGATAAGATGAAGGAAGAAAAGGGTGTCAAGCTCGACGTCGAGCTTACCGCCGAGGATCTCAAGGAGCTGGCTAACCAGTTCAAGGCTGAGTACAAGGCTAAGATCGGTCAGGACTTCCCCTCCGATCCCAAGGAACAGCTTATCGGCGCTGTTAAGGCAGTATTCCGTTCTTGGGACAACCCCCGAGCTAACGTATACCGCCGTGACAAC